>JBIOTQ010000027.1:0-43144 GCA_044866075.1 Actinomycetota bacterium | reverse complement strand
GATGATCTTCGACGGTCTGTGGGACGCCTTCGACCACAAGCACATGGGCGACGGCTCCGACACCGTGAACAAGAAGATGGGCATCACCCGCGAGGAGCAGGACGAATGGTCCGCGCGGTCGCACGAGCGCGCCGCAGACGCGACGAAGGCCGGCCGCCTGAAGGACGAGATCGTGCCGGTCGAGATCCCGCAACGAAAGGGCGAGCCGATCCTCGTGGAAGAGGACGAGGGCATCCGCCCGGGAACGACCTCGGACACGCTCGCGAAGCTCCCACCGGCCTTCCAGAAGGACGGGACCATCACGGCGGGGAACGCGTCGCAGATCTCCGACGGCGGCGCCGCGATGATCGTGACCAGCGCGGACAAGGCGAAGCAGCTCGGCCTCGAGCCACTCGCCACGGTCGTCGCCCACGGTCAGGTCGCCGGGCCGGACAACTCGCTGCACCTGCAGCCGGCGAACGCGATCCGCAAGGCCGCGGCGAAGGCGGGCCTCGACGCTGCCAAGCTCGACCTCTATGAGATGAACGAAGCGTTCGCGTCGGTCGCGATCGCGTCCGGCCGCGACCTCGGCGTCCCCGATGACAAGATCAACGTCAACGGCGGCGCGGTCGCGCTGGGCCACCCGATCGGCATGAGCGGCGCGCGCCTGGTTCTCACTCTCGCGCACGAGCTGAAGCGGCGCGGCGGCGGCGTCGGCGCCGCGGCCCTCTGCGGCGGCGGTGGCCAGGGCGACGCGCTGATCATCAAGGTCTGACCACGGATCAACCCTCGAGGGGGTTTGGGGGGCTCATGCAGCGAAGCGATGGCCCCCCAACTGAATAGATGGCAGACCTCGAGCAGATCCGCTGGTGGTCCTGGCGCCGCCAACGACTCGACCGTTCGTGCCGCGGCATCGATGACTGCTTGCAGTCGATCGTCGGTGTGTACGGCGCGAACCCACACGGAGCTCTGTCCTTGCTGACGCGCGTGCCGCGCGTGATGCCCGGCATGGTCGACGGCGCGATCGATACGCGCACGGCGATCCGGCTCCCCGCGATGCGGCGAACGGTCTGGATGCTTCACACCGAGACGGCGCACCTCGCTTTCCGCGCGCTGGACCAGGCAAGCGCCGCGCTCGCGGCGTTGTCGCGCAACGGGATCACCGACACCGAGTACGTGCGCCTCGAGCGCGAGATCCTCCTCGCGGCCGGACTGCCCAAGACCGCGGAGCAGATCCGCGAGGCCATCGAGAAGCCGCCGGAGAAACTCTCCCTAGTTCTTCACGCGCTATGCGCCGAGGGCAAGCTTCTTTACGTGAAGCAGCCCGCGCAGACGTCGAAGGTCTTCACCTACGCGGCGACGCGGGTGTGGCTGGGCCACGAGTTGCCGGACGCCGATCCGACGGAGGCGCTGACGTGGCTCGCCGGCGATTACCTGAAGGCGTTCGGCCCGGCGACGATCGAGGACTTCGCGTGGTGGTCGGGCGCGCTCGTGGCCGACGCGGAACGTGCACTGCGCGTGCACGAGCCGGAGGACATCGGCGAGGGGTTGCAGATGTGGCCGGCCGACGTTCGCGCGTTCGAGGGCACGCGACCGTTCGCGAACCGCGTCAACTTGCTCCCGGCGCTCGACCCGTACCTCATGGGCTACGCGGAGGCGTCGCGGACGCGCTTCGCCGACCGCGATCTCCTGCCGTATCTCTACGACAAGAACGGAGTGAACCCCACGAGCGTGATCCTCGTCGAGGGCGCCGTCGCCGGGCTGTGGGACTACACGGTGGGCGACCGCAAGATCGAGATCAGGGTGGGACTCTTCGAGGATCCGACGCCGCGCGCGATGGAGGCGATCGAGGCGGAGGTCGGCCTCGTGGCCGGCTACTTCAACGCGCGAGACGTGAAGATCACGCGCGTTCGGATCCGCCATCCGATCGCGGATCGAGGGCCGACCGCCTACCTGAAGCCGCTCGCGGGCGAGGAGCCGGCGGCAGCGAAGGCGCGATCGGCGCCGCCGAAGCGCGCTCCCGCGAAGCCCGCTACAGCCGCACGACCCGCGTCGCGGAACCGGCGGGGACCCGCACGCTGACGGCTCCGAACGTCCCGGCGAGGATGATCGTCGCGGGGACGTTGCTCGACGAGCGGATCATCACCGTTCGGCCACGAACCCCGGCGGCCTGAGGCCAGACTGTCAGCGCCGCGACGTCGGTGAGCGTGAGGACGAGACCGTTCGAGGGAGGCGGCTTGAGCGAGAGAGGTGTCGCGGTCAGTCCGAGTTGCACGTGCGGCCAGGGGTCGGTGCCGGCGGGCGCGACGTCGATCATCGTCGGGTCGAGTGTCGCGTGCGCGAGCGAGATCGCATCAACCAGGCCGCTGCGCGCGCCGGGCGCCACCCTGATACCCGACAGCCAGTAGGCGTGATCGTGCACGAGGCCCAGCTTCGGACGGTCCATCTCGGGGAACGCGCGGTAGGTCACGTGCGCCGGCGACCGGACGCGGCGGTACGAGCCGAGCCAGTCGCGCCCCGGCCCCCACTCGTCCCGCAGGCTGAACAGGAAATGGTCGTAGCCGGGGAAGATGTCGAGCCGGTGCTCGTAGCCGAGCTCGTGCAAACGACGCTCGAAGTTGATCGGCCCGGCGACGGGGACGAGCTCGTCGTTCAATCCGTTCCACATCAGGAGCGGCACGTTCCGAAGGTTGTCGAGGACGTGGATCGTGTTCTCGGTGTCCTCGAGCTCCGCGATGCGCCCGCCGGTGGGGCCGCCGGTGATGTCCTCGTCGGGAGGGCCCACGACCGAGAACGCGCGCGCGAACAGGTCCGGGTACATGGTGGCGAGCTTGTAGGTTCCGTACCCGCCCATCGAGTAGCCCGACACGGAAACGCGGTCGGCGTCGATCGCGTAGCGCCGCGCGACGTCGGCCCAGGCTTCGAACACGTCGATCTCGGCCTCGTCGTGGTACCAGCCGTCGGGCCCGCGTCCCGCGGGCGTCAGAACGAGCGAGCCGCGCTGGTCGCCGATCTGCGTGTAGATCTCGGGCGCGAAGACCGCGTACTGGTTGTAGCTCGCCGCGAGCGAGTGGAGCATGAGCGTCAGCGGCGCGCGTGCTCGCGATGAATGGGTCTTGGGCACGTAGAGGACGTACGGCTGGATGCGGCCGCGCATCATCGGGCGCTCGGTCTTCATCCCTTCGCCGATCTCCAGCCGCGACGCGTACAGGCGGACGATCGTGCCGGTACGCGGCACACCCGAGAGGTCGGTCTTGCGCGCGCGCAGCTTTCCGAAGTCGATGTCGGCGTGGAATGCGGAGATGTCGCGATCGGCCAGAGCGTGCGCTTGCGCGTGGTCGCGCCAATTCCCCGCGCCGGCGGTGCGCGCGCCGCTGTTCGCGGCGGGGTCGGACAACGTTCCTGTTAGGTCGTTCCGCACGGCCGGTTCGGCGAACCGGAAGCCCGCGTTGAAGATCGGCGGCGCGTTGGTCCCGTGCGCGCCGCCGGGGTCCTCGGCGGTGGGTTCATCGAGGAGCTCCTTGAACGACGAGCCGTTCCACAGCCCGACGACGACGTAGTGGCGCCACGAGCCATGCGCGGGCGCGGCGAGCGGAACGGTGATCTCGATCTGGTTCCGCGTCGCGTTCGCCGTGGCGGTCGCTCCGCGCACGTCGGTCGAATGCGCGCCGTCACCGGACGCGACGATGACGCGCTCCAGCCCGAGATCGCCCAGCGACCCGATGCCGTATCCCCAGTCGCTCCTGCCGCCGGGCGCGCTGTCGATCCCGATCGCGACCGCCGCCGCTCGCGGGTCGAGCATCGTGTTGAGCGTCACGCGGTAGCGGAGGTGGCCCCGCTCGACGCGCGCCCGGAACTCGAGCAGGTCCGCGGCGTCGAACGCGTAGCGCGTCTCGTTCGTCGGGTAGACGACGTCGCCCGTCTGGCCGCTGAACGTCACGTCCGAGGCGGCGGGCGCGGGGTCAGGCGGGAGGGGTCCCGGTGTCGTGTCGGCGCCGAAGCTGTCGTACACGTGGTCTTGGTACAGGTACTCACCGCGCACGTACGCCTGCGCTCCGGCGACCATCAGCGGCGCGGCGCGCCAGCCGTTCGCGTTCTGCAGGACGGCCGGTGTGGCGGGCGGCGCATAGAGGATCGCCGGGCCCGGACGCGAGACCGGTGGCGCCTTCGACGTCGAGCCGGCGCCCGCTCCCCACGGAACGAGAGCAACGGCGGCGAGGATCCCGAGAACACGCCCGAAGCGACCCACGATCGACGCTTTCCTCCCCGGTGGATGGTCCCGAACGCTCGGTCGGAAGATACGCCCCACGGCGGCCGATTCCTCCCTCGGGGTTAGGCGGGGAGGTCCGTCAGCCCTTCGCGCGCGGCCGACACCAGCGCCGCCATGTTCCCTTCCGGGTGGCGGTTCTCGAACATCAATTGGTGGCTGGTGCCGATCTCGTCGAAGCCGAACGTGCGCGACAGGCACGGATCGATCTTGCCGTCGACGACGAGCTTGTTGAACGAGATCGACTGCTCGTCGTTCGCGAAATGCGACCCCTGGAAGCGCTTCTGCCGCATCCACAGGTACCGCAGGTCGGCGACCGCGTTGTATCCGGTCGTGCCGGCGCAGATCACGACCATGCCGCCGGCGTCGCACATGAAGATCGACGTTGGGACGGTGTCCTCGCCCGGGTGCTCGAACACGATGCGCGGGTTGCGCTTCTCGCCGAGCGCCTCCCAGAATGCTTTGCCGAAACCCTTCGCTCCTTCCATCCACTTCGCGAAGCCTTCGTTGTCCGTCCAGTGCGGCGGCATACCCCAATGATCGAAGCTCTTCCGGTTCACGTATCCGACCGCTCCGAGCTTCTTGCAGAACTCGCCCTTCTCGTCGCTCGAGACGACGGCGACCGCCTTACCGCCGAGCTCACGCACGATCTGGATCGCCATCGACCCGAGCCCGCCGGCGCCGCCCCACACCAGCACCACGTCGTTCGGCTGCACGCTGTGCGGCGGCCAGCCCGTCAGCATCCGGTACGCGGTCGCGCCCACGAGGGTCGGCGCGGCCGCGGCCTCCCACGTGAGGTGCGGAGCCTTGGGCATGCACTGGTGCGCCTGGACCTTCGTGACTTGCGCGAAGGAGCCCCAGTTCGACTCGTATCCCCAGATACGGAAAGAGTTGCCGAACATCGGGTCGCCGCCGGCCTTCACGACGGGATCGTCGGCGTCCCACTGACCGCAATGGATCACCACGCGGTCGCCGACCTTCACGTTGGTCACGCCCTCGCCGATGGCGTAGACGATGCCCGACGCGTCCGAGCCGCCGATGTGGAAGTCCGTCGGCTCGCCGAACTTGCCGTGCACCTTCGTAACGTCGAGCGGGACGCCCCGCGCGGCCCACACGTTGTTGTAATTGATGCCGGCGGCCATCACGAGGACCAGAGCGTCGCCCGGTCCGGGGGCCGGAACGTCGACCTCCTCGATCTGGAACGCCTTCTCCGGCTCTCCGAACCGCTCGGGACGGATCAGCTGCGCGAACATCCGCGCCGGCACCTCGCCGATGGGCGGGATCTCGCCGATCGCATAGATGTCCTTGGCCACTGAACGTCCTCCTGAACCGGGTCCGGTACGCAGGGTACGTGGTCGCCGAGGGCGGACTCAAACCAGTTCGTTGCGATCGACATAAACCCTGCCGGCTCCATCGGCCTATAGCTGTGCGCCCACCGATGCACCGACCATCCACCGGCGAGAAGCACCACGACCGAGGAGGGAGGCCGTGTTAGGTTCCCCGGCCGTGGAGATGCGCAGGGGGGCGAAGCTCTGGCCGCCGGCGCTCGCGCTCCTGACCGTTCCTCTCGTCGTCGAGCGGGTCGCTCTCCTCGCGCGTCGCACGCCGACCGCGGCGGACGAGACCCTCTACCTCATCCAGACGTACGACTGGCTCGGGCGGCTCACCAAGGTTTCGTCCGACCCGCACCGCACGCGCGGCGTGCCGGCGCTCTTGTATCCGATAGCGGCGCTGACCGACGGCACGTGGGCGTACCGCATCATCTTCGTGACGATGAGTCTCGCGCTCTGCGGGGTGACGTATCTCATCGGACGTGGGTTCGCCGGACGCGTCCCGGCGGCGTTCGCGGCTCTGATGCTGGGCCTGTTCTCGGCGACGCTGCTCGGGTCCGTCAGGCTTCTGCCGGACATGCCGGCTGCCCTCGGCGTCGCGATCGCGTTCCTCGTCTACTGGCGCCGGGTCGTTCATGCGCCGGACGGCGAGCCCTTGCGCGGGCTGTGGCCCATCGGTCTCGCCATCGCGAGCGCGTTCTTCTTCAACATGGCGTTCGCCGCGGTGGCCGGCATCGCGCTCGGGCTCGACTTCCTGATCTTCCGGCGTCGCGATCTGTTCGCTCGCGCCACGATCGGCGCGGCCGCGGCGCTGGGAGCTGTGCTCGCGCCTTACTTCATCAAGGTCTGGATCGACCACGGCAACCCGCTCTACACCATCGCGCGCGGGCTCGGGCCAGGCGGATCGGGGGTCCCGAAGGAGAAGGGCTACATCACCTACGCGCATTGGTTCTTCGACGGGGACCGCTTGTTCGGGGTTTTCTGGGGAGCGCTCGTCCTCGTCGGCCTCGCCCTCTTGATCGTGGCCGTGGTCAAAGGAACACCCATCCCACGCCGCGACGCGAGCGCGCTCGGGATCTGGCTCGTCGTGCCGACGGCGATCACCGCGGTGCTGTTCCACGCGGAGGAGCGATACATGCTGCCGTGGATGCCGGCCTTCTTCCTGACGCTGTCACTCCCCGCCTGCTACGTGATGCGCCTCGCCACCGGACGTCGGTGGGCGACGATCGGGGTCGTCGCGGTTCTCGTCTCGGGCGCGACGCAGTTCGGTGTGACGCAGTACGAACCGGCCGCCCGGCGGATCGACGCCCAGGTGCGCAACTATGCGCTGATCCACGCGGCGGCCGAGCGTATGGCCGACGAGGGCGCCCGGATCCGGTGTCAGATCTTCACGCGCTGGCCGCGCGAGTTCGAGCTCCACACTGGCTGCAAGACGCTCCGCTACAACGACCTGTCGCAGGACGATGTGCTGACGGCGTCCTCGGGGAGCCTGGTGCCAACGTATTTCGTCTGGTGGCGGGGGCTGGGGGCGAACCCTGTGTCTCAACCACCGTATCTCTCGGAGATATTCCGGACGTACGCGACGCCGCTGTTCTCGATGCGTGGTCCGGGGAAGTTCGGGCCCGTGTACGTGTACCGCTACGTCCGGTGAATCAGCTCGTGATCCGCAGGACCTCGGCGGCGACGTAGTCGACCTCGTCGTCCTCAATCATCGGATCGATCGGAAGCGACAGGATCTCATGGGCTGCGGCTTCGGACACGGGGAACGCGCCCTGCTCGTAGCCGAGCGCGAGGAACGCACCGAGCAGGTGGATCGGCTTCGGATAGTGGATCCCCGCTTGGATGCCGGCCTCGGCCAATGCCGCGAGCACGCGATCCCGGTCGGGGATCCGGATGACGAAGTGGTGGAAGACGCCGGTCCCCCACGAGGGCTCCTCCACGATCCGGACGGCGTCGCCGAGCTGCTTCGCGTAGCGTTCCGCCACCTCGACGCGACGCCGGTTCCACTCCGGCAGGTGCGCCAGCTTCTTCCGCAGCACCGCCGCGTGGAGGGTGTCGAGCCGGTCGCCGTAGCCGACCTCGGCGTGGTCGTATTTCCCGGTGCGGCCGTGGTCGCGCAGGGACCGGAGGCGCCCGGCGATGTGATCGTCGTTGGTGATGACGCCGCCGGCGTCTCCGAACGCTCCGAGGTTCTTCGCCGGGAAGAAGCTGTACGCGCCGGCGATGCCGAACTGCCCGAGCGGCTTCCCGTCGTATGTCGCGCCGTGCGCCTGCGCCGAATCCTGGATCAACGCGACGCCGTGCGTCGCGGCCATCGCTTCCAGGCGATGGAGATCGACCGGGCGGCCGGACAGGTTGACCGGCATGATCACCTTCGTGCGCGGCGTGATCGCCGCCTCGGCCGCCTCGCAATCGATGAGCAGAGTGCGATCGTCCACGTCGACAAGGACCGGCGTGGCGCCCGTGTAGACGATCGCCTCGACGGTCGCGGCGAACGTATTCGCGACCGTGATCACCTCGTCGCCCGGTCCCACCCCCGCCGCAAGTAGCGCGAGGTGAACGGCATCGGTTCCCGACGAGATGCCGACCGCGTGCGTCGCGCCCATCGCACCGGCGAACTCCTCTTCGAACTGACCCACCGCCGGGCCGTTGATGAAATGCGCGGACCGGACGACTTCGAGCATCGCGTCGGTGAACTCGTCCAGATAGCGTTCGTTCATGCGCTGGAGGTTGACCAGCGGGATCTTCTTCGTCGGGCTCATCGAGCCGCGAGCCTCCCCTCGATCTCATCAACCTTGGACACCGCCTGCGCGGGGTTCCCCACGACCACGTCGCCCGGCGCGACGTCCCGCGTCACGACCGAGCCGGCGCCGACGAGGGCGCCCTCACCGACCGTGATGCCCGGCAGCAGGACCGCCGCCGCCCCGATCTTCGCGCCTTTGCGGATCTTCACTCCCGCCAGGCGCGATTCGCGCGGGCCCATCATCGGGTAGCGCGCGTTGGTCACGCAGACCATCGGTCCGATCCACGCGTCGTCTTCGATCACCGTCAGCTCGGGGATGAACGCCGCCGAATGGATGCGGACGCGGTCGCCGATCTCGACGTCGTGCTCGATCACCGTCTTGCTGCCGACGCTCGCGTCGTCGCCGAGCCGCGAGAACTCGCGGATCAGCGCGCCGTGCCCCACGTGCACCCGCGCGCCCAAACGCGCGCCGGCGTACACGATCGCTTGTGTCCGGATGTGGCAGGCGGCGCCGATCAGCGTTTCGGGCGGCGATTCGGTGAACGCGTAGCCGACGACGGCGCCGTCCTCGATGCGCGCGGACGGGTCCGCTTTCACCCACTCAGGCAGGGGCAAGCTTCACCTCCGCGCCCCGCCTCTCGGCCGAGCGCGACGCCGCCTCGAGCACCCGCACCACATCGACCCCCTGCGAGCCCGGCGTGATGAGCTCCTCGCCCTCCTCGATGCAGCGGACGAAGTGCGCGCAGAGCCGGGCGAGCGGTTCCTCGCCGGAGATCTTCGGGATGACGATCTCGCCGGTGCGCACGGCGACCTGGAAATCGGCCCAGTCGGCGAACGGCACCGCCTCGGCACCCGGCTCGACCCCGGCGTCGTAGATGCGGATCGGCTCGGTCACGTCGACGTCGTCGTAGGTCAGCATCCGGTCCGAGCCGACCACCACGATCTCGCGCACCTTCTTCGGATCGAGCCAGCTCATGTGCAGGTGGGCGTAGGTCGGGCCGGGGAACTCGAGATGCACGAACGAAACGTCGCCGACGGGCCGCCCGAGGCACTGAAGGCTCTGCGCGCCGACGCGCACCGGCGTCGAACCGAGCATGTGCATCGCGATCGAGACGTCGTGCGGGCCGAAGTTCCACAGCGCGTCGACGTCGTTGCGTACCTTCCCGAGGTTCAGCCGCCTCGAATACAGGTAGCGAACGGTGCCGAGCCGGCCGGACGCGATCGTCTCGCGCACGAACGCGACCCGGGGCGAGTACAGAAAGGTGTGCCCGACGAGCAGAACGCGGCCGCGGTCCCCTGCGTCGTGATCGAGCTTCTCTGCCTCATCGCTGCGGGCGGCGAGCGGCTTCTCGACGAGGAGATGCAAGTCCCCCGCGAGGCATTGTGACGCGACCTCGAAATGCGTCGCCGCCGGCGTCCCGACGATCGCGGCGTCGGCAACCCCGGAATCGATCAGCCGATCGACCCTGTCGAACGTCGGGACGTCGGGCCAGCGTCGCGCCGCCCGCTCCACGCGCTCAGGATCGAGGTCGCAGAGCGCCGCGAGGCGTGCGCCGGGCGTGTCCCGAAGGACGCGCGGATAGTTCTGTCCCCAGTATCCGAGGCCGACGACGGCGATCCGGACGGTCATATGCGCTCCCACATGCACGGGGCGCCGATGCGATTCGGCATGGTCGGACGCGATGATAATCGGCCCGAGAGCGGCGTGCCCGCAGCGTTTCGACGGCGAAAACCTAACCCGCGCGTGTGCAGTACTCTTGCCCCATGAACGCTTTCTCGCTCACTGAAGAGCAGGAACTCTTCCGGCGCACGGTCCGCCAGCTGGCCGAGGAGAAGGTCGCTCCTCGCGCGAGCGAGATCGACGAGAGCGACGAGTATCCGGCCGACATGCACGAGCTCCTCGCGCGCAACGATCTCATGGGCGTCGGCTACCCGGAAGAGGTCGGCGGGTCGGGAGGCCCGATCGAGTTCTGCATCCTCACGGAGGAACTGAGCCGCGTGTCCGCGGGCGTCTCGCTCATCCCGCTCGTCAACCGGCTGGGCGCGATCCCGATCATGCTCGCCGGCAGCGACGCGCAGCGGAAGGACATCCTGAGCGCCGTCGTCCGCGGAGAACGACAGCTCGCGTACTGCCTCACCGAGCCGGGCTCGGGATCCGACGCGGCGGCGATGCGATCGCGCGCGACGCGCGACGAGGGCGGCTGGGTCCTCAACGGAACGAAGCGCTTCATCACCAACGCCGGCGTGGCCGACACCTACGTCTACTTCGCCGTGACCGATGCCGATGCCACGAAAGGCAAGAACATCTCTGCCTTCATCGTGCGACGCGACGAGCCGGGCTTCTCGCTCGGTCGTGAGGAGCACAAGATGGGGATCCGCGGATCACCGACGCGGGAGGTGATCCTCGACTCGTATCGCGCGTCGCCGGACGACCTTCTGGGCGAGGAGAACCGCGGTTTCACGTACGCGATGCAGACGCTCGACTTCTCGCGCCCCACGATCGGCGCGCAGGCGCTCGGGATCGCGCAGGGCGCCTTCGACTACGCGGTGTCGTACGCGAAAGAGCGCCGGCAGTTCGGCCAGCCGATCGCCCGCTTCCAAGGGATCGAGTTCATGCTTGCCGATATGGCGATGAAGATCGAGGCCTCGCGGTTGCTCGTCTACAAGGCGGCGAACGCCGTCGTCGAACGCGACCCGCGCGTCTCGTACTACGCGGCGATAGCGAAATGTCACGCGTCCGACACCGCGATGGCGGTGACAACGGACGCCGTTCAGATCCTCGGGGGATACGGATACGTGAAGGAGTATCCCGTCGAGCGGATGATGCGCGACGCCAAGATCACGCAGATCTACGAGGGGACCAACCAGATCCAGCGCGTCGTCATCGCCCGCGCCGTCACCCGATGACGCGAACCAACCCGCCGTACGCGGCGGACGAGCGTGAGATGCTGATCGCGTTCCTCGACTTCCAGCGTGAGACGATGGTGCTGAAGCTCGCGGGCCTCAATGAGGAGCAAGCCCGCTGGAAGCCCGCCGAGGGGGCCAACTCGCTGATCGCGATGATGCAGCACCTGGGGTACGTGGAGAACTGGTGGTTCCGGGTGTGTTTCGCGGGAACGGGAGATGTGAATCTCTTTCCCGAGGATGACCCCGACATCGATCTGCGCGTTTCGGACGACCGAACGACCGACGACGTCGTCACCTTCTATCGTCACGAGTGGGAGGCCTCGAACGACATCATCCGTTCGGCTCCGTCCCTCGACCTGCCCGCCGCCTACACGAAGCGCAAGGACGGCGTCCCGACCTTGCGATGGATCCTCAATCACATGATCGAAGAGACCGCCCGGCACGCCGGCCACGCGGACATCACGCGCGAGCTGATCGACGGATCGACCGGTCTCTAGGAGGTGCCGCTCATGGCACGCAAGAAGGAAGCTCTGCAGCGGGGCGACCGCATCCGCGTGACGGCGTTGCGCCCCGATCCCGAACCCGGCGAGCCCGTGCCCGAGGACGTGATCGGGATGGTGGGCGAGATCCAGTGGGTCACGCCCGGGTTCGCCGGCGAGAAGGGCGCGTTCGAGGTCATGCTCGACGACGGTCGCGTCTTCAACTTCTACGCGACGGAGATCGAGCCCCTCGAGCCATGAAGTGGATCACGCGCGCCCGGCCGAAGACCGACCGGATCGCGTGCCCCTGGCTCATCCGCCGCTACATCGACCCCGATGCGGAGTTCGTGTTCGCGCCGGCCGACCGAGTGCTGGACGAGGCGGCACGCCTCGACGCGATCTCGTTCGACGCCCCGGGCGCTCGCTTCACGCACCGCAACGGCAAGTGCACCTTCGAGGTGCTGATCGACGAGCACGGGCTGATCGACAAGGACCCCGCCTTGCGCGAGCTCGCACGCATCGTTCATGCCGCCGACATCGCGGGCGAGGAGGACACCCACCCGTTCGGGGCCGCGATCTCGGCCCTCGGATCCGCCGGCCTCGACGTGGAAACCGACGATCACACCCTCCTGGAGCGCGGGATGTTCGTGTACGACGCGCTCTACGCATGGTGCCGGCGAAACTCCGGCGCGTAGCCGCCCGATTCGTCACGAGTTCGGCGCCCCCGCGGGGGTACAATCGCCCGGCCGTGGACGCATCACATTCGACCGAGCCTCGACGGATGGGGGTGATCGGTGCGGTGGACGGAGAAGATCCGGACCCCGGACCGGGCCGGCCGGAGGGCAAGCCGTCAGAGCCTGACCCCGGAAGACCGGGAGCGCATCCGGGAAGAGAGGCGCAGGCGCAGGATCGAGCGCACGCGCTTGGTCGCGCGCGTCCCGGCCCAGGCCGCGAAGGGCGCCGCGCGCGGCGTGGTGCGCGCGCCGGTCGTCGCCGTCACGAGCCCGGCCCGCGTCCTCGGCGAGACGCTCCGCTACTGGAACGCCGAGCGCGTCACGCTGCGTCAGGGGATGATCGCTCTGTCGATCTCCGGCCTCGGCAATCTGCCGACGGGTCTCGCCCTGGGCTTCATGACGGGGCAGCTCGAGCGTTTGCCGGGCCTCTTCATCCTCATCCCGGCGGCGATCGGGATGCGCGGCGCGATCTTCGGCGCGCTCGGCTCGCGTCTGGGGACCAGCATCCACGCCGGGCTGTTCCAGGTGAACCTCGATCGCCGAGGCATCCTCTATCAGAACGTGTACGCGGCGACGCTGCTGACGTTGGCGTCGTCGCTCTTCCTTGGGGTCGCCGCCCGCGTGGTGTCGGCGGCCACCGGTCTCGCCAGCATCTCGGTCTGGGACTTCGTGGTGATCAGCGTGCTGGGCGGCGTGGTCTCGAGCGCGTTCATCCTCGTTCTCACCGTCGTGCTCGCACGCGAGGGCTACAAGCGCGAATGGGATCTCGACGCGGTCGCGGCGCCCCTCATCACGTTCATGGGCGATCTGATCACGCTCCCGGCGCTCTTCGCGGCCTCGTACGCCGCCGCGAGGACGGGCGTGACCCTCGGCGTCGGCGCAGTCTGCGCGGGAGCGGGCTTGTGGGCATTCATTCAAGCCTTACGCACGCGCACGCCGGTCGCGCGCCGGATCTTGCGCGAGAGCGTCATCGTGCTCGCACTCGCCGGGACGATCGACATGGTTGCCGGCGCTGTCATCGAGCATCGGCTCGATCGTTTCTTGAGCCTGCCCGCTCTCCTCGTCATGATGCCCGCATTCCTGGAGAACGCCGGCGCGCTCGGCGGCATCGTGTCCAGCCGCCTTGCGAGCCGGCTGCACCTCGGCGCGATCCGGCCGCGGCTCCTGCCGGAGCGTCTCGCCGCGCTCGACATCTCTCTGGCCGGGCCGTGGGCGGTTCTGAACTTCGGGCTCACGGGGATGACGGCACACTTCATCGCCGTGGCGCTGGACAAAGCGACGCCGGGTCTCGTCCAGATGGTCGCCATCGCACTGCTCGCCGGGGCGATCTCGACCGCCGGCGCCGCGCTGATCGCGTACGGGACGGCCGTCGCCACCTTCCGCTTCGGGCTGGACCCCGATAATCATGGGATCCCGATGATCACCTCTTCCATGGACCTCGTGGGCGTCATCTCGGTCGTGACCGTCGTCGTCTTCCTCGGGGTCAGGTGACCATGGCCGAGCCGCGCACCGTCAAGGACCTGCTCGCCGAGGCGAAGGACGTCGCCGAGCTGATGGTCGATCTCGCCTACGCCGCGATCTTCTTCGGCGACGAGCGGATCGCGCAGGCCGTCCTCGAGCTCGAGGAAAACATGGGGAGGCTGATCGACCGCCTGCGGCAGATCGCCATCCTCGCCGCACGATCCCCGGAGGACGCCGAAGCGATGTCGGGCGTGCTCGGCATCGCGAGCACGATGGAGAAGATCGGCGACGCAGCCGAAGACATCGCGCGCGTCGTGCTCAAAGACCTGGGCATCCCGAGCCAGCTCCGCGACGACCTCCGGCATGCCGACGAAGTCGTCGCGCGCGTACGACTGCGCGACGACAACCAGATCGAAGGCAAGACCCTCGAGGAGATCGGATTGCCCGTCGAGACCGGCATGTGGGTCATCGCGATCCGGCGCGACGTCGACTGGATCTTCGACCCACCGGGCGATGAGGTACTGGCCGGCGGCGACGTGCTCTTCCTCCAGGGCCCGGAGGAGGGCGTCGATCTCGTCCGCGAGCTCGCCGGCGCGCCGCGCCGCGACCTGCGTGAGCCGGTCGAGAAGACGCTGACCGGTCTCGACCGTGCCGTCGACCTCCTCATCGAGATGAAGAACGCGTCGGAGGTCGCCGTGGGATTGGGCTATTCCGCGATCCTCTTCCACGACAAGGGCCTGGCGGCGGAGGTCTCGTCGATCGAGGACACCACCGACGAGATGCACCACGAGCTCGAGCGGTGGGTCCTCCGCGCGGTCGGCGAGGGCGCCGACCCAGACGAGCTGCGCGGGCTGCTGCACCTCGCGTTCGCGTCCGAGCGGATCGCCGACGCCGCCCAAGAGATGACGTGGGTCGTCGAGCGCGAGGAGGATCCGCATCCGATCATCGCCGAGGCGCTGGCCGAAACGGATGAGATCGTCGCGGAGGTCACCGTGTCCGAGGGCTCGTCCGCCGCCGGGCGCAGCTTGCGTGCTTTGTCCTTGCGGACCGAGACCGGCATGGACGTCCTCGCGATCCAGCGCGGCGGCCGCTGGATCTACCGGCCACGCGGCTCCACGTCCTTGCAGGCCGGTGACCGTATCCTCGCGGTGGGCCCCGAGGACGGCGCGTCCGCGCTCGAGGACCTTTGCGCGGCACCCGATCAAAAGGAGACGTGATGGAAGGCTCGGCGATCGCACCGCCCCGTCAGGTTCAGAGACAGGGCTATCTCATCCTCACGATCCTGCTGGGCATCGCTGGATCTTTGATCGGGATGGCGGCGTTCGCGAAGGGCACGTACCGCGTGGGGCCGCTCATCGTCGAGATGAGCGTGATGCCGTCGGGCTCCGGAACCACCGAGCTCGGGGTGGAGCCGATCAGGGGCGCGCCGTTGATCAGAGCCGGGCACGCGAAGGCGGACACGCACACCGGATTCCTCGCTTTCGAGGGGACGGTGATCGGGGTGCAGGGCGACGCGTTCATCCCGCTCGCAGCCAAGGCCGTCGCGAACCCCAAGGCCCTGGCCGACGAGATCAAGGCCGAGGGCAAGAGCGCCGGCCGGCGGTTCGGCCTGCGCGTCGGCCTCGTGGTCCTGGGCGGGGGGGCGGCCGGCGGGTTCGCGGTCGCACTGCTCGGCATGCGTGCGCGCCGCATCTTCCAGGGAGCCGCCGCCGGGGTGATCGTCGTCGCGATCCTCGGCGTCCTCGCGTGGCAGACCTACGACATCGACGAGTTCTCGAAGGTGCAGTTCACGTCGGGGAGCGCGGTCGCGCCCGCCCAGAGTCCCTAGGGGCCGAGCAACTCGCGCGCGATCAGGATCCGCTGAACCTCGCTCGTGCCCTCGCCGATCTCGAGCACCTTGGAATCGCGGTAGAAGCGCGACACGGGCGATTCGTTGATGAAACCGTAGCCGCCGTGCACCTGCACGGCCTCACGCGCGGCCGTGACGGCGACCTCGGACGCGAAGAGCTTCGCCATCGACGCCTCTTTCTTGAACGGCAGGCCCTGGTCTTTCATCCACGCGGCGCGGTAGACGGCGAGCCGCGCGAGGTCCGTCTGCGTCGCCATGTCTGCCAGCTTGAACTGGATCGCCTGGAAGTCGGCGATCGGGCGTCCGAACTGCTTCCGCTCCTTCGCGTACGCGATCGACTGCTCGACGCAGCCTTGCGCGAGCCCCACCGCGAGCGCGCCGATCGCGACCCGGCCGCCGTCCAGGATGATGAGGAAGTTCCGGAACCCCTCGCCGCGCGCGCCGAGCAGATTCTCCTCGGGAACGCGGCAGCCGGCGAACGCCAGCTCGCGCGTGTCGGAGGCGTGCCAGCCGATTTTCTTGTAGGCCTTCCCGACAGTGAAACCGGGCGTCCCGACGGGGACGATGATGTTCGAGATCTCGGGCGAACCGCCCCGCGCGCCGGTCGATGCGGTGATCGTGACGAACAAGGACAACGATGTCCCGACGTTCGTGATGAAAGACTTCGCGCCGTCGATGACCCACTCGCCGTTCTCCAGGACACCGCGCGTCTGCGTGTTCCCCGAGTCGGACCCGGCGCCCGGCTCGGTCAGCCCGAACCCGGCGATGTTCTCGCCGCGGGCCAGTGGCACGAGCCATTTCTGCTTCTGCTCTTCGCTGCCGAAGAGGTAGATCGGCATCGCGCCGAGCCCGACCCCGGCTTCCAGGGTGATCGCCATCGACGAATCGACCCGCGCGAGCTCCTCGATCGCGATGCAGAGCGTCGTGAAGTCCGACCCCGACCCGCCGTAGCGCTCGGGGAACGGCAACCCGAAGAGGCCCAGCTTCCCCATCTGCCGCACGATGTCGACGGGGAACTCTTCCGTCTCGTCCATCTCCTGCGCGCGCGGGGCGATGACCTCTTCGGCGAAGGCGCGGACGGTCTTGCGGAACTCTTCCTGCTCGGGCGTGAACGCGAAGTCCATGGCGCGGGAAGCGTACCGCAGCGCGCCTCTAGGCGAGACGGAACGTGCGGATGTCGTTGATCGATCCCGTGCGGCGTTTCTTCGGCTCGAGCACGGCCTCGACGCGCGCGCCTATCACGGCTTCGCCGCCGTTCTCGAGCCGGTGCACGAGTACGGTCGTGGCGCCGTCGAGCTTGACGAGGCCGATCCATTGCGGCTCGTCCAACGGCCTGCCGTCGAGGTCGATCATGACGGCGGTGAACGATTCTAGTGCGCCGCCGGGGCCGACCTCGACCCACTCGTCGAGGCCCGCGAAACAGCGCTCGCAGAACATACGACCGGGCACGTAGACCACGCCGCATGCCGTGCACGGCGTGGCCAGGATGGTCCCCTCGTCGCGCAAGGCTCTGAAGAAGCGATCGCCGGCGACGCCGGCGGTGTACGTGTGGCGGACGGGTATCGCGCCCTCGACGACGCGGACCTGTTCCGGGTTCGAGATCTTCTCCAACATCAGCGGGTCGCCTTCTTCTTCGTCGTCTTCTTGGCCTTCGCCGCCGGACGCTTCCGCGAGGGTTTCGCCTTCGCGCGCGCGGGCCGCTTCTTCGCGCCGTTGCCGCCGATCGGCGTCCAGTACGCGATATCGAGGATCGACCCTTCGCGTTTCTCCGCCGGCTTCCAGACCGCTTTCACGCGCATGCCGGTGTGGACGGACTCGGGGTCCACGCGACCGAGCTTGTGCATGATGCCGATCCCCGGCGAGGCGCCGTCGAGCTCGATCACCGCCGGGATGTCGGGGTCGCGGAGGGCCCGCATGTCCCACGTGACGTACGCGAGCGAAAACGTGTTCACGGTCCCGGTGTCCTTCACCTCGACCCACTCGTCGGTCGGCCGGAAACATTGTTCGCAGAACATCCGCGGCGGCACGAGCGTACGGTGGCATCCGTGGCACACGCGTCCGAGGATCTTCCCCTCCTTCAGTCCCTCGAGATAACGCCCGATCGCGATCCCGGCGTCCCACGCGTACCGGGCGTCGACCCGGAAATCGACGGTGATCCCGGCGCGGAACTCCTTGTCCGACAGGGACCGCGATTCGTAGGGAGGCGGCGGGCCCGCGTTCTTCTTGGCCACCGTCATTCCTCCCAGCCGGTCACGCGGTCGGGGTTGATCTCCACCAGCACGTCGTTGCCGAACGTCTCCTCGCGCTTGTACTTCGTGAGGAACTCGCCCGTGATATCGCCGTAGTGCTCGTCGGCGGTCGTCAGCACGCGCGCGGTCCCGCGCACGAGCGCGGCCGACACGCCCTTGTACCCGAGCAGCGCAGCCTTCCCCGTCCGTCGCACGTTCGCCACTTTCACCGAGTCGCTCTCACACCATGCGTAGACCTTGCCGCCGTGTACGACAACCTCGACGGGCACGGCGTGCGGTGTGCCGTCGCGGCCGACGGTCGCGAGCACACCAAGGGGCCGCTCGGCGAGGAATCCTTGCCAGTCCACACGCGCTACCCGTCCTTCCGCATGATCACGACGGTGCCAACCTGCATCAGGTCGCCCCACGCCTGCGCGAGCCCGGTCTCGGGCGTGCCCGGCACCTGCCGTTTGCCGGCCTCGCCGCGGAGCTGCCAGAAAAGTTCGGCGATCTTCATCAGCCCGGCCGCGGCGATCGGGTTCCCGACCCCGAGCAAGCCGCCGGACGGGCACGACGGGAGATCGCCGTCCCGGTTCAGCACGCCGTCGCGCATCGCCTCCGGCGCTTTGCCCTTATCGAAGAGCATCAATCCCTCGAGGTGGTGCAGCTCTTTGTAGTCGAAGGGGTCGTAGGGCTCGACGAGGTTGATCTCGCGCCGCGGTTCCGTGATCCCCGCCATGTCGTAGGCCATGCGGGCGGCGTTGGCGACGTACTCCGGGTAGTAGAGGTCGCGGTTCGTCCAGTACGCCGTGTCGAGCTGCCAGCCGACGCCGTCGATCCAGACCGGCTTGTCGGTGACGCGCTTCGCGACGTCCTCCGCCGCAAGGATGATCGCGACGGCGCCGTCCGACACCGGCGACACGTCGAGGCGCTGTACCGGCCAGGCGAGGACCTCCGAATCCAGGACGTCTTGCACGGTGATGGTGGCGTCGCCCAGCAGGGCGGCCGGGTGGTCGGCCGCGTTGCGCTTGTTCTTGACGCTCACGGCCGCGATGTCTTTCTTCTCGATGCCGTGGACCGCCATGTACCGCTGCATCTCCAGCGCGAAGATCCAGAGCAGGTTCGGCCCGAGCGGACGTTCGGTGAGGTTGTCGAAGATGGTGATGAACGCGCCTTGGGGGTGCGGTTGCGTCGAGGACATCTTCTCCTCGCAGACGCAGATCACCACGTCGGCCACGCCGGAGGCGATCGTGTACCAGCCTTGGATCGGGGTGAAGACCCCGGTGCCGCCGCCGACGTAGCCGCGCATGAAGGGCTTCCCCCACGCGCCGGATCCGTCGGACAGGTACTCGCCTTTCATGTGAACGCCGTCGAACGCGTCGGGCGCGGAGCCGAGGCAGACCATGTCGACGTCTTTCAGCGTCAGACCGCACGACTCGAGAGCCAGCGACGCGGCCTCCCACGCGAGCTCCTTGCCGGTCTCCTGCGCGCGGCGCACGAACTTCGTCATGCCCGCGCCGACCACTCCGACCTTGCGACCCATCAGTGATGCGTCCCTTCCGTCGATGCCCGCTCGAAGATCTGGAGCATGTTCCCATCCGGATCGCGGAACGATACGAACCGTCCGTATCCCGGAACCTCGTTGACTTCCCCCTCGAAGGTCACGTCGCGTCCGCGCAGCGCCGTCATGACGCTATCGAGATCCCCGACCTCGAAGACGACCGTGGCGCCCTCCTGCGGCGGCGCGTGGCCTTCGCGGGTTCCGTGCAGCGCGACGGTCGTTCCGCCGACGTCGAACTCGGCCCAATCCTCGCCCATCCGCGCGCGCAAGGGCAGGCCGAGGACGTCCCGGTAGAACCCGACGCCGGCATCCATGTCCTTCGTCCAGTAGTGCGCGTTGTCGACTCTTTTCAGCATCGGGCCTCAGGCGGCGAAGATCGCCACCGCTCCCGTCGACGAGGGAACGCCGCGCCAGGACGCGGCGATCGCGGTCTTCGCGTTCTTCACCTGACGCTTGCCGGCTTGGCCGCGGAGTTGCACGACGCACTCCATCGCCTGCGCAAGGCCGTTCGCCTCGAACAGGTTGCCGCGTCCGAGCAAACCGCCCGACACGTTGACCGGAACGTCGCCGTCGCGCTGGGTCGCGCCCCCGTCCGTCATCGGACCTGCTTCGCCGGGCGCGGCGAGGCCGAGCGCCTCGAGGTGCTGGAGCTCCTTGTAGGCGTAGCCGTCGTTGACCTCGGCCAGCGAGATCGTGCGGCGCGGCTGCTTGATCCCGGCCATCGCGTACGCGCGCTCCGCGGCGAGCGCCATGTAGCGCGCGTCCGTCCACGACCGGCTCTCGAGCGACGGCGCGTCCTGCGACCAGCCCACGCCGGTCACCCAGACCGGCGTGCCGGCCAGGCGGTTTGCGGCGCGCTCCGACGCGAGCACGATGACGAGTGCGCCGTCGGCCCGCCCGGCGATCTCCGCGCTGCGGAGCGGCGACGCGACGAGCGACGACGCCAGCACCTGTTCGATCGTCGTCGTCGCGGGGTACGCCGCCACGGGATCGTCGAGAGCGTTGCCACGGTTCTTCACGACCACACGCGCGACGTGCTCTTCCGTCGCCGACGAGTCCTCCATCCAGCGCCGCATCTCGAGACCGGCGACGTAGGACGGATGCACGGCGAGCGGGCGGTTGACGACGGGGTCCTGCGCGAAGTCGATGATCCGGTCGAGGGTGACGACGTCGGAGACCTTCGAGTGACCTTCGACGGCGACGACCTCGGCGATCCCCGAGCGGATCAGCATCACGCCGGTGGCGAGGCCGTGAAGGCCGTCGCCGGTGATCGTGTGCATCGGGCGCATCGCCGCCCCGACCTGATCGGGGGTGTACTCGTCGAAGATCGAGGTCCCCTCGAGGAAGTCCTCCGCCACGGTCACGAAGTTATCGACGTCTTTGCGCGGGTTCACACCGGCGTCGGCGTAGGCGCGCTGCGCTGCCTCGAACGTGAGCTCCTTGTACGAGATCCCCGAGGTGATCGGCGCGAAGCCGGCGGAACCGACGCCCACGACGGCGACACGATCGGATGCGGGCACAGAACCTCTCTTCCGTGGAGGATGAGCGCCTTTCGACGCGGGCGGAATCTACCAGCGGCCTCCGACCAGCGGCAACGCGCTTCCCGATCGGGCCAACTTAGGGTGGGCGGGGGGCAGATAAGCCCAACCACAAAGCGCCTAAGGGGCGGGGCCGATAATCGGGACCACGCGCTACCCGAAAAGGCAGTTCGGGCAGACTTCGGCGCGACGCGCAACCGGAGCGGGTTCGGCGGTGTCGTTCTGGACGTCCGCTCCGATCCCGCGGAGGAAGAGATGAGCAAGAGGCTCCTGCTGGTCGCCCTGGCCCTGGCCACGGCCGCATGTGCGAAGGGGACCACTGCCCATGAACCGGCGCCCGGCTCGACGGGGATCCCGACGTCGCCGCCCGCGTCGTCGAGCCCGACCGCATCTACGGGCACCACCCCGGTGACGATCTACTACCTCGTCTCCGGAACCGATCGCCTCTACCTGACGCCCGAGCGCCGCAAGGTCACGCGCACGCAGGCGATCGCGAAGGCCGCACTCGAGGAGCTCGTGCACGGGACCGCCCAGGACCCCGACCACACGACGCCTTTCCCCTCCGCAGCGACGATCAACGCGGTCGCGATCAGCAACAAGGTCGCCACGGTCGACTGGAGCGCCGAGGTCTTGACGGCGAGCGCCGGCGCCGAAACGGAGAAGCTCGGGATCCAGTCCATCGTCTACACGCTCACCGAGTTCGCGACGATCACCAGTGTTCGGTTCACCGTCGAGGGCAAGACGAGCGGGACCGCGTCGAACGGCCGCGCGATCGAGGACTTCTGGGGCCACCAAGGACTCGCCGGGCAGCCGTGGGACCGCGACCCGCAGATCGACGTGCTCGCTCCGATCACGCTATGGACGCCGCTCGATAGGGCGCGCTCGAACGGCTCCCTCCGGCTGACCGGCGAGGCGTCGACCTTCGAAGCGAACGTCGGGATCGTCCTGCGGGACGCGTCGAACAAGGTGGTCAAGCAGACCTCGACGACCGCGTCGATCGGCGCGCCGGACCGCGGGACGTTCTCGGCAACCATCACTTTCACCCCGCCGGCAACCCCTGAGACCTGGACCCTGCAGGTGATCGAGGACAGCGCCGAGGATGGCTCGGTGGTCTTCATGGAGACGCGCACGATCCGGGTCGGCTAGGAACGTGGTCGCGAGTGGCCCCGGCCGGACGTCCGGCGGGGCCAGGTTCCGCCGGGGTCCGGTCCCGGAGATTTGGGTCGAACGAATCATTGACCGGCCCGAACGCTCCGGTACTTTGAGCCCGAGATGTTGTGTCCTCGGTGCCGTCGCATGGTGGGCAAAGACGGCTATTGCCCGATGGGGCACCTCGCACGCCCCGAGCTGGAGGAGCAGCGCAGGGCCCCGGCTCCGCAGGCCCCGGCTCCGGCGCCTCCCCCGCCTCCGCTCGCGCGGCCGGCCCCGGCAGAGCCGGCGCCCACCGACGACCCGTACACCCCGGAGGGCCTCGGACCGTCGAACCCGCCTCCACAGCAGACGGCAGCGCCCGCTCCCGCGGCAGCGGCGGGCGGGTTCGCTCCGTCGTGGAGCACGCCTTCGCCGACGACGGCGCCGCCCTCCGTTCCCGGGGAGGGACCGCCGGCCTTGCCGGTCGAGAACAAACGGAAGGGCAAGACCGCCTTCGGCGTTATCGCCGCGCTCCTCGCGGTCGCGCTCTTCGGGGTCTTCTTCATCGGACGGACGGCGGGCGCGGCGAACCTCAAGTACGTCTTCACGGCGGGAGCAACGCATCGCTATCAGATGTCGATGACGATCGACGTCAGCGGCGGCAACTTGCTCGGCGGTGGACGCTTCAACGGCACCGTCGAGATGGTGATGCGGCAGAGGGTCACGAGGGTCAACAAGTCGGGCGTCGCAACGATCGAGTTCGCGATCGAGAAGCTCCGGATGTCCGAGGGCGGCCGGAACCGGACCGTCCCGCTGCCGTCCGACGTGATCGTTATCGAGATGACCCGCGACGGCCGCGTCCTCTCCACATCTGGGGCGGAGTTCCTCGGGGACATCAACCCCGCGGCCGGGGTCTTCGGCCCCGAGTCTTTCTCACCGATCCTCCCGCGCCGCAAGGTCGACCCCGGCGACAAATGGCCGATCGGCGGCGATGTCCCGAATCCCTACGGCAAGCCGTTCCACGTCGACGGAACCGCGACACTCTTGGAGCGCACCGGCACCGGCGATCAGGAGGCGGCGGTGATCAAGTCCGTGATCGCGTCGCCGCTCAACTTCCGCATCGAGCTCGCCAAGATCGCCAAGGCCGCGGGCGAACGGGTCCCCGCCCGCTTCCCGAGCAATGGGGTCATGACCTTCGACGGGAACCTCTCCATGAACCTCACGCAAGCGATGGCGACGAAGAGCGGATTCCTGAAGTCTGCGATCGGCGACATGAAGATGACGGGAACGTTCGGATTCGAGAACGTGCCGCAGATCGGCAACCTCACCGGCGTCATGAACATGTCGATGCAGCTGACGCTGACGGCTCTCTCATAGCCGACCGTCGCGTCGTCAGCTCGGCCGCACGTGAACGACATCCCCCGCGGGTACTTCGATTTCGCCGCCCTCGGTCCGGACGGTCAAAGCTCCCGTTGCAGCGACGCCCGTCGCCGTCCCTTCGATCGTGTCCGCGTTTGTTCGGTCCACGCGCACCCTGCGGCCGATCGTCTCGCAGAGGGTCCGGTATTCATCGAGGACGTTCTCCGGTTCGTCCTTCCGGGCTCCGAAGGCGGAGAGGGTGGCCGCGAGCACCCACGCGCGAGCCGGCGCGCGCCCGCCCGCCGCGACGAGGCTCGTGGCGGTGTCGCGGATGTCGTCGGGAAAGGCGTCCTGGCGAACGTTGATGCCGAGCCCGACGACGATCGCGCCGCGTCCGTCCGACTCGGTGAGGATGCCTCCCGTCTTGTGACCCCCGGCCATGAGGTCGTTCGGCCACTTCAGCCGCACCTCGATGCCCGCCGCCGCAGCCGCCGCGCGCGCGGCCGCCACGCCCGCCGCAAGAGCTAGGAGGGGCCAGCGATCGGGCGCCAGGGACGGGCGCACGAGCCACGAGGCCAGGAGAGCGGTCCCCGGCTGCGACCACCAGCTCCGGCCGAGCCGGCCGCGTCCGGCGCTCTGCGTGTCGGCGACGACGACGAGACCCTCGGGCTCTCCCGTCGCCGCGAGGCGCAGGGCTTCCGCGTTGGTCGAGGCGACCTCGGCGTGGCAAACCACGCGCGTGACCCAGGGCGCGGAGAGCGCCATCGACTCGAAATCGGACGCGTTGAACGGCTCGGGATCCATCGCGCGGAGGCTATCAGGACGAGCGGACCGTCCCGTTTCGGCCGCCGTGCTACCCTCCGCCGGGCGGCGAGCTCGATCGGACGCTGATCACGCCGCAGACCCGGGATGTTCTCGAAGGTTCTCGTCGCGAACCGAGGTGAGATCGCGGTGCGCGTTCTGCGCGCGCTCCGCGAGCTGCGCGTGCCGTCGGTCGCCGTCTACTCGGAAGCCGATCGGGATTCTCTCCACGTGGGTCACGCCGACGATGCGTACCTGATCGGTGAGGCGGCGCCGGCCGCCTCGTACCTGAACATCGAACGGATCATCGAAACCGCGACGCGCGCGGGCGCCGAGGCGATCCACCCCGGCTACGGTTTCCTGGCCGAGAACGCCGACTTCGCGCGCGCGTGCGCGGCGGCCGGCATCGTCTTCATCGGACCCCCGCCCGATGCGATCGATCGCATGGGTGACAAGGTCGCCGCGCGACAGACCGCGGTGGACGCGGGAGCGCCGGTCGTGCCCGGGACGCTCGAGCCGGTGAAGGGTCCCGAGGAGGTCGAAGCCTTCGCGGCCGAGCACGGTTTCCCGATCGCGATCAAGGCGTCGTTCGGGGGCGGCGGGCGCGGCTTCAAGGTCGTTCGCACGAAGAAAGAGCTCGGCGACGCGCTCGCGTCCGCGCAACGCGAGTCCGCGATGGCGTTCGGACGCGACGAGGTCTACCTCGAGCGCTACCTCGAAGGCGCGCGGCACATCGAGGCACAGATCCTCGCCGACCAGTACGGAACCGTGCTGTTCCTCGGCGAGCGCGATTGCACGTTGCAGAGACGCCACCAGAAGCTCGTCGAGGAATCGCCGTCGCCTGTCGTGTCCGAGGCCGTGCGACGCCGGCTGGGCGACGCGTCGGTGGCGATCGCTCGTGAAGTGGGATACGTGAACGCGGGAACGATCGAGACTCTCCTCGAAGCCGACCTCGAGCACTTCTATTTCATGGAGATGAACACGCGTCTCCAGGTCGAGCATCCGGTGACCGAGCTCTGCGCGGACATCGATCTGGCGGCCTGGCAGATCAGGATCGCCGCCGGGGACAAGCTGCCGTTCTCGCAAGAGGACATCGCGCCGCGCGGCCACGCGATCGAATGCCGCATCAACGCGGAGGACCCGGCGAAAAAGTTCTTTCCGTCCCCCGGCCGCATCGGCGCGTACCGTGAGCCGTCGGGGCCCGGTGTGCGCGTCGACTCCGGGTTCGGGCCGGGCACGGAGATCCCGCGTTCGTACGACTCGCTGATCGCGAAGCTCGTCGTGTGGGCGGAGAACCGCGACGACGCGCGCATGCGCATGGCGCGCGCGCTCGACGAGTTCGTGATCGAGGGAGTCAAGACGACGATCCCGTTCCATCGGATGATCATGGAGGACGCGCGATTCGCCGCCGGCGACGTATCGACCTCGTTCGTCGAGACGGAGCTGGATCTGTCGGCGTTGACCCAACCCGCGCCGCGCGCCGCGGCGGCGTCGGCGGAGGTGTACATCTCCGACGAGCGGGCGGTGACGCTCGAGATCGACGGGAAGCGCTTCGAGGTCTTCGTCCATGGTCTGGCCGGAGGCCCCCCGCAGGACGCCGCCGCGGCGGTCGCGCGCCCGGCCGCCCCCGTCTCGGAGGCTCGGGCGGGGAGCGCCGGCGAGCACGTCAAGGAGACGGTGCGAGCGCCGATGCAGGGCACGGTCGTGAAGACGGCCGTCGCGCCGGGCGAGAGCGTGAAGGCCGGCCAACTGCTGATCGTGCTGGAGGCCATGAAGATGGAGAACCACATCTCCTCGCCGCGGGATGGGACGGTGAGCAAGCTCTCGGTCGAACCGGGACAGAACGTCGAAACCGGCGCAGCTCTGGTCGTGATCGAGTAGGTCCCCAGTCTCTATGCCGCCGTCCGCCCGCCGACGATATAGGAAGCATGCGACGGATCGGAGCCACCCTCGCCGCGCTTCTCGCTACCCTCGCAGCGGCGCCGGCGGGAGCGATCCCGCCCCCGGGCGCCTCGGGGTGTCGCGTCTTTCCGTCCGATAACGTCTGGCACTCCGATATCTCCCGGTTGCCGGTCCACGCCCGGAGCCGCGACTGGCTCGCCTCGATGAGCGCGTCGTCGCGTCATCTTCACCCGGATTTCGGTCCGTCGGGCGAGGCCATGCCGTACGGCATCCCCTACATCGTCGTGCCGTCGAGTCACGAGAAGGTTTCGGTGGAGTTCGACTACGCGGACGAGAGCGACGCCGGACCGTACCCGTTCGGCAACGACACACCGATCGAAGGCGGTTCCGACCGCCACGCGATCATGGTCGACAACACGTGCACGCTCTACGAGCTGTACGCGGCCGAGTACGCGCCGGGCGGATCGACGGCGGGCTCGGGAGCGATCTGGAACCTACGTTCCAACAAACTGCGACCGGCCGGCTGGACCTCGGCCGACGCTGCCGGACTTCCGATTTTCGCGGGCGTAGTCCGGCTCGATGAGGTGAAGGCGGGTGTCGTCGATCACGCGATCCGCGTGACGGCCTCCCGCACCGACAGGTCGTATATTTGGCCCGCGCGCCACCAGGCCGGCGCTGCGCGCAACGCGAACCTGCCGCCGATGGGCGCCCGCTTCCGGTTGAAGCGCGGCTTCAGCACGTCGGAGTTCCGTTCGGACACGCGCGTGATCCTGACGGCGATGAAGCGCTACGGGCTGATTGTGGCCGACAACGGCTCCGACTGGTTCTTCCAAGGAACGGCCGAGAACGGGTGGTCGGCCGCGATGCTCGACGAGCTCAAGTCGATCCCGGCCGGCGCGTTCGAGGCCGTAAACGCGTCGTCTTTGATGGTGGACCCGAACTCGGGGCGTGTCCGGCGGCCGGCGACGACGTCGTCGCCCTCGAATCCGAAACCGGCGCCGAAGAAGAGCTCGCCAAAGCCCTCGCCGGCGGCGACCGCAGCGCACACGCCCTCCGCGTCGCCCACGCCGTCACCGACCCCGACGCCGAGCCCGTCCTCGAGTCCCGCCGCCCCGCGACGGATCGAGGCGAGCGCGGACCGCGGGGCGAACGGACTCGGGTGGGCCGTTCTCGCGGGGATCTGGCTGGCCGGCGCTGCTTTCCTGACGGCCGCCCTCCGGCGCCGGCGGCGCGCCTGACGCGCGCGCCGCGCCCGTCGGGGTGCGGCGCTCGACACGGCGCCGCCCGTGCTCGGTCACAACTGCGGAGCGATCCGACGTCCACGGACTGGGTGGTGCCTGCGTGAGCGCCGCCAGCTCCAGCAGCACGGTGTCGTAGTTCACCCGCCAGCCGGCGAAATCCCGCCACGCTTTGTCGCGGTCGGGCTTCAGCGGGACGCCCGCGGCGGAGAGACGCGCGCAGACATCGTCGAACTCCGCCCGCGCGATCGAGATCGGATCGTCCGGATGCGGGTCGGGGTCGTATCCGATGCGAAAGAAGGCCGCGATCCTCCGCAGCGCGAGGTAGCCGGCGCGGATCGTCAGCTCGGCGCGCGGATCTCGTGGCCGGTCGAGCAGCGAGACCGACAGCGCCGCTGTATCCAGCACGGTACCCGCGGCGGTGACCCACGAGTGGTCCGGTTCTGGAGAACGGAAGAAAGCCATCACGGCGAACGAGGTGTGCGTCTCGGCGACCTCGACGAACCAGTCCTCCCACCGCGTCCACACGTCGGTGAGATGGTCGAGAAACTCGATGCGCCAGAGGCGCTCGAGGAACTCGACCGCCGACGGCGGCGCACCCGCCCGGGCCTCGAGACTGGTCACAGCGGCCTCGCGCCGCGAGAACACGCCGTACAGCGTCGGGAGGTACGAGATCAGCAAGGCCAACAGGATCAGCCCGACGGCCGCCTCCGTGAAGGAGACGATCGTCGGCTCCAACGCTTCCGGATGGACGAGGCCGAGCGTCAGGAGGGCCGAGCCGCTGACGGTCACCGCGTGGCTAAGAGGGGTCAGGTTGAGCCCCAGGTAAACGAGCGTGTAGCCGACGAACTCCAGCGTCACCCACACCACGAGGAGCACCAGCAACGTCAGCGGCGCGTACAGCGCGAATATCCGGTCGCGACGTGTGTACGACGCATCGCGCCCGACCCGGAGCTCGAACAGCCAGCGCATCGTCCGGAACACGCGGCGCCCCAGTCGAACGGGGACGGCCCGCGGGACGATGACGGTCCGCACCGCCGACATGAGCGTCGCCAAGATGATGAATACGCCGGCGACGACGGAGAGGGCGCGCAGCGCGATCACGGCCTCACCCGCGCATCAGCTGACGCGCAGCCTCCTGGATGCTGCCGCCGAACGACGGATAGATCGAGAACGCCTGCGCGAGCTGCTCGACGCCGAGACGCGCGTGGACCGCGAGCGATAGGGGCAAGATCAGATCCGACGCATGCGGCGCGACGACGGTGCCGCCGACAACCACGTGCGTCGTCCGCAGCGCGATCACCTTCACGAAACCATCCTCGAGCCCGACCATCTTCGCGCGCGCGTTCGTGGCGAACGGCAACTTGCGCACATCGACGGTGAGACCCTTCTCCGCACATTCAGCTTCGGAGAGGCCGACCGTCGCGATCTCGGGATCGGTGAAGACGGTCGCCGCGACCTCTTCCCAATGCATCGGCGACACGGCTTGCCCGAGTGCGTGCCACATCGCGATGCGGCCCTGCATCGCCGCCGTGCTGGCCAGCATCATGTGACCCGTCACGTCCCCGGCGGCGTAGATCGTAGGGACGTTGGTCCGGCTCACGCCGTCGGTGATGATCGCGCCCCCCTCCGATACCCTGACGCCGGCGGCGTCGAGCCCGAGATCCGCCGAGTTCGGGACCTGCCCGACGGTGAACAGCGCGTGCGTCCCGGCGATCGTGTCGCCGGAGACGAGCGTGACCTCGACGCCGTCGTTCGTTGCGCGAGCCCCGGCCGCGCGCGCGTTCTTCACGATCTCCATCCCGCGGCGCGCGAAGACCTCCTCCAGGACCAGCGCCGCGTCGACGTCCTCGCCGGGCAGGACGCGGTCGCGCGAGCAGACGAGCGTGACCTGCGAGCCCAGGCGGTTGAACGCGTGTGCGAACTCGGCTCCGGTGGCGCCGGAGCCGACGACGAGCAGGTGCTCGGGGACCTCGGGCAGGTCGTACACCTGGCGCGCGTTCAGGATGCGGACGCCGTCCGGCTTCGCGGCGTCGAGCTCGCGGGGCGCCGAGCCCGTCGCGATCAGAACGACGTCGGGCTCGAGCACTTCGGTGTCGCCGTCGGTGTCCACGACTATCGAGCGCGGGCCTTCGAACCGCGCGGACGCGTGCAGCACGCGAACGTTCGCCGCCGCGAGCTTCTTCTCGATGTCGCGCGACTGCGCTTCGGCGAGCCAGACGATGCGCGCGAAGACGGTCGCGAGGTTGACCTTTAGATGCGGCGGTTCGTCCGGCGGCGCCAGACCCAGAGTCGAGGCCGCCTCCATCCAGGTAACGGCCTCCGCAGTCGTGCAGAGCGTCTTCGACGGCACGCAGTCGTAGAGGACGCAGGCGCCGCCGAGACCCGAGCGGTCGACGACGGTGACCTCGGCGCCGAGCTCCGATGCGACGAGAGCGGCCTCGTACCCGGCCGGACCTCCGCCGATGATGAGGATCTTCACGATCAGCGCTTCGGCCGATAGACGCCGAAGACGTCGCGCAGGACGTTGCAGACCTCGCCCACGGTCGCCATGCGCTTCAGCGCCTCGCGCATCGGGACCAGCAGGTTGTCGGTTCCCTTCGCGGCGGCGCGCACGTCTTCGAGCGCTTCCTTCGCGGCGGCCTGGTCGCGCCCGGCGCGGACCTCGGCGAGCCGCGCGACCTGCTCCTGCTGGAGCGCCTCGTCGACGCGGAGGATCTCGACGTGCTCGGCCTCCGGCTCCTGGTAGCGGTTGACGCCGACGACCACACGGCGTTGCGCCTCGATCTCTTGCGCTTCGGCGAACGCGGCCTGCTCGATCTCGTCCTGCATGTACTCGATGCAGTTCACGGCGCCGCCGCGATCGTCGATCTCACGGATGTATTCCTCCGCGCGCCGGACGATCTCGCGCGTCAGCGATTCCACGTACCACGACCCCGCGAGCGGGTCGACCGTCGCGTCGACGCCGGACTCGTGCGCGAGGATCTGCTGCGTGCGCAGGGCGATCTTCGCCGCCTTCTCCGTCGGCAACGCGAGCGCCTCGTCGTAGGAGTTCGCGTGCAAGGACTGGGTCCCGCCGAGCACCGCAGCGAGCGACTGGATGGCGACCCGGATGATGTTGTTCTCGGGCTGCTGTGCGGTGAGCTGGACCCCCGCCGTTTGCGTGTTGAAGCGCAGCATCTGCGACTTCCGGTCTTTCGCGCCGAAGCGGTCGCGCGCGATCGTCGCCCACAGCGCACGCGCCGCCCGGAACTTCGCGACCTCCTCGAACAGCGTCTCGCGGGCCACGAAGAAGAAGGACAAGCGCGGCGCGAACCGGTCGACGTCCAGGCCCGCTTTCAGCCCCGCATCGACGTACGCGATCGCGTCGGCGAGCGTGAACGCCACCTCCTGAACGGCGGTCGCGCCCTTCTCGGCCATGTGGTAGCCGGAGATCGAGATCGTGTTGAAGCGCGGCAGCTTCTCCGCGCAGTACGTGAACGTGTCGGTGATGAGCCGCATCGAGCCCTCGGGCGGGAAGATGTATGTACCCCGGGCGATGTACTCCTTCAGGATGTCGTTCTGGATCGTGCCGGTGAGCTGCTCGCTCGTGACCCCTTGCTCCTCCCCCACCAGCTCGTAGAGGAGCAGCAACAGGGAGGCCGGCGCGTTGATCGTCATCGACGTCGACACCTTGTCCAGAGGGATCTCGTCGAAGAGCAGCCTCATGTCGGCGAGCGAATCGATCGCGACGCCGACCTTCCCGACCTCCGCCATCGCGATCGGATCGTCGGAGTCGTAGCCCATCTGGGTCGGCAGATCGAACGCCACCGACAGGCCCGTCTGCCCGTGCTCCAGCAGATACCGGTAGCGCGCATTCGATTCGCGCGCCGTCGCGTAGCCCGCGTACTGCCGCATCGTCCAGGGCTTGCCGCGGTACATGTCGCGGTAAACGCCCCGGACGAAGGGGAACGACCCCGGCTCGCCGAGCTCCGTCGCCGGATCGAACCCCGCAACGTGTTCCGGCCGATAGACGGGCTCGATCGGGATACCGGAGCCGGTCGTGCGCGGCGCGTCCGAGCGCGGGTCCTCGCTCATGTCGCTAATGCTATAGTCCCAGATGGGAGCGGGGCTCCGGTTCGACCGGGGGCTTTGCACCAGCCCTCCGGCCCCCGGCGCACCGCTTCTTGCGCGACAGAACACGTTTTCGCAGGGGGGAACGGACAGTTGCGTCTGGTGCCCGAGAAGGTCGGCACCGTCTATCGAGGCGGCCAGGGCCAGTGGTCCTGGGCGCTCCACCGCATCACCGGCGTCGCCGTCTTCCTTTTTCTCCTCGCGCACATCGTCGACACCGCGCTCGTCGGGTTCGGCCCCGAGCTCTACAACCGTGTCGTGTCCGTCTACCACAACCCGATCGTGCGCTTGATGGAGATCGCCCTGGCGCTCCTGGTGCTCTTCCACGCGCTGAACGGGCTGCGCATCATCGTGATCGACTTCGTGCCCAAGGCCGCAGACCGGCACAAGGAGCTGTTCGGCGTCGTCGTCGGGCTTTACATGATCCTCGCCGTCCCCGCGTTGTACTTCATGGGCCGCGGCTTCTTCCGGAGCCTGTGACCGTGGCCGTCGCGACGCGTCCTTCCGCGGCCCCCGGCGAGCGGCGCTCGACATACGCGCGGACGCGGCCGGGGAGCGGCGGTATCGAGCTCTGGACGTGGTTCTTCATGCGCATCTCGGGCATCGTGCTGGTCGTGCTCGTGCTCGGGCACTTCACGATCGTGCACATCCTCGGCGAGGGCGTCGACCGCGTGAACTTCGCGTTCGTGTCGGGACGCTGGGCGAGCCCGTTCTGGCAGACGTGGGACTGGTCGATGCTCTTCCTGGGGCTTCTTCACGGCGCCAACGGCATGAAGGTCGTGATCGAGGACTACGTGCGTCGGGACGCCGCGCGCGTCGCTCTGAAGAGCACGCTTTACGTCGTGACGTTCGTGCTGCTACTTCTCGGAACCCTGATCATCGTGTCCTTCGACCCCGCCAAGGGGAAGTCGGCGATCCTCGGCGGGTGATGCGGCGATGACCACGGTTCACACCTACGACGCGGTGATCGTCGGCGCCGGCGGCGCCGGGATGCGCGCCGCTTTGGAAGCGAGCCGCCACGTCCGCACGGCCGTCATCTCGAAGCTCTATCCGACACGTTCGCACACCGGCGCCGCGCAGGGCGGCGTGTGCGCCGCGCTGGCGAACGTCGAAGAGGACTCGTGGGAGTGGCACGCGTTCGACACCGTGAAGGGCTCGGACTACCTCGCCGACCAGGACGCCGTCGAGATCATGTGCAAGGAGGCGATCGACTCGATCTTCGAGCTCGAGCGCTGGGGCCTTCCCTTCAACCGCACACCCGACGGCCGGATCGACCAGCGCCGCTTTGGGGGGCACACCCGCAACCACGGAGAGGGTCCGGTGCGCCGGGCCGCTTACGCGGCCGACCGCACCGGACACATGATCCTCCAGACCCTGTACCAGCAGTGCATCAAGAACGACGTCCAGTTCTTCAACGAGTTCTACGTCCTGGATCTGTTGATGAACGGCGATCGCGTGTGCGGCCTCGTTGCCTACGAACTCTCGACCGGCGAGTTTCACGTCTTCCACACGAAGACGGTCCTGTTCGCGACCGGCGGTTACGGCCGGATCTTCAAGGTCACCTCGAACGCGCACGCGCTGACGGGCGACGGGCCGGCCGTCGTCTTGAGGAGCGGCCTGCCGCTCGAAGACATGGAGTTCTTCCAGTTCCACCCGACCGGCATCTACGGCATCGGCATCCTGTTGTCCGAGGCCGCGCGCGGCGAGGGCGGCATCATCCGCAACGCGACCGGCGAGCGCTTCATGGAGCGCTACGCGCCGACGATCAAAGACCTCGCGCCGCGCGACATGGTCTCGCGCGCGATCTTCCTCGAGATCCGCGAAGGACGTGGGATCGGGCCGAAGAAGGACTACGTCCATCTGCACGTCGATCACCTGGATCCGAAGGTGATCGATGAGAAGCTCCCGGACATCACCGAGTTCGCGCGCATCTACCTAGGCGTGGAGCCGAAGAAAGAGGGCGTGCCGATCCAACCCACGGCTCACTACGCCATGGGCGGGATCCCGACGACCGTCACCGCGCAGGTCATCGCGGACGAGGCCAACACCCCGGTGCCGGGCCTGTACGCCGCCGGCGAGTGCGCGTGCGTCTCGGTGCACGGCGGCAACCGGCTCGGGACGAATTCCTTGCTCGACATCATCGTGTTCGGCCGGCGCGGCGGGATCGCGATGGCCGAGGAGGCGCAACGCGTCGAGCATGCGCCGCTCCCCGACGAACCCGACCGTGCGACGAAACGGTTGCTGCAGGAGCTGCTCGACAAGACCCGGCTCGAGTCGGCCGGCGGCCTCCGCGAGGAGCTGCAGGTATCCATGGACACCAACGCCGGCGTGTACCGCACCGAGGACGGCCTCCGCGAGCAGGAGGACAACCTTGCGCGGATGCAGGAGCGCTACGAGCTGGCCGTCGGCGTCCATGACAAGTCCCGCGCCTACAACACCGACTTGATGGAGGCCGTCGAGCTGGGGTTCCTGCTCGATCTCGCGCAGACCCTGGTGCACGCGGCTCGCGCCCGGACCGAGAGCCGCGGGGGCCACTACCGCGAGGACTACCCGACGCGCGACGACGTGAACTGGCTGAAGCATTCGCTCGCCTGGAAGACGAACGGTACGGTCAAGCTGTCGTCGAAGCCGGTGACGATCACGAACTACCAGCCGCAAGAGCGCAAGTACTGAGAAAGGAGAGCCGGGATGGGGTGGACGAAGGAGATCGACGCGCTCGTCGAGCGGAAGCACGTGCTGAATCATCCCTTCTACACGGCGTGGACGGAGGGGACGCTGTCGCTCGAGGCGTTGCGCGGCTACGCCGGCCAGTACTACCGGCACGTACTGTCCTTCCCCACGTACCTGTCCGCGGTTCATTCGGAGACGCCCGACCTCGAGACACGCCAGTACCTGCTGGAGAACCTGATCGACGAAGAACGGGGGAACGAGAACCACCCCGAGCTGTGGCTGCGGTTCGCCGAGGGCATCGGCTGTACCCGGGAGGACGTGCGCATGGCCGCTCCCCTGCCCGAGACGGCCGCGTCCGACCGGACGTTCCGCGCGGTCGCGAGCCAGGGCGCGGCGGCCGGTCTCGCCGCCCTCTACGCGTACGAGTCGATGGTCCCCGCCGTGGCCAGCTCGAAGATCGACGGCCTGAAGCGCCACTACGGCATCGACGACGACGAGACGCTCCGGTTCTTCATCGTGCACCTCGAGGTCGACGAGCGGCACGCCGACGTCGCGCGCGACCTTCTCGAGCGCACCGTCCCCGCCGACGAGCGGCAGACCGCGTTGAACGCGGCGTCCGAGGCGCTCGACGCGCTCTGGGGCCTGCTCGACGGCGTGACCCGGGTGTGGTGTCCGGAGGTGGCCGCCTAACCGTGGGACGCAAGCGGCGCGCCGACGAGGTCACGGTCAAGGTCCTCCGGTTCAACCCGGACGCCGACAAGCAGCAGCACTGGGAGTCGTACGACGTCCGGTACGAGCCGATGGACCGCGTCCTCGACGCGCTCCACCAGATCAAGTGGTTCCAGGACGGCTCGCTGACGTTCCGCCGGTCGTGCGCGCACGGCGTCTGCGGGTCGGACGCAATGCTGATCAACGGCAAGAACATGCTGGCGTGCAAGGCCCTGATCAAGGACCTGAAACACCCGATCTCGGTCGAGCCGATCCGCGGGATGAAGATCGAGAAGGACCTGGTCGTCGACATGGAGGCGTTCTTCGCTGCCTACCGAGGTGTGCTTCCCTTCCTGGTGAACGATGAGCCCGCGCCGACCCGGGAGCGGCTCCAGACGCCTGAGGAACGGGAGCGCTACGACGACACCACGAAGTGCATCCTCTGCGCGGCGTGCACGTCGTCGTGCCCGGTCTTCTGGTCGGACGACGAGTACGTCGGCCCGGCCACGATCGTGAACGCGCACCGGTTCGTGTTCGATTCGCGCGACCGCGCGGGCGACGAGCGGCTGCGGATCCTGGCCGACAAGGAAGGCGCGTTCCGCTGCCGTACGACCTTCAATTGCACCGACGCGTGCCCGCGGGGCATCCACGTGACGCGCGCGATCCAGGAAGTGAAGCGCGAGATGCTCTTCCGGAAGGTATAGGCCCCGGTCAGTTCAGCTGAGGCCGGATCGGTTTCCGCGGCAGCTTGACCCACTCCCAGGCGCCGGGCCGTCCGCGCAGAGTCCACCCGCGATGCGTCTTCAGTGAGTGATGCCAGCGGCAGAGTCGCGCCAGGTTGCCGATCCGGGTCGGGCCGCCCTCGCTGTGCGGGACGACGTGATCGATCTCGAGTCCGTAGGTCTCGTCACAGCCCGGCACCACGCAGGTCCGGTCGCGCGCCTCGAGCGCCGACCGAAGCTTCGCGGAGATCGTCCGTCCGAGGTTCGCGACGGCACGGACGTCCGCGTCCTCGTCGAGGACGGCTTTCACGACCCCATCGCGGGCCAGACGGCGGGCGGCGGCGACGGGGATCGGGCCCACCCCCGGGACCGAACACGACTCCCCCTTCTCGGCCTGTCCGCGCTCCCACGCGTCGGCGTCGACGTGAACGTGGACGATGGCGCGGGGGCCCGGCGTCGTGGCGTCGGCCAACGAGACGAGCGCGTCGGCGGCGTGCGCCTCGGCGCGTTCTTTCGATCCGGAGCGCCGAGCCTGCTCCTGGAACTCACGAGCGCGCACGTCCACGACGGAAACCAGTCGCGCGCCGGCGTCGGCCGTCAGTCGGGCGTCCAGCCGGAACGCCCCGTCGGCCTCGGACCAGGACCGCAGGTACCGGCTCCGATGGATCCGTTCGTCTGCGTCGCGTTCGCGACTCGCCGCCGCAACGACCTTCGCGCACTCCTCTCGTAGCTGCGCGACGGTCTCCGTTCGGGCTGTTCGCAACAACCGCGACTCGGCCGCCGGATCGGCCGACGCGGCGGCCGCGATCTCGGCGGCTTGGATCCGGGAGAGGGTTCCCGAACGAAGCGCATCTTCCGTCGCAGGGAGCTCGACGAGTTTCCGTCCCGTATTGAACGTCGCGATCGCGGACGCGAGCGTCGTTTGCGCTTTGGCCGCCATCCATCGCGCTGGCGTGTTGAAGCCCTGGTTGCACCACACGTTCGAACGCTCGACGCGCCGCGCGATCAATGTGCGACCGGCGATGGCTAGCCGTTCGAGTTCTGAGAAGAGCTCGACCATCTCGCCGACGTCCTCGTTCGGGACCCGATCGGCATCGAACGAGGAGATCGCGTCACGGATGCTCGCAACCGTTTTCCGCAGCGTGTGCAACATGCGAGCGACTGTACAACCCGGGTACGACAACAACGGACGGGGTGAGACGGAACGGACGCTGCGGGGGACGCAGCGCCCGCTCCGTTCTGGGCTTAGTTGCAGTCGTGAAGCACGTCGTCGTCCGTGTTCAATGGATTCGCGCCGAGGTCGACGTGATTCCAGTTCGGATCACCGGAGATCGAGCGTCCCGCGACGATGATCGCCGTGCACGCTCCCTGTGTCGCGTTCTCCGGGTCGAACTCACCGCCGATGTACGCCTCCGCGCCGTTCTTCGAGACGCCGTCCGTGACGCACAGAGCGATGCGGTCCAGGTCGCCGTTCGTCAACTGGACGGGGATGTACCCGAGGCCGCTCTGCGCGCAATCGACTCCGTCGGGGATGTCGGCGAGCGCCGGCCCGACGGCCGCCGCAACCGCGATCGTCAGCACGATCAAGACCTTGCGCATCCCGCCCCAACCCCACCAAGGTGAGCTTCCGGGCGGATGCTACGAGATTGGGGCGGACCTGCCCATAGCCCGAAATGGCTATCTCGTGACCGAAAACGCCGCTCTGACCTGGGCTAACCGCGCGGCAGGAACCCAACCCGGTCGTAGACGGTGGCCACCGTCGCGGAGGCGACCGACTGCGCCTTCGTCGCGCCTTTCTCGAGCAGAGCCTTCAACTCGGCGGGGTCCGCCACTAACTCCGCGTGCCGCTTCTGGATCGGCTCGAGGAACGCGATCAGCGCGTCGGTCAGCTCCGCTTTCAGGTCGGCGTAGCCCTTACCGGCGAGGTCCTGCTCGAGCTCGGCGATCGGCTTGCCCGTCGCAACAGAGTAGATCGTGAGGAGGTTCGTGATCGCCGGCTTGTCGGGCCCCGCGACCACATCGCGACCCGAGTCGGTCACGGCGGTCTTGATCTTCTTCCGGATCACATCCGCCGTGTCGGTGACCTTCACCGTGCCGGTCGGCGAGTCGGCCGACTTCGACATCTTCGCGGCCGGGTTCTGCAGGTCGAGGATCTTCGCTCCGATCTTCGGGATGGTCGCCTGCGGCACGACGAACGTCTCGCCGTAGTGGGAGTTGAAGCGCTGGGCGATGTCGCGCGTCAGCTCGAGATGCTGCCGCTGGTCCTCTCCGACCGGAACCTCATCCGCCTGGTAGATGAGGATGTCTGCGGCCTGCAGAACCGGATACGAGAAGAACCCGACAGAGACGTTGCTCTCTTGCTGTTTCGAGGCTTGCGCCTTGAACTGCGTCATCCGGCGAAGCTCGCCGAACGTGGCGACGCAACCCAGGATCCAGGCCAGCTCCGGATGGCCGTCCACCATCGACTGCACGAACAACGTCGATCGTTCGGGGTCGATCCCGATCGCGATCAGGATAGCGGCGAGATCGAGCGTCGCCTCCCGGAGCCCGGTGGGATCCCATGGCGGCTTCGTGATCGCGTGGAGGTCGACGATGCAGTAGAAGCAGTCTTTCTCGTCCTGCTGCGCGGCCCAGTGTTGCAGCGCCCCGATGTAGTTCCCGAGGTGCACCTCGCCCGAGGGCTGGATGCCCGACAGGATGCGCTTCACCGCTCAGCCCCCTCCGAGATCGCCCTCCGCCGGCGCGTGCACTATCTGCAACTCGGGTGGCAGTCGCTCCTCGCGCCGCCATGGGGAGGACACCCGCTCGTAATAGTCGGCACCATAGCAATCGTTCACCACCCACGCGGGGAAGTCGTCGAACGTCAGCTCGAAGATCGCCTCGGGCCCGAGATCCTCGAACGCGACGACGCGCGCGTCTCGCACGCGGCGCGACATCACAGCGCCGCCGCCGCCGAGCGCCGCGAAGTAACAGGCGGTGTGCTCTGCGAACGCTGGACGCAACGAAGGGCCGCGCCCGCCCTTCCCGATCGTAGCCTTGAGTCCGAGCTCGATCAGTTGCGGCGTGTATTTGTCCATCCGTCCCGCCGTCGTCGGCCCCGCCGCGCCGATCACCGCGCCCGGCCGCGCCGGCGTGGGCCCGACGTAGTAGACGATCTGTCCCGCCAGATCGACCGGCAAGGACTCACCACGATCGAGCATCTCCACCATGCGCTTGTGCGCCGCGTCGCGCGCGCCGTACACGCGACCGAACACGCGTATACGATCCCCCGCCCGCAGGGCACGCACGTCCTCGTCGGACAAAGGTGCTTCGACACGCTTCAGGCCGTCGCTGAGATCCGAAACCGGCATCAGACCTCCACGTGACCGCTGCGGTGCGCGTGGCACTCGATGTTCACCGCGACCGGCAGCGACGCGATGTGCGTCGGTGCGACCTCGACGTGCACCGCGAGCACCGTCTGCGTCCCGCCGAGCGCCTCCGGCCCGAGCCCGAGCGCGTTCGCCGCGTCGTACAGCTCGCGCTCGAACGCCGCCCACCGGCCGTCCGGATTCGGGTCGCCCACGCGCCGCATCAGCGCCCGCTTCGCGAGCCGCGCTACCCCCTCGAAGTTCCCGCCGACCCCCACGCCGACGATCCCCGGCGGACACGCGTTCGGCCCTGCGCGCTCGACCGTCTCCAATACGAACCGACGCACGCCTTCGATGCCGTCGGCAGGCTTGAGCATCGCGAGACGGCTCATGTTCTCGCTGCCGGCCCCCTTCGCGTCGACGGTGATCCCGACGCGATCGCCGGGGACGATCCGCGTATGCAAGACGGCCGGCGTGTTGTCCCCCGTGTTGCGACGCTCGAACAAGGGATCCCGAACGATCGACCCGCGCAAATACCCCTCGCGATACCCTCGCGCGACCCCCACGTTGACGGCGTCTTCCAACGCGCCGCCCGTGAGATGCACGTCCTGCCCGACATCCAAAAAAACGACGGTCGTCCCCGTGTCTTGGCAGTACGGCACATCGCCCCGCGCCGCGATCTCAGTGTTGGTTATCAGTTGGTCGAGGATCTCTCGCCCCATCGGCGACTCTTCGAGATCGCGCGCCCGCCGCACCGCAGCAACCATGTCCGGCGACATGCGGTAGCAGATGTCGACGCACAGCGTCGCCAGCGCATCTGAGATCTGGGACACGGCGACCTCGCGGACCACGAGGCCAGTCTACGGGCTATTCGAGCGGCAATTCGCCGCCTGCCGTCTGCGGGCGGTTCCTCTCGATGCGGGTCCGGAACACGCGCGGCAACGCGCCCATCGTGGCCTCCACCCCGGCCGTGGCGCGCTCGATGTTGAAGATCGCCTTCTCGAGCCGGTCGATGCGCTCCGGCGAGATGTTGACGGAAGACATCTTCTCCTCGAGCTCCGTGAGCGGCTTCTCGAGCCGGTCGATGACCGCTTCCATCTTCAGCAAGACACGATGCGTGTCGCGGAGGATGTCGAGCAGTTCGGGCGCGCGCTTGGCGGCGTCGACGAGCGAGGAGATGTTCTCCTGCACGCCGCTCACGAACCCGCCGACGTCGATACGCATCGGCGCGAACCCTAGCGCGAGGGCGCTCGATCACGCGAGCGCCTGCGCACCGTCATCGGCAACCCGTCGCGCGGACGCAGCGTCACCGTGGGTTCGGGTTGCACGCGCGTTCCCGAGACGAGGTCGAGCTCGAAGCGCTGCGCGATCATCGCGGCGATCAGCGTCGCCTCCATGATCGAGAAGCCGGCCCCGACGCACATCCGCCGTCCCGCCCCGAAGGGCACGTACGCGTAGCGCGGATGCGCGTGGACGGTCTCGGGCAAGAACCGCCGCGGGTCGAATGCTTCCGGGTTCGGCCACAGCCGCGGATCCCGGTGGATCAGGTACGACGGGAAGAGCAAGGTCGAGCCCGCGGGGATCACGTGCCCATCCAGCGCGTCGTCCTCCACGGCCTCCCGCTCGAAGACCCACGCCGGTGGATAGAGCCTGATCGCCTCCTGGAAACACGCCGACGTCCACACCAGGCGGTCCACGTCGTCCGCGGTCGGCACGCGATCCCCGAGCACCTCGTCCACTTCCGCGTTCATCCGCTCGCGGGCCTCGGGATGGAGCGACAGCAGGTACCACATCCACGCCAGACCGTTCGCGGTCGTCTCGTGCCCGGCGAGCATGAACGTCACGATCTCGTCGCGCACCTGCGTTCGGCTCATCCCCCGTCCGTTCTCGTCGCGCGCGGCCAGGAGCAGTCCCAGCAGATCGGACGGCGCGCCGTCCATCGCCGCCTGCCTCTCGGAGATGAGCCGGTCGACCACCTCATCGATCGTCGCCATCGATCGTTTGAACGACAAGAGGCGCGGCGTCAAAAAGGGAAGGCGGAAGATCGCCCGTCCGCGATCGACGACCCACCGAGGCGGCGCGAAGGCGAGCTGCAAGCGCGCCGCGAGCACGCCCGTCCTCAACCCGACGAGGACCGCGGGGCCGATCCGCCGCGCTTCGGCGGCGAGCCCGGCGCCGAACAACGCGCGTCCGACGACGTCCAGCGTGAGGCCGGTCATCTCTTCGCCGACGTCGACCCGCGCTCCATCGGGGCGCTCTCCCCACGCGTCCATCGCCGGCGAGATCGCCGCCGTCATGTTCGAAGCGAACTCGGCGAGGTGCCGCTTGGCGAACATCGGCTGGATCAGCCGTCGCTGCCGCTCCCACGACTCCCCCTCGTTCGTGAGAAGACCCTCGCCCATCCCGACCGCGAGCAGCCGGTACTGGAACGACTTCACGTAATTGTCCTGGCGCGCGACGAGCACGTGCTCGAGGTGCGCGGGCGCGCGGACCATGAAGAACGGTTTCCGGCCGACGCGCCAGGCGTAGATGTCGCCGTACTCCTCCGCCGCCTCGAACAGCGTGTCGAGCAGGTCGCCGCGCAAGAGCGCCCGCAAAGCCTCGCGGCGGGTCGGGCCCGGCGTCGTGAGCCGAGGTCGCCGTCGCCGCCGGCGCATGCGCGGGACCGTCGACCGAGCGGTTTGAGCGGCCCGCAGCGCCATCTCAGTAGGGGGACGGCCCGCCGAACATCTCGGACAGGCGCGGCGCAAGGCCGAGGTCTCCGTCCACCTCCAGCTTGCCGTCCAGTAGCAGCGCCCCCGGGTTCGCCTCGCCGGTCGCGATCCGCACGAAGTCGGCGACGCCGGCGCGTAGCGTCACGCGCGGCTCGGCGGCCGGCTTCGCGCGCGCGACGGCCTTCGAGTCCGTCACCGTTATCGTCCACGCGTGCGTCGGCCCGCCCGTGGCCGGCTGCCCCATCACGAACTGCAGCTCGCCTTCGAAGCCGAACGCCATCGACGGCTCGAACGCGCGCGCCATGCCGGTGAAGATCGCGCGCTGAGCAACCTTCGAACCGAAGCGCTTCTCGATCTGCTCGTCCGACCTGGAACGCGTCCAGCGCGCCAGCTGCTTCTGCGCGCGCCGCCGGGCCGCGGCCCGAGCCGCCTGCCGTCCCTTCGAGAGAGCCGCGCGAATGTCGAGTTTCTCGACGCGGCGTGCCCGGCGCGCGCGTTCGATCTCCGCGTCCTCGTCGATCCGGTAGCGGGGCGGCGCGACGCGCGGCGGGGAGCGGCGGGCGAGCGCGCGCTCGATGGCCGGCGCCAGGCGCTCGGCCTTCGCGCGTTCCTTCTCCTCGCGCTCTTCGGCGAACTGAGGGATCACCTCTTTCCCGAACAGCTCGAGCGCTTCGCAGATGTCCTCGTGCTTGTTCGTCCCCGCCTGCAGAACGAACCCGATCTGGTCGACGCCGACGGCCTCGTAGCGCCGGCACAGCTCCGTGATCTGCGCCGGCGTCCCGACCGCGCCGCGCATCGACCCCAGCCCGGACCGGAACACCTTGACGGCCAGCGGCGCGTCGTCGGCGAGGATCACGTCGCGCGCGTAGCCGGCGATGTTGCGGCCCTCATGAAATTCTTCCCACAAGCTCGTGACACCCGGCTCGTGCGGCGTGATCCCGTAGTAGTGCGCGAGCGCGTAGCCGAAGAAGTGAGCCCCGTCGATGCCGCGATCGATCGCCGTCTGCTCGTCCTGGTGGCACATCATCGGCAGCACGACCGCGACGTTCGGGTTCACCGAGAACCCGACCGGCAGGCACTCATCGGATTCGAGCAGGCGGTAGTACTCCGCGACCCACTCGCCCGCGTCCTCCGGCTCGACGAACGAGAACGACAGCGCGCCGATCCCGTTCCGTGCCGCGAAGTGGATCGTCTCGCGGCGGCTGCACGCGACCCAGAGAGGCGGGTGCGGTTTCTGCACGGGCTTGGGCACAACGTTGCGCGGCGGCATCTGGAGGTGGCGAGACTCCCACCCGGCGAACGGCTCCTCCACGAACATGCGGGTGATCGCCTGCATGGCGTCCTCCCACATCGCGCGCTTCT
>JBIOTQ010000026.1:0-31499 GCA_044866075.1 Actinomycetota bacterium | reverse complement strand
GCGCGTGGGCGATCGGCGGCGGGCTGGCGGCGCTCGCCGGGGTCATGCTCGCCGCGGTCACGACGCTCGATCCGTACACGCTTTCGTTGCAGGCGGTGCCGGCCTTCGTCGCGGCCTTGATCGGCGGTCTCGAGAGCCTGCCCGGTGCGGTCGGAGGATCGGTCGTCGCCGGTCTCGCTTTCGGCCTCGTTCCCTACTTCGGCGAAACACCGCTCATCGGCCGCGTCGCGCGCTTCAACGGGTCGCCCCAGCTCGCGCTGACGCTCCTGACGCTCGTCGTCCTCGCGCTGCGCGGCCGCCGGCTGGCGGGAGCGGACACCGCTCACGCCGGGCTCGTCACGGTGGAGAGCACGGCCGCTCGGCGACGGCCCGGCGCGCGGTCGCTCGTCCTCGGCATGCTCCTCGTGCTCGCGTGGCCGTGGCTCATCCCGTTCTCCGTCCTGCAGAACTCCCTGCTCACGATCCAGCTCGCGATCGTCGCGATGTCGATCGTCGTCCTCACCGGGTGGGTCGGACAGATCTCGCTCGCGCAGGCGAGCTTCGTCGGAATCGCGGCGCTCTGTATGGGGCTCATCGTTCGCGGGTGGGGGCTCGGGTTTCCGGCCAGCTTGCTGCTCGCGGCCGTCGCGGCCGGAGCGGCCGCGACGGTGCTCGGCGTCGTCGCGCTCCGCGTCCGCGGCTTGTATCTGGCCGTCGCGACGCTCGTCTTCGCGTGGATGTGCGACGCGTTCCTCTTCAAGACGCCGTTCATGGGGGCGAGTTCCGGAAGCTCGGTGATCCCCGGCCAGACGTTCGGTGAGAAGGGAGGCTGGCCGTTCGTCGACCTGGCGAGCGAGCGAACCCTGTACTACGTCTTCGCGGCGATCGCGGTCGTCGCGTTCTTCACGCTGGCGAACCTGCGCGACACGAGAGTCGGACGCGCGTTCTTCGCGATCCGTGGATCCGAGATGGCGGCGGCGTCTGTGGGTATCGACATCGTGCGCTACAAGCTGGTCGCGTTCGCGATCGCCGGCGTGCTCGCGGGCGTCTCGGGAAGCATGCTGATGCTTGGACAGCGGGCCGTCGTTCCCGACCAGTTCATTTTCACCATCTCCCTGCAGTACCTCGCGATCGCCGTCGTCGGCGGGCTCGGCCGCCTCGGCGGCGCGCTCGCGGCCGGCGCCGTCTTCGCGGGCCTGAACGAGCTCTTCCTCCGCGTGACCGCGCTCTCCGGCTGGCTCGAGGTCGTCTCCGCCGGGCTGCTGGCGGTCGTGCTGCTCGCCTATCCAGGAGGACTGATCGCACTGGCCGAGCGGCTCCGGGTCGGCGGGCAGCGCTTGGCCGCCGCGGCACGGCCGCGGCTGCGGGTCGTCGCGCGCTTCTGGACGAGCACGGTCGCGACCCGGCGCGCGCCCGTCGAGGCGCGGCCGCCACGTCGGCGCCTGGGGACCCGCGCGGCCGCGATCCTGCGCAGGCAGGCGGCGCATGCGGCCGGGTTCGTCCGGGCCGGAAAGCGCCTCGTTCCACGCCGGCAAGCTGCGGCGCTCCCTGCCCGGCCGGACGACTGGGTTGCCACCGCGTTCGTCGCGGCTGCCGGCGACGGCCACCGCGATGGCGGAGACGGATGGCAGCCGCCTGAGGGCCACGGCGCGGCGAGTCTCCCGCGCCTCGTCGATGCCGCGACGGTCGCGGAAGCGTCTCTGGGTGCGCGCGCCGACCGCGCGCTCGTCCTCGAGGCAGCGGGAGTCACGGTCCGCTTCGGCGGCCTTCTCGCAGTTCGCGACGCGTCGATCGAGGTGCGAGACGGGGAGATCGTCGGGCTGATCGGGCCGAACGGCGCCGGCAAGACCACGCTGTTCAACGCGATCCTCGGACTCAACGATCCCACGTCCGGCAGGATCGCGCTCTACGGGCACAACGCGACCGCGCTTCAGCCGCACCTGCGCGTTCGTCTCGGCGTCGCCCGCAGTTTTCAGGTCCTGCAGCTCTTCAGCGAGCTCACGGTGTTCGAGAACCTGCTCGTCGCGACCCACATGCACAACGACTCGGGGCTGTTCTCGAACCTTTTCGCCGCGCCGCGGACGATAGCAGCGGAGAAAGTGGCCCGGCGCCGGGTCCGTCAGGTGCTGGATATGCTCGACCTCGAGGCGGTCGCCGAGCGAGGCGTGCGCGGCCTGCCGTTCGGGATGCTGCGGATGGTGGAGCTCGGCCGCGCGCTCGTGACCGGCGCGCGACTGCTCATGCTCGACGAACCCGCGTCGGGCCTCAACAACGCGGAGACGGACACCTTGATGGCGGTCGTACGCGGCGTCCGCGCCCTCGGCGTGTCCGTGCTCCTCATCGAGCACGACGTCCGGATGGTCACGGGGGTGAGCGATTACGTGTATGTGCTCGACCAGGGACGTCTGATCGCGGAGGGGCGGCCGGCGGAGGTCCAGCGCGACCCGAACGTGGTCGCCGCCTATCTCGGCAAGGCGAAAGAGCCGGCTCTGGTGGGGGCGTAACCGATGCTCGAAGTCGAAGGGATCGAGGTGCATTACGGACCGGTTCAGGCATTATTCGGCGTCAGCCTGAGCGTCGCGGCCGGCGAGATGGTGGCGCTCCTCGGCGTCAACGGCGCGGGCAAGACGACGACGCTGCGAACGATCTCGGGGCTGCTGGCGCCCACCCGCGGCTGCGTCCGGATCGACGGACGCGATGTAACCGGTCGCGCCGCGCAAGAAATGGTACGTCTCGGCGTCGCTCATCTCCCCGAGGGCCGCGAGCTGTTCCCCGACCTGACCGTCCTTGAGAACCTCCGGCTCGGATACTGGTCGCGACGCAAGGACAGGGTCGGCTTCGAGCGTAACCTGGCGCGGGTGTACGGGTTGTTCCGGAGGCTGGAGGAACGCGCGGGGCAGGCCGCGGGCACACTCTCCGGTGGGGAGCAGCAGATGCTCGCGGTCGGTCGCGCGCTCATGTCGAGCCCGCGACTCCTTCTGGTCGACGAGGTGTCGCTCGGGCTCGCGCCGATCGTGGTGTCTGCGTTGTTCGAAGCGCTCGAGCAAGTGAACCGCGCGGGCACCGCCGTACTGCTCGTAGAGCAGTTCGTGCATCTGGCGCTCACCCACACCGCGCGCGCGTACGTGCTCGCGAAGGGCGAGGTGGTGATCGAGGGGCCCAGTCGAGATCTTCTGGCCTCGCCCAAGCTGATGGCGGCCTATCTTGGTGAGATGGAGCAAGAGATGAAGGCCGCCCCGGCTCCGCGGGCCCGGAGCGCCCGATCCCAGAGGCGTCGATGAAGAGCCGTCGCGCGCCGCGGCTCGCGGCGCTCGGACTGGCCGCCGGGATGGCCCTATCGGCGTGCGGCGCCTCCGGGAAGGAGCGTCCATCCGCGTCCGCCACGAACGGTGTGCCGAGCACGGAGGCGACCGCGCTCCACACGACGCCTCCGGGTGCTCCGACCTTTACTCCCGGCATCGTCCACGTCACGCCGAGTACCGGCGGCCGGCCCGGAGAGAGTCCCGCCCCGGTCGCGTTCCCCTGGGAGTCGAAGGTTGCGGTGGACGCGACCGTGCGTCCGTCCTGCGTCGTCCGCGGCGGCACCGCCACCATCGTCGTCCGCACGGTGCCCAATGCCGCGGTCATCTATCACGCCGTGTACGCGGGAACGAAAGGCGGCGCGCCCCCGCCGTACGGACACGGGTACGGGGGCAGCGACGGAGGCATGAGCGACGGCGACGGACGCTACTCCGACTCGTGGGACGTGCGCGTCGACGCTCCGGTCGGACCGGCGCGCGTCGACGTCGTCGTCGGCGACGGCGAGAACTTCGGCTACGACGGTCCGACGTTCTTCGTCGTCTCCGCCGCGTCGCGATGTCCCTGAGCCGGCAGCGCGGACGCCTGCGTGTGGGCGAGTGGTTGTTCTAGGCGCCGGCCAGGATTCGCGACCACGCGATCTTGGCGGCGGGATTCCCCAGCGGAGGGCACATCCCACCGATGCGGGTGAGTATCGTTCCGCCACCCACGAAGTCGGCGTCGCTGACCAACCCGCCGTCGGTGATGAGGTAGGGCGTTGCGACCGGGAACGTCGTCAACGGCGCCGACCACATTTCGGTGAGCACTCGGGTCAGGCCCGTCGAGAAACTCGTCAACGTGATGGTGACCGCGATCTCAAGGTGCATCACGACGCCGGTCTCGTCGCAGAGTCCGAGCGTGGCCGAGGTTCCGGTTCCAGAGATGTCCGCGAAGTGCGTCCCGGTGTTGTCGCCCTGGCACAGGCCTTTCGCCGTGATAGACCAGGTGTTCGCGGCCGGCCCCGGGGGCCCGGGCACCACGGCCACCGCTCCGTTCGCCTCGCAGACCAGGAGCGGAAAGGTCACCTCGCCTGCGGCGGGGGCGGCTAGCCCGGCGACCAGGGCTAAGGACATCACGACCACAACCGCCGACCACCCGATGCCCTTCGAGAGATCCATGGTGCCCTCCCTGGTCCGAGGCCCCAGCGACCAACCCGGGTAATCTCGACAATTCGCCCGAAACATCGCGATTCCTGCTGGGATCGCGAAGATGGGCTGCGAGTCGGCCTCGTTACAGGTCGGCGATCCGGCGCGGCAGGAGCTCGAACGTCCAACCGCCGTCGACTTCGATGAGCTTGCCCGTCACCCACGACGACGCATCGCTGCACAGGTAGAGCGCGGCCGCGGCGACGTCCTCCGGCGTGCCGTTGCGCTGAAGGAGCGTCCGCTCGACCATCGTGTCGCGCACCGGCGTTCCCTGGTCGTCCATGTAACCGAGGTACCAGTTGAGCGCCCAGGTCTCGACGGCGCCGGGCAGGATCGCGTTCACGCGGATGCGTGGGGCGAGGTCGGACGCCATCAGCTTCGTTGCGTGTGCGAAGGCCGCCTTCGCCGTCCCGTACGCGAGGTATCCGCGCGACGTGTGCGCGCCCGCCATCGAGCCGATGTTGAGAACGGCGCCGCCGTCGCGTTCGAGCATGTGCGGCACGCACAGGCGGGTGAGCTCGACGGGGGAGGAGACGTTGAAGTGGAACGCCCACTCCATGTGCTCCGCCCGCGTGTCCATGAACGGGGCGGGGACCGCGCCGCCGGCGTTGTTGACGAGGATGTCCACGCCGCCGAGCTCCTCGACGGTTCGCGTCACCGCCGGTTCGAGCTGACCCAGCTCGATCACGTCGGTCGGGATGACGGCCGCGCGACGGCCGCGGTTGCGAACCTGCTCGGCCACCCCCTCGAGGTCCGCGACGGTGCGCGCGAGCAGAGCGACGTCGGCGCCGGCCTCCGCGAAGGCGATCGCGATCGCCGCGCCGATGCCCTTGCCGGCGCCGGTGATGACCGCCACCTTGCCCGAGAGATCGAATCGATCGAGGACGGCCATTAGCGGACCAACTTCTACACGACCGCGAGCGGAAAGCGCACCTTGCACCCGCACGGCATGCGCGGCGAACCGTGGTTCAGGAGGAACCGTCGCGAGCACGGCGAACCTCTGGCAGCGGAGCGAGGGGATGCGTTTCCAGAGGGGACTGGTGGCGGCCGTCGTCGCGGCCGTTGCGGCCGTGCCCACCCTATCGCGTGCGGCGCCGATCGACTGGGTGCTCGCGGCGGGGACGTTCCGCGCACAGGCTCAACCACAGACCGGATCGGGCGGCGGAAGCTTCAATATCGGCGGGGACGGCGGCTCCTCCGTCGAGATCAGAGGTGTCGCTCGTAGCAACGGCGCGGGACCGCTGCTGTTCGGAAGCGGCTTCATCGCCGGGCCGGCCCCGCTCGTCGATGTCTTCGACCTCGGGAACGGCGGGCTCCACTTCCGAACCACCGACGACGCCGGCGCCATCGACATCGAGATCACGCCGGCGGCCGACGACACCCTGGGATTCAGCGTGAGCGGGGGTATCATCGGAGCCCCGCCAGGCTCGCGCTTCGCGCTCATCGTGTTCGTCGCGAACGGGGTCATCGACCGCTACGAGGTCAAGGGAGGCGATTCGCCGGACGTCTCGACGGGCGCCGGAACGAGCGCCATCTACGCGGCAGCTCCGGGGATGAGCGGGATCGCGGTCGACGCCTCGGTGGCCTCGGCGGGCACGTCGAGCCTTCAGAGATCCGTGGCCGGCGGCCTCGTCGGCGGGGTGGTTTTCGATCAGTGCGTGCGCTGCACGATCGAGTGGGCGTCACCGGACGGGCGTCACGGTTCGGGCGAGCTCAACAACTACTCGCTCCACGGAGCGCCGGGCCTGCCCGTTCCGATCCCGACCAACTTCGGCAGCGGCGACCTTTCTTTCGTCGGCCCGGCAGGGGCATGGTCCTGGTCTTGGACCGGCGTCGGAGCCAGGCTCGACCCCTCGACCGCCGTCGTGGGGGCGTATGCACCCGTCGGGGACCGCTGGACGCTCTTCGCTCCCTCCGCGCCTCGAGCGCCGACGACCAAGGCCGAACCCAAGCGCTCCGCACCATCGCCGCAGGTCAAACGGGCGAAGCAGACCCGCAGGAGCCTGGCGGCGACCGGCCTCGGTACTCCGACGGCAGCGTGGCTTCTGGTCGCGCTGGCTGTTGCGTGTTTCGGCCGGCTGCGCGCCTCGCGGTAGTCGCCTGCTTCGCTTCTTTACGACAAAGCCGGAAAACAGCGCGCAGCGTCTATCGCATATCACTTCAAGTGATGAATAATGCGCCGTTACCGGTCTTGGCCGGACACCGCTCGCGCGCCGAAGGGGGTGGTCGCTTTCCTCGGGCGGTGAAGAGATACCGGATCAATCGAGGGGGAATCGATGCGAAGAAGGTCTGCTCTCGCAAGTGTTCTCATCATCCTCCTGGTCACGATCCTCGCGATCTTCACGCTCCACGGAGCGCTCGCGAAGACCGAACCAGAAGGATGCAAGAACCCCGTACCGGGGAGTCCGGGGTTCAAGAACCCGAACTGCGACTCGGACGACGACGGCATCAACAACCGGGACGACAACTGTCCGACGGTCCCCAACCCGGACCAGAAGGACACCGACGGCGACGGGATCGGCGACGCATGTGATGAGGCCCCGCCGACGGACACCGACGGCGACGGTATCCCCGACTCCGAGGACAACTGCCCGAACGTTGCGAACCCGGGGCAGGAAGATGCTGACGGCGATGGCGTCGGCGACGCGTGCGACACGCCCGCTCCGACGGACACCGACGGCGACGGCATCCCCGACTCCGAGGACAACTGCCCGACGACTCCGAACCCGGGGCAGGAAGACACCGACGGTGACGGCACCGGCGACACGTGCGAGACCGCTGCGGTGAACGTCTGCACGGGCGACGCCGGCGACCCGGGCATTCTCGGCCCGGACACCATCGCTCAGCAGCTGTGGGACGGCGGTCTGCAGGTCCCGCCGCTGACCGAGGATCCGGAAGCGAACGGCCCGCTCAGCGGGGCGATCCACGACGGCGGTGACGGGACGCCTCTCGAACCCGTAACCGATGAAGTGTCGTGCCTCGTCGACCTGCTGATCGACGAAACGACCGAAGCCGACCTCTAGGTCATCTCAGGTAGCCAGACGAGAACGGGGAGCCCGACGGGCTCCCCGTCCTCGTTTGGACCGTTACACTCGCCTTCCGAGATGAACTGCCCGGCCTGCGGAGACGCCAACCCCGACGACGCCGCCTTCTGCGGGAGCTGCGGCGACCCGCTCGTCGCCGAACGCCCCTGTCCGTCGTGCGGACGATCGAACCCGCGGGACCTCAAGTTCTGTCGTGGCTGTGGCGTCCGCCTCGCCGAGACCTCGGTCGCCGAACCGCGCGCGACCAGCCTCCCGAGCGGGCTGGGCGGAGGCCGCTATCGCATCCAGCGCTTCCTGGGCGAGGGCGGCCGCAAACGCGTCTTCCTGGCGCGCGACGAGACGCTCGATCGCGACGTCGCCATGGCCGTGATCAAGACCGAGGGGCTCGACGAAGCCGGGATGGCGCGCGTCAAGCGCGAGGCGCAAGCGATGGCTCGGCTCGGGGACCATCCCAACATCGTCACAGTCTTCGACATCGGCGAGCAGGACGGCACGACGTTCCTGGTCTGCCAGTACATGAGCGGCGGGTCGGTCGAAGATCTCGTGCGCGCGGCCGACGGCCACGGGCTCGGCGTCGAGCGGTCCGTCGACATCGCCACCCAGGTCGCGAAAGCTCTCGAGCACGCGCACGCACGAGGAGTCGTCCACCGCGACGTGAAGCCGGGGAACGTCTGGCTAACCGAGGACGGCACGGCCAAGCTCGGGGATTTCGGGCTCGCCGTCGCGCTCGACCGGTCGCGGCTCACCGCGGAGGGGATGATGCTCGGCACCGTCGCTTACATGGCGCCGGAACAGGCCCTCGGGCGCCAACCCGACACGCGCAGCGATCTGTACTCGCTCGGCGCGATGATCTACGAGACCGTCACCGGCCGGCCGCCTTTCCTCGGCGATGAGGCCGTCGCGGTGATCTCGCAGCACATCGGCACGGCGCCGGTCGCGCCCTCGTGGCACGCGCCCGACGTTCCGCCGCCGCTCGAGAAGCTCATCCTCGCGTTGCTCGCCAAGGACCCCGATGGGCGTCCGTCGGGCGCGGCCGAGGTCGTCGAGATGCTCGGGCAGATCGCCGCCGGGACGGCGCGCGTTTCCACGATCGAGGAGCGCGCGAACCCGCTCGACCGCCTCGCCGGCGGCGTGTTCGTCGGGCGCGAGCGCGAGATGGACGAGCTGCGTGGCGCGCTGGACGACACCCTTTCGGGGCACGGACGTCTGATGCTCCTGGTCGGCGAGCCGGGCATCGGCAAGACGCGCATGACGGAGGAGCTCTCGACCTGGGCGAAGATGCGCGGCGCCCAGGTGCTCGTCGGGCGGTGCTACGAGGGCGAGGGTGCGCCGCCGTACTGGCCGTGGGTGCAGGTGATCCGGTCGTACATCCACGAGCGCGATGCCGACAGCATCGTCTCGGTCATGGGCTCACAGGGCGCGGCGGACATCGCGCAGATCGCCTCCGAGATCCGCGAGCGGATCCCCGGCCTCGCGGAACCGCCCGCTCTCGATCCCGAGCAGGCGCGCTTCCGGCTCTTCGATTCGATCGCGATGTTCATCCGCAACGGGTCGAAGGCGCAGCCACTCGTCATCGTGCTCGACGACCTCCACTGGGCCGACAAGCCGTCGCTGTTGCTGCTCCAGTTCCTCGCGCGTGAGATGCGCACCAGCCGTCTGCTGATCCTCGCCACCTACCGCGACGTCGAGCTGCGCCGGCAGCACCCGCTCGCGCAGGCGCTCGCCGAGCTGACCCGCGAACAGGTCTCGAGCCGAGTCGTCCTGCGCGGGCTGACCGAGGACGACGTCGCGCGCTACATCGAGATGAGCAGCGGGATGGAGCCGCCGCCGGAACTCGTCCGCGCGATGCATCGCGAGACCGAAGGGAACCCGTTCTTCGTCGCCGAGTGCGTGCGTCTTCTCGTCAGCGAAGGACGTCTCGAACGCCCGGCGGGCGGCTCCTGGAGCATCAGCGTTCCGCAGAGCGTGCGCGAGGTCGTCGGGCGGCGTCTCGATCAGCTCTCGGACTCGTCGAACGGCCTGCTGCAGATCGCATCGGTTGTCGGACGCGAGTTCACGCTCGGCGTCGTGCAAGCGGTCACCGATCTCGACCCCGCGGCGGTCACCGACGCGATCGAGGAGGCCGTCGGCGCGCGCGTCGTCGGCGAGACGCCGCGCTCGCGCGACCGCTACGCGTTCTCGCATGCGCTCATCCGCGAGACGCTGTACGAGGAGATCCCGACGACGCGGCGCGTCGGGCTGCACCGGCGGATCGGCGAGGTGCTGGAGATGCTCTACAAGGACGCGCCGGAACCGCACATGGCCGAGCTCGCGTATCACTTCCTCGAAGCGTCGCCCGGCGGCGACGTCGGCAAAGCCGTGAGCTACTCCGAGCGCGCCGCCGAGCGCGCCCTGTCGCAGCTCGCTTACGAGGAAGCGACGAAGCACTACCGCATGGCGCTCGAGGCGCTCGAGCTCGCGCCCGGCGACCCGGCGCGCCGCTGCAAACTCTTGCTCGAGCTCGGCGAGGCCAACCGCCGAGCCGGGGATGTGGAGTCGGCGCGCGCCGCGTTCTTCGAGGCGGCCGACCTCGCGCGCACGACCGGCGACGCGCGTCTGCTGGCGGCGGCGGCGATCGGACTGCGCGCCGGAGCCGGGTTCGGCTTCATCGACGAACGCCGCGCGGCGATCCTCGACGAGGCGTTGCGCGCGATCGGCGAGGAGGACCTCGCGCTGCGGTCTCGGTTGTGCGGAGAGCTCGCGCGGACGCTCTACTTCGGCGACCAGGCACGCGTGCGGACGTTGGCGGACCAGGCCGTCGCCGCGGCCGAAGCATCGGAGGATCCTGCGGCGCTCGCGGAGGCCCTGAGCACCCGGGCGTACGTGCTCTGGTCCTCCGATCCGCCCGAAGTCCGCCTGGAAGCGGGGGACCGCATCGTCGACCTGGCGCGCGAGATCTCCGACAAGGAACTGCTGCTCGACGGGTTGATGTGGCGGATCATCGCGCTCACCGAGCTGCCGGATATGCACCGCGCCAACGCGGCCGTCGAGGACTACGCGCGGGTCGCGGAGGAGTCCCGGATCCCGCGCTATCTCCTCTACGCGTTGTCGCGAAAGGCCACGATGGCCGCGATCGCCGGCCGGTTCGAGGAGTTCGACCGCTACACGCGCGAGGCCTACGAGATCGGCCTCCGCGCCCAGGAACCGGACGCGATCCAGGTCTATAACTCCCAGATGCTTCTCCCCGCGATCCAGCGCGGCGACAAGGACAAGCTGCGCGAGTTCCTCGACAACCTCGCGGCGTACGCGCCCCAATACGCGCAGCGCGTCGTGTGGTTCCCCTTGATCGCCGCTTACGCGCAGTTCCATCTCGGAGACCGGGACGCGGCGCTCGGCCTGCTCGATGAAGCGACGGTCGAGGGGCTGGCCGGCATGTTCCGGCAAGGGCTCGTGGTCAACATGATGCTGGCGATCGCCGCCCACCTGACCATCGCGCTGGACCGAACGGAGCTCGTGCCGGAGATCGCCGAGGCGCTGAAACGCCAGGAGCATCGCAACATCATCGGCGGCGGCGCCGTCAACGCGTTCGGGGCCGGCGCGTACTACCTCGGCCTCCTGGACGCCGGTGCGGGGAGGCTCGACGAGGCCGTCGAACGGTTCGCCGCCGCTACGCGCATCCACGCGCGCATGGGAGCGCGGCCGTTCCTCGCGCAATCGCTGACGGAGATGGCCGACGTCCGCATCCGACGCCGCGGCCCGGGCGACCTCGACCAAGCCGGGCGCGACCTCGACCGCGCGCTCGAGATCGCGCGCGAGCTCGGCATGTCGCCGCTCGCCGAGCGCGCCCTCGCGCTTCGTTTCGAGGCGCGCGGCGCGGCGATCCCCACCGACGTCCGCAGTTCGATCGACCGCGTCGAGCAGGCCGTCGAGCGCGAGCAGCCTGACCTGCGCTCGCACGCCGCGCCCGACGGAACCGTGACGCTTCTGTTCAGCGACATCGAAGGCTCGACGGCGATGAACGAGCGGCTCGGCGACCGCCGGTGGATCGAGCTGCTGCGCACGCACAACGCGATCGTGCGCGAGCAAGTAAAAGCGCAGGGGGGCTATGAGGTGAAGTCGCAGGGCGACGGTTTCATGCTGGCGTTCTCCTCGGCCCGGCGCGCCCTCACGTGCGCGATCGACATCCAACGGGCTCTCGCCACCCACGCTGAGAAGGAGCCGGAGGACAGCGTTCGCGTGCGCATCGGCCTCCACACCGGCGAGGCGATCGTCGACGCGGGCGACTTCTACGGGCGGCACGTGAACCTGGCCGCGCGGATCGGCGGGGCCGCGAACGGCGGCGAGATCCTCGTGTCGTCGCTGCTCCGCGAGCTGACGGCGTCGAGCGGCGAGTTCACGTTCGACGACGGTCGCGATGTCGAGCTGAAGGGACTGGCCGGTACGCACCGCGTCTACGCCGTTCTGTGGTAGCCGACAACAGGGAGATGTGATGGACGATCTGGGAACTATCCTCGGCGTCTTCGGGCACCCCGACGACGAGACCTACCTCGCCGCCGCCCTCATGGCCCGCGCGGCACGCGCCGGCGACCGCGTCGTCTGCGTCACGGCGACCAAGGGCGAGGGCGGATCGTGGGACGAGAAGCGCTGGCCGTCGGAGACGATGGGGGAGGTGCGCGCGCAAGAGCTGATTGAGTCGCTCGCGATCCTCGGCGTCAAGGAACATCACTGGCTCGGCTACACCGACGGCACGTGCGCCGACGTCCCTGCGGAGGAGGGTGCGGCCAAGGTCGAAGCCTTCATGCGCGACGTGCAGCCGGACTCCGTCATCACGTTCGGGCCCGACGGGATGACCGACCATCCCGACCACAAGGCCGTGTGCGCGTGGACCACTGACGCGTTCCGCGCGGCCGCGAAGCCCGGCGCCAAGCTCTACTACGCCATCGCCACGCCGGAATGGGTCGAAGAGTTCGGCCCGCGCTTCCAGAAGTTCAACGTGTTCGCTCCCGGCTTCCCGCCGGTGGTGAACAAAAAGGACGCAGCGATCTACTACGAGGTCCCGAAGGACCTGCTGGACCTGAAACTGCAGGCGATCGAGAAACACGTCTCACAGGTCGAATACATGCTGAAGTATTTCGGCGAGGATTTCTTCCGCGAGGCCCATAAGGTCGAGATGTTCGGGCTCGCCGAAAGAAAGGGGTAGGCCCCCCGCCCGGCGGGTAGCATCGCTTCATGCCCCGGAAGCGCAACGTCCGGTCAGGCGCGATCGAGCCCGATCTTCACGCGCGCATCGTCGCGGGCCGCCTCGCCGATCTCGAGGGGATCGAGATCATCTGCGGCATCCCGTGTTTCGAGAACGCGCGCACGATCGGCAACGTCGTGCGCGCGGTGGAGGCCGGATTGCGGCGAGCGTTCCCCGGCGTGCCCGCCGCGATCGTCGTCTCCGACGGAGGATCGGAGGACGGGACGCCGCAGGCGGCGCTCGAGGCGTCGACGGCGCCGGACGAGGAACTGCTCCTGATCGACGCGAAGGCCCCAGCGCCGACGCGCTTGGTCCTTCGGTACGAGGGCATCTCGGGGAAGGGCAGCGCGTTCCGTTCGATCTTCGCGACGGCCGCACAAACCGGCGCACGTGCGTGCGCGGTGTTCGATGCCGATCTGCGGTCCATCACGCCGCAGTGGGTCGAGAATCTGCTGAAGCCCGTCGTCGCGTCGGGTCAGGACTTCGTCGCGCCGATCTACGCGCGCCACAAGTACGACGGTACGATCACGAACGCGATCGCGTTTCCGCTCACGGCCGCTCTGTACGGCTATCGCGTCCGGCAGCCGATCGGCGGCGAGTTCGGCTTCTCGGGCAAGCTCGCGTCGTACTGGAGCGAGCAGGACGTGTGGGAGACCGACGTCGCGCGGTACGGCATCGACATCTGGATGACCACGACGGCGATCGTCCAGGGCTTCCGCGTGTGCCAGACCCAACTGGGCGCGAAGGTGCACGACGCGAAGGACCCCGGCGCGCATCTCGGCCCGATGTTCCGGCAAGTCGTCGGATCCCTCTTCGCCCTCGCCGGGCGCTACGTCGATAGGTGGCAGCGCGTCGAGGAGATCATGAGCGTGCCCACCTACGGGTTCCGCGCCGCGACGAGCGCCGAAGAGATCAGGATCCGCACCGGCCGTCTCACGTGGCGTTTCATCGAGGGATACATGAAGTACGAGAAGCTATGGCGCGACGTCCTCGCCGCGGAGACGCTCTCCGCCGTCGTGCGCGCGACGGACGAGGCCGCCGAGAAGACGGAAGGGTTCGTGCTCCCGGTGGAGCTGTGGGCGCACATCGTCTACGACTATCTCGTCGCGTTCAGTGCGGCCGCGATCTCCCCCTCGGAACTCCTGGACTCGATGATTCCTCTGTATTTCGCGCGGACGGCCACCTTCGTGCAGGAGGCTTCATCGGACGACCAGCAAACCGCCGAGGAGCGGATCGGCCGCTATACCGACCTGTTCCTCGATCGCAAGGACTACTTGCGGCGCCGATGGGCCGCGGCCGGCGTCAAGCGTTCGCTCGCCGAGCAGACGGTGCCGCCGGCGGAACCGGCGCAGGCCGAAGCCGAAGAGGTTCTGGGCGCGCAGTCCGACTGAAGCTACGAGCCCGTGGCCTCGGCCGCGCGGAGATCACCGAGGGAATCGATCGGAGGACGCTCGATCTCGATCACGTCGTTGGCTTCCATGCCGTCCGGCGTCGCCCGGAGGAAGGGCGCCGTCGGGAACTCGGTGCTCGAGCCCAATCGCCCTCGTTCCTCAGCGCGCTTCATGATTGTCCGTCCGATGCCGTAAGCCATCGGTCCCAGCTCTGCCAGCGGACGGTTACGGTGGATGCGTTCGCCGAGATCGACCTGCGCGAGCCCGTCGAGACCGATCACGTCGAGGAGGTCGATGAGAAGCCCGACCTCGACGGAATATCCCGTGAAGAACGGGACGCGCCGCAGCACATCGACGGTCCCCGCGTACTCCCCGGCTAGAGGCTGCGTGAAGCCGCATAGCTCCGGGAACAGCGCCGCGAGCAACGGGCGCGCGAGGAGCTCGGTCACGCGGCCGCCCTCGTCCGGCAACAGCTCGTCACCGCGCGCGATCGGGCGCCGGTAGAAGGCCTTCACGAACGACACCGTCGGATCCGTCAGGAGCGGCGCGACGAGCCGTGTGACGAACCGCGGCGAGAAGTTGCGGATGTCGGAGTCGATCCAGACCACGATGTCGCCTTCGACCGCGGACAGGCTGCGCCACAGGGCCTCGCCCTTCCCAGGAGAGACCGGGATCTCGGGGATCAGGTCCCCGACGTCGTACACGCGCGCACCGTTCCGCTCCGCGATCTCCGGGGTGCCGTCGGTCGATGAGCAATCGACGACGAGGAGCTCGTCCACGAGCGCGCGGCCGCGCATCAGCCGGTCGCGGATAGTCGCGCAGATCTCGCCGATCGTCTCGCTCTCGTTGAGAGCCGGCAGGACGACGCTGACGCGTTCACCGGAGCCGAGCTTGCGCGCGGTCAGCTCGCGCATCGCCGGCAAGGCCCCCGCGCCGTAGGTCCGGCGCCGGTGCCAGCGCTGCGCGAGCCCCGTGAGCCACGGAAGCCCGTTGCGCGATCCAGTCCTCAGATCGTCCATTCGCTCCTCCACAAGGTTGCTATTCTTCGAGAGCGGCAAGATGTTGCCCGGGCCGCGAGCCTTCGAAACAGTGGCCGGATTCCCCTGGGCCGCGCACAGAGTACGGGGGGCGGGTGACCAGCGGCAACGGTCCTGGGTGCGTCCTTGGTACCGTGCGACCGTGCCGATCGATCGCACCGCCGCGGAGGGTTTCTCGGCCGGCGCCGCCTCCTATCAGCGAGCCCGGCCGGCGTATCCCGACGATGCGGTTCGTTTCCTAACCGAACGTTTCGGAATCGTTGACGGAAGCCGCGTCGTCGATCTCGGTGCCGGTACCGGAAAGTTCACCGAGTGTTTGACCGCGAGTGGTGCGCGCATCCTCGCCCTGGAGCCGGTCGAGGACATGTGGCGGCGCATCGGCGGCGTGGGATCGGTGCGGGTCGTCGCCGCGACCGCCGAGCAGATTCCTCTTGCCGATGGTTGCGCCGACGCCGTCCTGACGGCACAAGCCTTCCACTGGTTCGACGGCCCGCGGGCGCTGGCGGAGATCCATCGCGTCCTCGTGCCCGGCGGCGGTCTCGGTCTGGTCTGGAACGCGCGCGACCGCTCGCGTGCGTGGGTGGCCGCTCTCTCGGACATCGTCGACGCGTACGGCAACGCGATCCGCCGGCACGAGACCGAGGAGTGGCGAGACGCGTTCGACGGCGCAACCGGGTTCTCCCCGCTCGAGCTCGCGAGGTTCCCCAACCCTCAAGAGGTCGACGAGGATCAGGTCGTCGATCGCGTGGCCTCCACGAGCTTCATCGCGATCCTTCCCGACGACGAGCGCCGCCGTGTCCTGGACCGCGTGCGTGACCTGATCCGTACGCACCCCGAGACGCGCGGACGTGAACGATTCACGTTTTCGCACGAGACGCGGGTCTATACGAGCAGGAAGCGGTAGGGGTTACAGCTCGAACTGCATCCCCTCGTGCGCCAGCACGGGGCCCGATCCGTTCTTGCCGTTCACGCCCCACAGTTCGCGAGCGCGCGCGACCAGCGCCTCGAGATCGGGGTCGGTGTGCAGAGGGTCGTGGTGGAACATGACGAGCTGCCTCGCGCCCGACACGAGTCCGAAGGTGACGACGTGCTCGACGCTCGAGTGTCCCCATCCGACGCGGGCGTCGTACTCCTCGGGGGTGTACTGCGCGTCGTGGAACAACACGTCGACGTCCTCCGCGATCGAGTGGCCCGAGATCCACTCGGGTTCCATCTCGTTCAGATCGACGCCGAGCGCCGGTTCGTGATCCGGAAGGTAGGCGAGCGCCTTCCCGTTCTCCATGACCCGGTAGCCGACGGTGGGCCCGCGGTGCGAGATCGGTTGCGCGCGGATCGTCGCCGTCCCCAATTGGAACTCGCCGTCCGGCACGTCGTGGAACTGCGGATGGGACGGGATGTCCGAGAGGTGCACGGGGAACAGCGGCGGCGACAGGTAGCGTGCGATGCGCTGCTCGAGCGAGCGCAGCGGCGAGGGTGGACCCCACACGTGCAGCTCGACGTCCGGCCGCCACAGGGCAGAGAAGAACCCGAGTCCTTCCAGATGATCGAGATGGAGGTGCGACAGCATCAGGTGGATCGTCTTGTCGTGCTCGGGATCGAGCGACAATCCGAACGGACGGATACCGGTCCCCGCGTCGAGGACGATCAGGGTGTTGTCGTCGGTCCGGATCTCGACGCACGACGTGTTACCGCCGTACCGGATCGTCTCCGGTCCCGGCGAGGCAAGTGACCCCCTGCATCCCCAGACTCGCGCGCGCATCGGTTATCCCGGCCTCTTCTCCTCCCAGAAGATCGCGAGCGCGCCGACGAACTCATCGGCGCGCGCGAAGAGTGGGAACGCCGTGACGGCGATCTGGCGCATTTCCCCGTCGAGGCCCGTGATCGTCATGGCGAGGTGCCCCGGCATGAGATCCCGGAGAGCTTTATTGAGCGGCAGGTTCTCCAGGGGGATCTGCCTCCCGTCGCCGTCGACGGGGGAGAAGATGGTTCCCCACTCCTTCGGTCCAAGGGGCCCGGTCTCGGCGAAGCTCCGGCCGAGGACGCGCTCCGCGGGTTCGTTGAAGAAAGCCAAGGTCCCCTCGGGGTCGACCACGAACATCGGGGTCGCCGAATTGGCCGCGAGCTCGCGGGCCAGGATCAGGACGAGGTTCCGTTGCTGGGCTTTCTCCATCGGACGAGCGAGCCTAGCGCGGCCGGAGTCCGGCAAACAAGGCATGGCGAGGTACGAACCGTCTCGATCGGCTCCGGTGGCCGCTCCGCTCGCGCTAAGGCATGATTCGCCCCCGCTCGGGTATATGCCTCGCGAAACGGGCATCGGAGCAAGGAGGGGACATGAAGCTCAGCCGGCTCGGTTTGACCCTGCTTACGGTGGCCCTCGTCGGAACGCTCTCCGTTCCGGCGGCGGCGGGCGCTTTGCCCCTCGCCCCCGTTGGCCGTGTGTGGAAGACGCTCCCGACACCGTCCGTGCCATCCTGGGTCACACCGGAGCTCCACCGCCAGGTGGTGGCGGCGGGACCGAAGGGGCTACCGATCCCATCCGAGGCGAACATCCCCGTCTCCTCGCTCGCGTTCCTCGGGATCCGTCCCGGTCAGCTGATCATCCTGTACAGCAGCGACGGCAGCACGATAAGCCTCTGCACCGCCAACTTCCTCTTCACCAATGGGACCCAGCACTTCATCGGCACCGCCGGACATTGCGGTCTGGCCGGAGACGATGTCGACATGCTGTTCCTTCCCAGCGGTCTGGTGAACATCGGAAAGGTCGTCTACAGCACGGGCGACGGGGACGTCGGGAACGACTTCGCGCTCATCTCGATCGACCCGGCACTCAATCAGTGGGTGAGTCCCTCGATGGCGTTCTGGGGTGGGCCGACGGGGGCGTACACGGGAAGCGGACCCGCGGTGGTCGAACACACCGGCTGGGGCCTCGTCGTCGGCACGGGGGGAACGCCTCGCGTCGGTCTCGGGGTCGATTGGACGCCGAACGAGTGGGTGTTCGAGGGCGTGATCAGTTTCGGGGATTCGGGCAGCGGCGCGAATGTCCTCGGTGGGCTCGCGGCGGGGAACATCACGCACATCGCCGTGAACTTCAACACGCTGACGGTCGCGGCGGGCACCTCGATCCAGAAGATCCTGCAGTTGCTCGCCCAGCACTTCTCCAACCAAACCTTCTCCTTGGAGACGTGCCCTTCGGCCCTCCCGTGGCCGTTGGCGGGGTGTCCGTAGACGACAGGAATGACTAGGAGGGCGCCGACGAGGCGCCCTCCGCGTCTCAACCGCCTATCAGGTTAGTGGGGAGGGCGGAACGCCGCTGAGCCGACCACCGATCACCGGAGGAGATCGATGATGCTTGTGGTGCCGACGATGGGCGCCGGATCGGTCTGGAAGACCTCGGAGATGACGCTACCGTAGAGGGTCTCCATGGTCACCGACGGCTTGAGGTTGCCCTGGCTGAGGTCGGTAAGATCCGGCCTGCTTCCGTGCGCGATCCCGCCTCGCACCCCCGGCCCGGCGATCAGGAACGGGACCGAGGTGCCGTGGTCCGTACCGTTACTCCCGTTCTCCCCGGCGCGGCGACCGAAGTCGGTGAACGTCATCACCGTCACACGGTCGGCGATGCCCAGCGGGCGTGCCGCTGCGAAGAATTCACCGATCGCGGTATCGACCTTCCCCAGGATGTCGGCGTGCGTACCCTTCTGGGTCGTGTGCGTGTCGAAACCGCCGATCGTGATGAAGCCGATCTCGGTGCCGACGTTCGCGGCGAACATCGCAGCGACCGTCTGGGCGGGGGTGAGCGCGGACTCGACGCTCTTGGCCACCTGCGACATCGCGCCGACGGAGTCGACCAGCCCGGACTGAGCGGCAACGATCCTGGATCGCATCGAACCGTCTTCCGTCGCGTCCTTCCCGAAACCGAGGAAGGCCGCCCGCCGTATCGCCGCGTCACCCATCTTCGCATCCGCGAACGCGAAGTCGGAGATGGCGTTGAGCGAGACGCCACCGGTGCCCTCGCCGATGAGCGTTCGCGGCAGTTCGCCGGTCCCGACGGCCACGGCGCGGACCGGGCCTTTGCTCGGAGCGTCGGTCGCGTCCAGGTACCGGCCGAGCCAGCCGGTGTGGTAACGCTGCTCCCAGTTGCCGGTCTCCCAGATGTACGTCGAGTCCGTGTGTGAGAACTTCGGGTTCTTGTAGCCGACGTTGTGGACGATGGCGAGCTGGTTCGCGTCCCACATCGCCTTGAGGTTTTTGAGCGAGCGATGCAAGCCGAGGCCGTCGCCGATGTCGAACATCTCGCCCGCGCCGAGGGCGACCGTCGGCCGCAACTTCTTGTACGCGCCGTCCAGGAACGGCACGACCGTGTTGAGGCCGTCGTTCCCTCCGTTCAGGTACACGACGAGCAGCAAGCGGTCGGGCGTCGGGATGCTCCCCGCCGCGTCGGCGACGTTGCTGAGCCGCACCCAGAGTGGCGCCGTCGACGCGAGCGCAACCGCCCTCAAGAACTCCCGACGGTTCATCATGACAGCGAGAAGTCCGGGCTTCCGATGAGAAGTGTGATCAGCGCGGCGTCGACGGTCTTCGCCGGTGCGGTCGGACCCGCTTTCGCGCGATAGCCGTTGATCGCGGTCCGCGTCGCGCTCGCGAGCGTCGGCTTTGCGATACCGAAGATCTCTCCCCATCCGTCCGCGTCGCCCGCGCTGATCTGGCTTTGCCCCGGCAGGACGAACGCGTTCACGTGCGCCGCAGCGAGCTGGACGCCGAAGTTGTACCGGGCGAGGAGGTTGCCCGCGCCGAGCCACCCCTCGTTTCGCGGCCACCCTGCGACCGTCGGTGGATCGAAAAGGGACTGACCCGCACGACCCATCCAGGTCAGCCCCTGGTCATAGAAATCCGTCCGTTTGAGGGATCGCAACGCACCGACGACGAATTCGGCCGGCGACTTGATGAGAGAGCTCTGGCCACCCTCCGTCTGGAACGACGCCGCCGCAGTCCGGAACGGCGACGAGAGGAAGATGTACCGGAGCGTCGGTGCGAGCTCCCACTTGTTGGCGATGAGCGTCTGGGCGACGCTCTCGACGAGCGAACTGGACGCATCTGGGCCGACGAACGTCTCCGCGAGCTTGCGCCCGAGGAAGCGCGGCGCCGCCGGATGGGACAGGACGATGTCGACGACGTCGTGCGGCAGGAACTTTCCGGTCTGTCCGAGGATCGTCTTCACGCCGTCGTCGTGCAGGTTCGCCTGGAAAACCATCACGTGCCGCGAACCGGTGATGCTGGGGTTGAACCCGACGCCCATCCCCGTCAGGGCGCGCGCCGCTTCGCGCACGTCGGTCTCTGTGAAGTTGCCCGGCCCGAGTGTGAACAGCTCCATGAGCTCGCGCGAGAGGTTCTCGTTCGGGTGGCCCTTGATGTTGATGTCGTTGTCGAGCCAGCAGGACAGCGCTACGTCGTCCAGCATCGCGTGAACGATCTGGCGCCAGTTCCCGATCGCGTTCGCGCGGAACAGGTCGTTCTGGGCGATGAGCTCGGGCGTATCGACGTTGCGTCCCGGCCGGTACCCGGTCGCGAAGTGGTCGTGGAGGAACAGGGTCATCCGCTCGATGAGCGGCGTCGTCGACGTGACCATCCGCCTCAGCCACGCCTTCTGGATGTCCGCCAGCCCCGCCGCCACGAGGCGACCGCGGATGTTGGTGACCGGATCGGTCAGGGGCGCCAGCGCTTCGTCCGAGGACGGCGCCTGTCCCATCAGCGGGCGACCCGAAAGCAGATCGTCGACCGCCGTCTCGTAGGGCCGAGCGGCGTAGTAGCTAAGTTCCGCCGGGCGCGCGCCGAAGCCCGCCCGGCGAAACAGGTGGGCGATTAAGGATTGGTCGGCCCCAGCCACGACACCCCCGGTTGGTTGCGGTTCCCGTTTCTCCGCGGGCGCCCAGTTTCCTGCTTCGAATCGTGACCGTCAAAACAGGGGAAACCCATTTTGTCGGTGGCGGAATCGTGCGAATGGCGCGCTCCGGTCGAAAATTTCAACCGAGTTGGGCTGCGAGGCCCTCCGGCTCGTTGACCGGGGCGCCGCAGACGAACCTCTCGCACACGTAGGCCGTCGCTCGTTCGTCGCGCGTCGGCCGGTCCTTGAGGAGCGGGACCGACGTGACGGCGGTCGGTCCCGCGGCGAGCACGCGGTTGGGGAGGTACCGGTTCCAGACGACCTCGATCATGCGGCGGGCGTCCGGAGAGGCGAGATCCTCCGTCGAGACGGCGATCTCCTTCGCGCGGGCGGTCGCGAGGTCGAGCGCGCCGAGGAGGTAGCCGAAGCCGGTCGGCGCCTGTGCCATCGCCGGCCCGAGCGCGCGAAAGATCGAGCGCGCGCGCTCCTCCAGCGCCTCCGAGCCGGTGAACGCCGCCATGCGAAGCAGAACCTCGGCCATCACCGAGTTGCCGGCGGGCACGGCGTTGTCGAAGAAGTCCTTCGGCCGCACCACCAACGCGGGGACGTCGCTGCCCGTGTCGAAGAACCCGCCGGCTTGGTCGGCGAAGAGCCGGATCGCGTCGTCGATCAATCGCGACGCGTCGGTGAACCACTTCTCGTCGAACGTCGTCTCGTACAGATCCACGCACGCCGATGCCATGAGCGCGTAGTCGTCGAGATAGCCCGGGCCGCTCGTCCTGCCCTCGCGCCACGATCGCTGCAGGCGGCCGGATGGCTCGCGGAGCTCGTCCAAGACGAAGCGCGCCGCCGCCGCCGCCGCGTCGACGAGGTCGGTCCGCGCGAAGACGCGACCGGCTTCCGCCAGCGCGGTGATCGCCAGGCCGTTCCACGATGCCAGCACCTTGTCGTCGGTCGCCGGCGGAACGCGATGCGCGCGGGTCTCGAAGAGGCGCCGGCGCGCACGATCGACGGCCGCCGCGAGATCGGCAACCGATACCCCGAGCTCCAGCGCGACGACGTCGTCGTCGCGCGGACGCCACAGCACGTTGGTTCCCTCCCAGTTTCCCTGCGGCGACGCCGAGAAGAACGCCGCAACCGCGCGCGCGTCCTCATGGGACACGGACGTGAGATCGTCGTAGGACCAGACGTAGAACTTTCCCTCCACGCCTTCCGAATCGGCGTCCTGCGACGAGAAGAAGGCGCCGTGCTCGTGACGCATCTCGCGCAGCAGGTACTCCGCCGTCGCGAGGGCCGTGTCCCGGTACAGATCGGATCCGGTGACCTGCCACGCACGGGTGTAGACGCGGAGAAGTTGCGCGTTGTCGTAGAGCATCTTCTCGAAGTGGGGGACGAGCCACAGGCGATCGACCGAGTAGCGGTGGAAGCCGCCGCCGACCTGATCGAACATCCCGCCACGCGCCATCTTGTCGAGTGTGCGCCGCGCCATCTCGAGCGCACCGGGGATGCCGCGCGCGTGCATGCGCAAGAGGAACTCGATCGCCATCGGCTGCGGGAACTTGGGCGCGCCGCCGAACCCGCCCCACTCGGCGTCGAACGATCGTGCGAGAAGGTCGACCGCGCGGCGCAAGGCGTCTTCGCCCGGCTCATCGCCGGTGGTTCGCAGGGTCGATGCGCGAGCGACATAGTCGAGCAGGGCCGAGCCTTGCTGCCCGAGCTCGTCGCGGCGGTTCGTCCACGCGTCGTGGACGGCCTCGAGCACATGCCGGAACGCGGGGAGGCCGTGCCGGTCCTCCGGCGGGAAATACGTGCCGCCGTAGAACGGCCGGCCGTCGGGCGTGAGGAAGACCGTCATCGGCCATCCGCCGCTGCCGGTCATCGCCTGCACCGCGTCCATGTAGATGGCGTCGAGATCGGGCCGCTCCTCCCGGTCGACCTTCACGGGCACGAACCACTCGTTCATGAGTCGGGCCGTCTCGGCGTCCTCGAAGGACTCGCGCTCCATCACGTGGCACCAGTGGCAGGCCGCGTATCCGATGGACAGGAGGATCGGGACGTCCCGTTCGCGGGCCTCCTCGAGAGCCCGGTCGTCCCACGGGTTCCAGGCGACGGGGTTCCCCGCGTGCTGAAGCAGGTAGGGGCTCGTCTCCCCGGCCAGGCGGTTCGTCATGGCGTCAGTCTTCCCCGCTTCGCCGGCCGCGTCGACCCGGCACCGCATCGGGCGTACCTTCCGCGGGTAAGCTCGCGTTGAGTAAGCAGATGAAGACCATGCCGGGCAAAGACGCCAAGGACATGGAGCTGGGTCAGCTGCTCCTGGATCTGACCGCGCGCGTTCGCCCCGATCGGGCGCGCGACCTCAACGCCGCCGTCGTGCTGGCGACCCCCGAGGAACGCTGGACGCTCCGCTTGAACGGCGGCCGTCTGACCGTCGGGATCGGCGGGGTGGACCGTCCCGACGCCGTGATCTCCTCCGACGCCGAGACGCTGGTCCAGATCAACTCCGGCCGCCTCACCGGATCGGAGGCCTTCCTCGACGGACGGGTGACGGTGCGCGGGAACCTCGGGCTGGCGCTGCGCCTCGAGTCCGTGTTCGAACCGCCGTATCCGCGGCCGGCCGAAGCTCCGGAGGATCGCACCGTGTGGGTCAACGGGATGCCGGTGTCGATGATCGAGGCGGGACGCGGCGATCCCGTCTTGCTACTGCACGGGCTGGGCGCCACCAAGGCGTCCTTCCTGCCGACGCTGATGGCGCTGTCGAAGGATCATCGCGTCATCGCGCTCGATCTCCTCGGCCACGGCGACACCGCGAAACCACTCGTCCGGTACGACGCGCCGACGTTCGCGCGCTTCGTGCTATCTCTGATGGACGCGCTGCAGATCGACCGCGCGGACCTCGTCGGGAACTCGATGGGCGGCCGCATCTCGATCGAGGTCGCGATGACGAACCCCGATCGCGTGCGAACGATCTCGCTTCTGTGTCCCGCCGTGGCTTTCCTGAAGCGTCGCGGCTTCGTACCGTTCGTTCGCGCGCTGCGCCCGGAGCTCGGGCTCGTGCCGCACCGGCTTCCGCACCGGCTCGTCGTGCGCAGCATCCGCACGATGTTCGCGCGGCCGGATCGGCTGCCGATGTCGTGGTACGAGGCCGGCGCCGACGAGTTCCTGCGCATCTTCCGGACGCCGCGCGGCCGCGCCGCGCTCTACGCCAGCATGCGCAACATCTACCTCGACGAGCCCGGCGGGCAGACCGGCTTCTGGGTCCGGCTCGAGCGGCTCGAGCGGCCCGCTCTGTTCCTCTGGGGCGATCGCGACCGCCTCGTGCCGGCCGGTTTCGACCGGCACGTGCGCCGCGTCCTGCCCGCGGCTCAGTCCAAGGTCCTCGCCGACTGTGGGCACGTCCCCCAGTTCGAGCATCCGGACCGGACCCACGCCCTGATCCGGTCGTTCATGGCTTCAGCCGCCTAGCCTTCGCCGGCCGGAGAGATTTCTCACATTCCGGGCGCAGGCCGGGCCGCCCCCGCTAGCATTAGGCGACCATGGCCAAACGAGCGGAGTACCTGGGGCCCGAGCGTCGACGACCACTCGTCTTAGACGCCGCGCTCGAGATCTTCGCCGGCGGCGGTTTCGCAGACGCGTCGATGCAGGCGATCGCCGACCGGGCCGGGGTGTCGAAGGCGGTCCTCTACGACTGTTTCCCGGGCGGAAAGCAGGAGATCTACTACGCCTTGCTCGAGCGCGGCGAACACACCTTCATGGAACACATGATGGGCGTCCTCCAACGCACGGAGAATCTCCCTGTCGACGAGAGCTTGCGCATCGGACTCCGTGCGTTCCTCGAGTACGCGGAGATCCACCCGCACTCGTTCCGCGTGATCTTCGGCGAGGCGGGAACGCGCGATCCCGAGGTCGCCCGTCGCGCGGAGCGCACCCGTGAGCAGGTCGTGGCTGCGATCCGAGAGCGCACCCGCGAGATCATGCGCGCTAACGACCGCGAGCCTTCGGCCGCGTCGGACGTCTATCCAAGGACGATCGTCGCAGTCGGTGAGGAGATCGCGCGCTGGATCCTCCGCGACCCGAACGCACCGCGCGACGCCATCGTGGACGCCGTCGTCAACTGGTTCATGCGGGGCTTCGACCAGCTGATCCCGAACGGCTCCCGCCGCCCCGAGCTCGTCCGCGACTAGGTCGGTTCGCCCGCCCCGCTCCGCTCGGATACGACGTTCCGCGGCGAGGGAAGTAGACTCCAACTCCATGCTGGCCGTGATCGGGGCGGGCGCCATGGGGACCGCACTCGCCGTCCAACTCCACCGTGGGGGACACGAACCGGTCATCCTCGCGACCGATCACGACGCTCCCTTCGTGGACGCGCACCGCGCGGGTCAGCCCCACCCCGGCATCGGAACGCCGTTCCCTCCCGTCGAGCTGCGCGACCACACCGAATGGAAGGAACCGCTGTCGACGGCCGAGGTGATCGTCCTCGCTGTGTCCACGGCCGGTGTCGAGCACACGGTGCGCGATGCGGCGTTGGTCGCGGCACCCGACGCCGTGTGGGCCGTCGCGACGAAGGGGTGGGAGGAGCAGACGCTGCGCTCCGCCGGCCGCCTAGTCGCGGACGTCCTGGAAGACCCCAAGCGCGTCGTCGTCGTGGTCGGTCCGTCTCTGGCATCCGAGATATCGAACGGCGTCCCAACGGCGGTGGTGTGCGCCTCGGACGACCACCTCTCGGTGCGTAAGGTCGCTCAGCTGTTCGCGTCCCCCTTGTTTCGCACGTACGTCACCGACGACGTCGTCGGGGTCGAGGTCGGCGCGGCGCTCAAGAACGTGATCGCGATCGCGGTGGGGATGGCCGACGGCCTGGCGCCGGTGTACGGCGTCGACGCGATGACGAATACGACGGCGTTCCTGTTCTCGCGCGGCCTTGTCGAGATCGCCCGACTCGCCCGCGCGATGCGGGGACGGCTCGAGACCGTGCTCGGTCTCGCCGGCGCCGGCGACCTCTACGTGACGTGTCTGGGCGGGCGCAACGCCCGCTTCGGGCGCCTGGTGGGTGGCGGCATGTCCCCGGAGCAAGCGCTCGAAGAGATGCACACGACCGTCGAGGGCTACCACAACGCGCGGTCCGCGCTGGCTCTGGCGAAGAAGTACCGCCTGGACCTGCCGATCGTCCGGTCGGTCGCGTCGGTCCTCGCCGGCGAGTCGACGCCGCAAGCCGCGATCGAAAGCATCCTCGCCGGGACGATCGAGGAAGAGTTCAACCCCTAGAAGGGAGTCGCCACGAGCGCGTCGGGGATCACCGGGAGAGTCGCGGAGTGGGCCGCCGCCCTGCGCTACGAGGACGTCCCCGAGCAGGTGCGCGAGCGGGCCCGGCTGCAGTCGGCGAGCGTCCTCGCCGCGGTCATCGCCGGCGCGGGATCCGAGCTCGGCGCGAAGGTCCGGCGCGCGGCGTCGCGCTGGGGGCACGGCGAGGACGCATCGCTGATCCCGACGGGCGAGCGCGTTCCGTTGCACGCCGCCTGCTTCACGAACGCGGCGGCGTCGGTCGCCTTCGACTTCGACGACTATCTCTTCGCCGGGCACACCGGCCATTCGAGCGTGCTCGGCGCGCTCGCGTTCGGCGAGGCATCCGGCTCGTCCGGCGCCGACGTCCTCACCGCGCAGGTGGTGGGCAACGAGGTCGGCGGCCGGCTCGGTGCGGCCTTCCTGCTGGGTCCGCACAACGGCCAGATGTGGACCTACATCCATGCGCTGGAGGGCGCGTGCGTCGCCGGACGGTTCCTGGGGCTCGACCCCGAACGGATGGGTCACGCGATCGGAATCGCACTGGCGCAGCCGCCTTACCCGCTCGCGCCGGCGTTCTTCGGGCCCGATTCCAAAGCGCTGATGGCGTCGGAGCCGCTGGTGAACGGGATCCGTGCGGCCGAGCTCGCGGCCGAGGGCGTCACCGGGGCAGACGACATTCTGGGCGACGAGAACGGCATGCTCGCGAAGATCGGCGTGCGGCCGCTGACCTTCGTCTTCAGCGGCTTCGGCTCCGCGTGGACGACGTCGTCGCTCGCGTACAAGCTCTATCCCGGGTGCGCGTACGTCGACACGCCGGTCGACGCGTTCACCGAGATCCGCGAGACCTTCGCCAGGAAGGAGGGACGCCCGCTAACGGCCGGCGACGTCGCAGGCGTCCACGTCGGCGCGACGCTCTTCACGGAGGGGATGGAGGCGCTCGCCGCGCCCTACCGCCGCCGGGAGCGCATCACGCCCGTGGACGTGAACTTCTCGGTCGGGCTATCCTTCGGAGTTCTGCTCGCGACCGGCGAGATCTCGGCGTCGTCGCTGTCCGCTTCCTCGCTGGATGCGAACCGGGACGTGATCCTGTCGGTCTTCGACAAGACGACGGTGGAGCAGGTGCCGGAGCTGTCGCTCGAGGTCGGCGGTCTCTCGGACCTCGGGATCGATCCCTTGCTCCTGTTCGAGGGCGGTGAGGGGCTGACGCTCGACGGCGCAGATTTCGCGGCGTTCCAGATGCGCTTCCCCGCGCGCGTCACGCTGGAGACGACGTCGGGGGAGGTGTTCTCGGCCGAGGTGTCGATCCCGGCAGGCGCGCCGGGCCGTCCGCTCGACGAGATCGCCGGGGGCGTGAGCGACAAGTTCCTGCGCGTCGCGCGGGGCTCGTTGCGCGACCCGGACGGCGCGCTCGAAGCCCTCCTCGCGTTCGACGCGTCGCCGGACATCCGCGCGATCGTCGACCGCGTCGTCACGCGATGAACGAGACGACACCGGACCCGGGGCTGAGCCCCCCACCCGCCCGCGACGAGCCGACCGTCCGCTTCCCGACCCCGCAGAGCGCGCCGGCGCCGAGCGGACCGCGCGCGTTGTCGAAGCGGCGCTATCGCACGCTCGCGGCCTTCGCCGAAGCGCTGATCCCGCCGGGCGGGTCGATCTCGCACTCCGCGACCGACGTCCACGTCGCGGAGCGCATCGACGCGGCCGCGGCGGACTTCGACCCGGTCGTCCGCAAGAGGCTCGGGACTCTGCTCACCGTTTGGGAGTGGTTGCCGGTCATCTCGCGCTACCTTCGGCCGTTCTCGCGCCTGCCGCTGTCGACGCGATCCGCATACTGCGAACGCGCCTCGCGAAGCCGGATCGCTCTGGTGCGGCAGCCGTTCACCTTCCTGAAGCTCGCGTGCTTCAACCAGTGGGCGTCGACGCCGCCGGTCGAGGAAGCGATCGGGTTCACGTACTCGTGCGTCACGCGCGACCCTCCGCGCGACGGAGCGGCGCTCGAGGTCGTGCAGTGGCCGCAGGTCGACCGCGACCACACCGAGGACACCGACGTCGTCGTGATCGGGTCCGGCGCGGGCGGCGCCGCGATGGCGAAGGAGCTCGCCGAGTCGGGCATGTCGGTGATCGTGCTCGAGGAGGGTTCGTATTTCACGCGGTCGGATTTCTCCGGGCCGCCGTGGGAGCGGTTCCAGAAGCTCTACCGCGCGAACGGCACGACGGTCGCGCTAGGGCTTCCGACGATCCCGCTGCCGCTCGGCAAAGGCGTCGGCGGGACGACGCTGATCAACTCGGGGACGTGCTTCCGGACGCCGGACAAGGTCCTGAACGCATGGGGGAGCCAGTGGGGGATCGAGGCGATCGACCCCACGGCGATGACGCCGTTCTTCGAGCGCGTCGAACGGATCATGCACGTCATGCCGGTGCCTGAGGAGCTGCTCGGTGAGAACGCGCGCGTCTTCCGTCGTGGGGTGAAGGCGCTCGGCCTTCACGGCGCGCCGATGCAGCGCAACATCGACGGCTGCCGCGGTTGCGGCGTCTGCGCATTCGGGTGTCCGTCCGACGCGAAGCAATCGACGCATATCTCGTACCTGCCCCGCGCGCAGCGGCACGGCGCGACGATCTACGCGCGCTGCCGCGCCGACCGGATCGTCGTGACCGACGGGAAGGCCAGCGGCGTCGTCGCGTCGTTGCTCGACCCGGCCGGACAGCCGCGCGCACGCTTGACGGTTCGCGCGAAGATCGTCGTCGTCGCGGCCGGCGCGGTCCACACGCCGGCTCTGTTGCAGAGAAACGCGCTGGCGAACCGTTCTGGCCAGCTCGGCCGCAACCTTCGCATCCACCCGGCAACCGGGATCGGCGCGTGGATGCCGGAGGATGTGTTCGGCTGGCGCGGCACGTTGCAGCCGTACTACGTCGACGACTGGCACGCCTCGCACGACATCATGATCGAGGTGACGTCCTCGGTCCCCGGCATCGGGGCCGGCGCGATGCCCGGCTCCGGCGTGTTCACCAAGGAGCTCCTCGGGCAGTACAAGCACCTGGCGTCCGCGGGGCTCTTCGTGTCGGACACGTCGTCGGGTCGCGTGCGCAAGGTCGGCTCGGGCGAACCGGTGGTCACCTACAAGTTGAACAAGCTCGACACGCGCAAGCTCGTGCGCGGCATCGTGCACACAGCAGAGATCTTCTTCGCCGCCGGCGCGCAGCAGGTCTTCACCGGGCTGCCAGGCAAGTCGTTCGTGAAGCATCCCAGCGAGCTCGAGGATGTGAAGGAAGAAGCCGTGAAGCCGGGGGCCATGCGGCTGACCGCGTTCCATCCGGTCGGCACCGCGCGAATGGGCGCGAACGCCGGGGAAACCGTGGTCGGGCCGTGGGGCGAGGTACACGACGTCGCCAGCCTGTTCGTCGCCGACGCGAGCGTTCTGCCGGGCTGCCCGACCGTCAATCCACAGATATCGATCATGGCGTTCGCGACGCGCTCGGCCGACCATATCGTTCGTCACGGGGGCCGCTACCTCGCGTAATCTTGGTTCCATGACGATCGAGATCGGTCAGGAAGCACCTGATTTCGAGCTCTCCGACTCGGAGGGCGGCAAGACGAAACTGTCCGATTACCGCGGCAAGAAGAACGTCCTGTTGCTCTTCTATCCGCTTGCGTTCTCGCCCGTCTGCACGTCGGAGTTCTGCGCGCTGCGGGACGTGAACGACGATATCCAGAACGATGGGACCGAGGTCATCGGCATCTCGGTGGACAGCCGCTGGACGCTGATGGCCTGGAAGGAAGCGGAGAAGTTCCCGAACAAGTTCGTGGCGGATTTCTGGCCGCACGGCGAGGTCGCGCGGAAGTACGGCGTCTTCGTGGAGGAGCGCGGCACGACCCTGCGCGGGTCGTTCCTGATCGACAAGCGGGGCATCGTGCGCTGGATGGAGATCAAGCCGACGCTCGAAGCGCGCGATCAGGACGCTTGGCGACAAGCGATCGAAGAGCTCGGCGACTAACGCCCGACCCGGCGGGGCTACACTTGTTCCGTGCCCTGCTACCGCTGCGGCCGCATCCAGGAGGACCCGCCCAAGGCCGTTCCATCGCCGTGGGCGCGCGCGGTCGTCCACGGCGAGCAGGTCCTCGTGTGTCCGGTGTGCCAGCGCGAGCATCCGCAGTGGTCGGAGGAAGCCGAGCGCTGTCCGAACTGCGGATCGGTGCGATTGCAGCTCCAGCTCGGCATGCATGTGTGCCGGGCGTGCGGGCACCAGTGGTCGGCCGAGGAAGAGTGGACGCCGTGAAGCTCCCGGAGGAGGGTCCCGTTCTGATCTCCGCGTGTCTCGCCGGCGTGCCGTGCACGCATGCGGCCGAAGCAAAGACGCGCGGGTGGGCGCTGCGGTTGGTCGCGGAGGGACGCGCGGTCACCGTCTGCCCGGAGGTCGCCGGCGGCCTGCCGATCCCGCGTCCAGAAGCGGAGATCCAGGACGGGCGGGGCGAGGACGTCCTCGACGGACGCGCGCGTGTCGTGAGCGTCGACGGAGACGACGTGACGGCGAAATACCTGCGGGGCGCCGAGACTGCGCGATCGGCGGTCGCCCGGACGGGGGCACGGCTCGCCGTGCTCAAAGCGCGGAGTCCCTCCTGCGGGTGCGGCGCCGTATACGACGGTTCGTTCGAAGGCCGTCTGGTCGAGGGCGACGGCGTAACGGCGGCGACGCTGAAACGCGCGGGGATCGAAGTCGTGAACGACGAAGACATCGAAGTCTGACGGAAGCAAAGGACGTTCCATCGATGGTGACAGTTGATGATGTGCGCGCCTTGGCCACGTCGCTTCCCCGCACGACCGAGGCGCTCGTACGGGATCGCGTCAAGTTCCGCGTCGGATCGATCGTCTATCTCGCATTGTCACGAGACGAGACGGTTCTGGGATTCGCGTTTCCCAAGGAGGAGCGCGAGGCGCTGGTGTCGTCGGAACCGGACAAGTTCATGATGCCGACCCCATCCGACATGCGTTACAACTGGGTCCACGTTCGGCTCGCGGCCATCGATGAGACCGAGATGCGCGAGCTCGTCCTGGACGCGTGGCGCATGGTCGTGCCGAAGCGCGTCGCGGCCGCGCACCTCGACCGCGGCCCGGAACCGCGCGCCTGACTACGCCTCGTCGTCGTCTTCGTCGGCGTCGGGCAGGTCGAGCAGGTCCGACGACGCGGCGAGCGCGAC
>JBIOTQ010000025.1:0-14859 GCA_044866075.1 Actinomycetota bacterium | reverse complement strand
GATCCGGTCTTGGTCCTCGAGCCGCTTCCCGACGAGCGCGGCAGCGGACTCATCCTGGTGCGGGACATCCGATTCGCGTCGATCTGCGAGCATCATCTGCTTCCGTTCTTCGGCACCGCTGCGGTCGGGTATGTGCCCGGCGCCCACGGCCGGATCACGGGCCTCTCTCGCCTCGCTCGGGTCGTCGAGGTCCTCGCCCGCCGCCCCCAGGTCCAGGAACGTCTGGTCCGCGAGATCGCCGACGCCCTCGAGGTCGCGCTCGAGCCGGCCGCCGTCGCCGTCCTCATCGAGGCCGAGCAGCTATGCATGACCATGCGAGGCGCGCGGAAGCCGGGCTCGACCGTCATCACCACGGAGTTCCGCGGCGGCTTCGCCGACGACGCTGCCGCCCGCGCGGAGGTCCTCAGCCTCGCTCGATAGACGACTTCGGTCCCATACGCCCGTTTGCTTGCTCTGCCGATGTTTCACCTAGACGGCTCTTTCGTGCGCGCTCCGCGTTTGGCCGCATCATTGCGTGGGAAGAGCTTGCCCGGCTTGTGTCTGTCGCCGAGACCAGGGGGAGCCGAGCGTGACTCGTTCCGGGTGGAAGCGCGTCGTTCCGTGGCTGATCGCCGGATTCGTTCTCCTCGCGACGCCGATCGAGGCGTTGGCGGCCGACGGCGAAGCGTTCTCGCTGTCGGACGTGGCGCACCTGCTGCCGGGCGGCGCGGCGCTCGGGACCGTGAGCAACGTGCGCGACACGACGTCCGGATTCGCGGGGACCGGACCATGCACCACCGAAAATCTCCCCTCCGGATACCCGCACGCGTCCCTCTACCGTGTCACGACGACGGTACGCAGTTACGTGAGTGTGGATGCCGAGGACGACCTCGGCAGCTCGGGGTCGCTGTGCCGGGTGAGCCTGTACGCGGCGTCGTCCGAGACCGATCCGTTCGACGCCGCCCACCGGAGAGCCGGTTTGGTCGCGGAGACCGACGACTGCGCGTCCGCGTCCCATTGCGCGCTCGACTCGTGGCTGTCGGCCGGCCGGACGTACCTCGTCGTTCTGTGGACCGAGCCTCCGTCGTCCGGGTCGACGCGGGAGGCGAGTTTCTCGTTCGACGCCAGCGTCAAGGAGCCCCCGACGGTGAGCGTCGGCGTGTCGGGTCACCGGATCCGTGAGAGCTGCACCGGCTACCACGAAGTGATCGTCGGACGATCGTTCACGGTCACCGCGCTGTCTCCGCTCGACGAGACCGTCTCTTTCGTCCTTCAGCGGCTCGTGTCCGGGGCGTGGACCGACGTTTCCACCTACGGACGCGACCTGAACGACGGGCGCGCGTCCCTGACGCTGCGGGCCGGAGGGAACGGCCGGTGGCGACTGAACGTCGTGATCCCGGGATCGGAGTCGCGCCTCGACGGCGTCTATCAGGTGCTCCTGCAGTACCTGACGCCGCGCTGGACGCGTTACTGGGACGGCGGCGTCCGGCTGAGCGTGCCGTGGTACCACCAGCAGTACCGGCTGAGCTGCGAGCTCGCCGCGCTTCGCATGGCGCACAACTACCACAACCCCGGACGAATCACCGACGACGCGCATGTGGCGCGCATCGTCGGCATCGACAAGAGACCGCGGCGCGGGAACCGCTGGGGCAACCCGAACCGCGTGTTCGTCGGCCGGCTCAACGGACGGATGATGACGACGGGGTACGGGGTGCATTACGCACCGATCGCGCGAGCGGCGAACGTCTACGACCGCTGCCGGCCGTCGGTGAAGCTGTACCGCTACTCGCGGCAGACGATCGCACGCCACCTCAACGACGGCTTCCCGGTCATCGTCTGGGGCGCGCACGCCGGGCCGAGCGGGATCCGGCGCGTGCGCTGGCGCGCGTGGGACGGACATTCGATCACGGCGTACTCGGTGGAGCACACGTGGGTGGTGATCGGCTTCCGCGGCGCGCCGAGCGCCCCGACGCACTTCATCATCCACGACCCGTCGGGACGGGCGCGGCGCACGTTGACGGTGTCGCAGTTCTACGCGTTCACGAAGTACTTCCGGACCGGCGTGGTCGTCCGCGGCTGAGCCGCGATCAGCAGCCGTCGACCGACACGTCCGACCAGACCGCCTGGTGGTCGGACGGCCAGAGATAGCGGTGCGTCCGCGTGCGGCCGGGCTTATCGGCGTACTTGTGGCTCCTGAGGAGCGCTCCGTCGCACGTGCCGGGCTCGAAGAACACGTAGTCGATCCGTGATGTGGTCGTCGACGCCGGCGCGAGGATGTCCTGATCGGAGGTGCATCCCGCGGTGTCGGCGGGCGGCGCGCAGTGATCGGAACCGTTGGCCTCGAGGTAGGTGTCGATCCAACCCGCGCTCGTCAGGAGGCCGATCACAGGAGGCTGATCCGTCGGCGTCGCGTTGCAGTCGCACACGAGGAACCGCCGCGCGGCCTCGCCGTGGAGCAGCGTCTGTTCCTGCGCCAGCTCGATCAGCGCGCCGGCCTGCACGAAGGCGCTGGCGTCGCTGAACGGCGTGATGCCGTGCACGAGGTGCGTCGTGATGATGTCGGTCGGGCCGCCCGGCGTGTCGAGACGCGCCCACAGCGCGATCCGGTGGTCGAAGATCGCGGTCTCGTTGCAGGTCGGGATCTCGTCGGGCGGGCACGCAACGTATTCGATCGGCAGACGCAACGGCAGGCGACGGCCTTCCGCAGCCGCGATCGGGTAGCGGCTCAGCACCGCAGACCCTTCCTTGAACGACGCGTACTTATCCGACGCCATCGACGCGATGACGTCCGAGAGAGGACCACCGCCGCCGACGGCGATGTCGGGCTCCGGAGGGAAGTGCGGGTTCGACAGGTGCCAGCACCAGTGCCACGACACGCGCGTGACTGCGGCGAGGCGCGTCGCCATGCGGCTCGCGACGTTGCCGGACGTGTGCCCGATCGCGCCTTGCGTGTCGGAGACCTCTTGCATGCCGACGAGGTCGATACCGTTTCGGGCGATCGCCTGCACCGCGAGCTCGAGGCGATCGTCGAGCGTGGAGTGCGTCGGGTACTCGGGTGTCTCCTCGAGCCCGTGCAGGACGTTGAACGTCGCGACGCGGAGCGTCGGTTTCGAGCCGGCGTTCCTCGCGGCGGTCGCGGTGCCGCACAAAGGGCGGTTCAGGAGTGCGGGCGTCTCGGTGTCCGCGGTCGCCAACACCGGCGCGGCGAGCAGCGCCGCGACGATCGCGCACGCGAAGAGCTTCCGTCGCCCCCTCATGCCGTCAAGATTCGCCGGGCCGGGGTGGCCTTCCTGCGGCCGGTGTACGCTCCGGCCATGACGCCCCGGGCCCGCATCCTGGCTGCACAAACCGTGCGTGAGGTCGCCGCGGCGCTGCCGGGCGTATCGCGGCCGGACATCGGCCGCCTCTCCCGGTCGCATCCGAGCCGCGTGCTGGTCGTGGAGGGTCTTGCCCCGGACGAGGCGGCCCGCGCGGTGGCGATCGTGACCGAATCGGGGGGAAGTGCCGTTCTGGGCGAGGGATCGCTCGTGTGGAGCGCCCCGCCGCACGTGCAAGCGGCCGTGCTCGACCGGCTGCGGTCCGAGCCGGCGCTCGCGGCCTTCAGCGGCGCCGTGTCGCTGTGCCTCGCGCGCTGGAACGAGCCGGCGCACGACCTCACGCTTCCGAACGGACGCATGCTGCCGCTCGGCGAGCGCGTGCACGTGATGGGGATCGTAAACGTGACCCCCGACTCGTTCTCGGACGGCGGGCTGTTCCTCGATCGAGACGCCGCGATCGATCACGGCTTGCGCCTCGCCGACGAGGGCGCGGACGTCCTCGACGTCGGAGGCGAATCAACCCGGCCCGGCGCGGCGCCGGTGTCGGCGGACGACGAAACCGAGCGCGTCGTCCCCGTCGTCGAGGCGCTCGCCGCAAAGACCGATGTGCCGGTGAGCGTCGACACGAGCAAGGCATCCGTCGCGCGGCGCGCGCTCGACGCCGGCGCGCAGATCGTCAACGACGTGGCGGCCGGGCGTTTCGACGACGAGTTGCTTCCGCTCGTCGCGACGCACGGCGCGCCGGTCGTCCTTATGCACATGCGCGGCGAACCGCGCACCATGCAGAAGGACCCGCGATACGAGGACGTCGTCCGCGAGGTCGCGGCGTTCCTCGACGAGCGCGCGGACGCTGCGGTCGCCGCCGGGGTGACCCGCGACAAGATCCTCGTCGATCCCGGCTTCGGTTTCGGGAAAACGCGCGAGCACAACTTGGTTCTGCTGCGCCGCCTGCACGAGTTCCGGTGTCTCGGGTTCCCGATCCTCGCCGGAACGTCCCGGAAATCCTTCATCGGATCGACGCTGGGCGATCTGCCGGTGGAGGAGCGTCTGGAAGGCACCGCCGCGACCGTTGCGCTGGCCGTCGCGAACGGGGCCAGCGTGGTCCGGGTCCACGACGTGCGCGAGATGGCCAGAGTGGTGAGAATGGTGGAAGCGGTGCAGGCCGCGACGGAGCCGGCGACCGGTTAGGGTGAGGGGACCATGGAGCAGGGCACCGACCTCGTCGAGATACGCGGACTGAAGCTCAAAGGACGCCACGGCGTCACCGACGAGGAGCGCGGCGCCGAGCAACCGTTCGTGATCAACCTCGCCGCGCGTATCGACGCCCGTCCCGCCGCGATCCTCGACGACCTGTCCTCGACGCTCGACTACGAAGAGGCGGTGCAGATCGTCGCGAAGATCGTGACCGGCGAGTCTTTTCAGCTTCTCGAGACGCTGGCGGACCGGATCGCCCGGGCGCTGTTGACGAACCCGCGCGTGCTCGACGTGTGGGTGCGCGTCGCGAAGACCGACGCGCCGCTCTCCGAAGACGTCGAAGAGGTCGCCGTCGAAGTCAGCCGCTCACGTGATGATGTGGGCTACGACGACATGCGCTGACATGAGGTCTTTCATCGGACTCGGCTCCAATCTCGGTGATCGCGAAGAGCATCTGCGTCAGGCGGTTCGCGCGCTCGAGGCCACGCCGGGCATCGAGGTCGTGCAGGTGTCGAGCATCTACGAGACCGAGCCGGTCGGCGGACCGGCGCAGCCCGATTACCTGAACGCCGTCGTCGAGATCTACTCGCAGCTCGGGCACCGCGCGATCTTCGAAGCATGCATGACGATCGAGCACGCGCTCGGCCGCGATCGCGCGACGGAGGAGCAGTGGGGCCCGCGCCCGATCGATCTGGACCTGCTGACGTGCGGCGACCTCACCGTGTCCGACCCGGACCTCGAGATCCCGCACCCCCGCATCGCCGAGCGCGCCTTCGTCCTCGTCCCGTTCAGCGAGATCGCGCCGTACATCACGATTCCCGGCCTGGGAAAAGTGCACGAGCTCGAAGAACGCTTGCTGGTCACGCACACCGTGAAGCCGGTCGCGGCGCGGTTGCAGTAACAGCCGTCGTTTGTCCTATAGACGGCCCTTCGGCAGGGCGATGGAATCGAGTCGTGAGGAGATTCTTTATCGTCCCCCTCGTCGTGCTCCTGATCAGCGGACTGGCGATAAAGCCTGCGTCCGGGTGCCCAATCGGTTTCTCCATCCAACCTGATGAAGCGCTGAAGGAAGCTGACGCCGCGTTCATCGGTGTCCGCTACAAACAATCCGACGTCGAGATACCGAGGTCGGCCCTGGATACGAAGGTGTCCTTCCTCGTTGAATGGGCCGTGAAAGGGAGCATCGACCGACGCGTGGATGTGTTCATGTCGAAGGGGTTGGGAGGTTGTCCAACGTACGGCGCTGTCTCATTTGGGGAGAGGATAGGTGTCGTTCTCAGTCTTCAGGATGGGCGGTGGGTGGCCGGCTTCAGCAACCTAATCGATGCGGATGAGCTCCTTTCAGCAGCAGAGGGAGGTACCGTGCGAAAGCTCGGATCGGCGGGATACTTTCAAGCTGTCTGGTTACGGGCTCAGTCCGGCTCTGCGCCGATCGTCCTCGGTACTTTGATGGCTATGCCTCTAACTCTCGTTGGAGTGACGGTCGCCAGGAGGCGGCGATTGCGAAGACGAGTCGCATGGTTGCAACGAACCCCCTGATACACTCGTTATCGGAACGAGCCGTACGAACGGTACCCGTCTCGGGACCGGAACGGAGGGCACGTGAAGTATCCGTCGGGCCCCTCTGAAGGAGGGGCTTCTTCATCTGGACTGCCGCGAGAGCCACTCGACGTCGCCGTCGTCGGCGCCGGGCGGGTCGGCTGCTCGATCGCCCGCGCCCTCGCGGCCCGCAAGCATCGCATCGTGGCCGTGAGCGTCGCGCAGCAATCCTCGGCGAAGCGGGTCCTCGATGCGCTCGGGCCCGTTCCGATCGCCGATCCCGAAGACGCGGCGCTCAACGCGACGGTCGTGGTCCTCGCCGTCCCCGACGACGTCCTCGCCGAAACCGCGCAGCGCGTCGCGAGAGGAATGCGCGACGGTGCCGTCGTCCTGCACACGAGCGGGATTCGCGGCACGGATGTCCTCGCTTCGTGTGGGCCCAACGTCGCCGCAATCCACCCGGCGCAGACGATCCCCGAGTCGGCGACCGACCTCACCGACGTCTACTTCGCGGTCACCGCGCCCGAGCACATGCGCGAGTGGTCGTGGTGGTTCGTCGGCGAGCTCGGCGGACTCCCCATCGACGTCCCCGAGGACCAGCGCCCGCTCTACCACGCGGCGCTGTCGATCGCGTCGAACTTCACGGTCGCGTTGGCCGGCGACGCGGCCGATCTGCTCGGAAAGCCCCAGGCCCTCGCTCCGCTTATCCGGCAGACCGTCGATAACGTCGTTCGGCTCGGCGCCGACGCCGCCCTCACCGGACCGATCGTGCGCGGCGACGCGGGGACGGTGCGCGCGCACATCGCCGCTCTCACGAGCAAAGCGCCGCACCTCCTCGAGGCCTACGTCGCGAACGCGCGGCGCACGCTCGACCGCGCGGTCAAAGCCGACCGCATCGACGCCGCCAAAGCGAAAGCCGTCGCCGAGGCACTCGAAGAGGCGATGGTGCGATGACCGCACCCAACATCATCGAGCGCATCGCGGAGCTCCGCGTGGTCCTCGACAGCGCGCGCGTGCATGGGCAGCGTGTCGGCTTCGTGCCGACGATGGGATTCCTCCACGAGGGTCACGCGAGCCTCATGCGCAAAGCGCGCGCCGACAACGAGGTGGTCCTCGTCAGCATCTTCGTGAACCCTTTGCAGTTCCTCCCAGGTGAGGACTTCGAGGCCTACCCGCGCGATCTCGAGCGCGACCTCGCCGTCTGCGCCAAAGAAGGCGTCGATCTCGTCTTCCACCCGCCCGTCGAGGAGATGTACCCGGAGCCCACGACCCAGAGGATCACCGTCGGGCCGATCGGCGACATCCTCGAGGGCAAGACCCGACCCGGCCACTTCGACGGTGTGGCCACCGTCGTCGCGAAGCTCTTCAACATCGCCGGCGCGTGCCGCGCTTACTTCGGCGAGAAGGACGCGCAGCAGCTCGTCGTGATCCGGCGGCTCGCGCAGCAGTTCGACTTTCCCGTCGAGGTCGTCGGGTGCCCGACGGTCCGCGAAGCCGACGGGCTCGCCATGTCGAGCCGCAACGTCTACCTCAAGGGCGACGAGCGCACGGCGGCCACGGCCCTCAAGCGAGGCCTCGACGAAGGCGCCCGGCTGATCGCGGACGGCGAGCGCTCCGGCGCGAAGGTCGCCGACGCCGTCGCCGCGACGATCCAAGCAGAGGGCCTCGCGCGGCTCGATTACGCGGCGTGCGTGGACCCCGAGACCCTGGACGATGCGGCAGAGGTGGACGGTCCGGTCTTGCTGGCCGTGGCCGCGTGGGTGGGCAAAGCGCGCTTGATTGATAATATGACCGTCAGCCCGGCGCCCTCCCAAGCGCCCGGACGGGGACCCCGATGAGCGGGGCCTCGATCAGGAAAGGGTGAACAGATGCAACGCACGATGCTCAAGTCGAAGATCCACCGCGCCACGGTGACCGACGCCAAGGTCGATTACATCGGCTCGATCACGATCGACACCGATCTCTTGAAGGCGGCCGACATCCTTCCGTACGAGAAGGTCCACGTCGTCGACGTCGACAACGGCGCACGCCTCGAGACCTACGCGATCGAGGGCGTGGCCGGATCCGGCGCGATCGAGATCAACGGGGCCGCGGCCCGGCTCGTCGCGAAGGGCGACCGCGTCATCATCATGAGCTACGCCCAGATCGAGGGCGCGGAGGCCCGGAAGCTGAGGCCGACGGTCGTCCTCGTGGACGAGCGGAACCGTCCGACCTCGATCAGCGACGAGATCACCGCGGGCGAGATCTTCCTTCCGGCAGAATAGCTTCGTGATCGACGACCCGGTCCACGAGGCCGTGCATCTCGCACTCGCCGAAGACCTGGGCGAGGAAAGCGACATCACGACCGAGGCCCTCGTCCCCGCGGGCGCGCGCGGCCGTGCGCGTCTGATCGCGAAGCAAGACGCGATCCTGGCCGGCTGCGACGCGTGCGAGCTCACCTTCCGCGAGCTCGATCACGACGCCGTCGTCGAGTGGAACGCCAAGGAGGGAGACCGCGTGCGCGACGGTGACGTCGTCGCCACGATCGAGGGGAAGCTGCGCGCCATACTGACGGCAGAGAGGACGGCGCTGAACTTCCTCATGCGCGGCTCGGGGGTCGCCACGATGACCCGTCGTTTCGTGGAGGAGGCCGGCGGCGTCCAGGTGCGCGACACGCGGAAGACCGTGCCCGGCCGCCGGCTGCTGCAGAAGGCAGCAGTGCGCGCGGGCGGCGGCGTCAATCACCGGCTGGGTCTCTACGACGCCTACCTGATCAAGGACAACCACATCGCGGTAGCCGGCGGCATCTCCCGCGCCGTGCGCCGTGCGCGAGAGGCCAACCCCGGTCTTTGGGTCGAGGTCGAGTGCGAGACGCTCGAACAGGTTCAGGAGGCGCTCGACGCCGGGGCCGACGAGCTGCTTCTCGACAACATGGACCTCGAGACGATGGCGGAGGCCGTCCGGCTGGCCAAAGGCCGCGCGAAGACCGAAGCGTCGGGCGGCGTGACCATCAACACGGTCGGCGCGATCGCGCGCACGGGCGTGGATTCCATCTCGGTCGGGGCGCTGACCCACTCGGCGCCCGCCGTAGACTTCAGCCTGGAGGTGGATCCCGATGCTCCTGGCGGTTGACGTCGGCAACACCCAGACGACGATCGGCATGTTCGAGCGCGACCGCCTCGACCAGCACTGGCGCATCTCCTCCGCCGCAGACCGCACGGCCGACGAGCTCGCGCTGATCATTCAGGGCCTGCTGGGTCAGGTGGGTCTGTCGTTCTCGCGCCAGATCACCGGCGTCGTCATCGCGAGCGTCGTGCCGCGCGTCACGCAAGCCATGCGCGAGATGACCGAGCGCTACTTCCGCTTCCCGCCGGTCATCGTCGAGCCCGGCGTGAAGACGGGGATGCCGATCCTCACAGACAACCCGAAAGAGGTCGGCGCCGACCGCGTCGTCAACTCCGTCGGCGCGTTCGAGACCTATGGCGGCCCGTGCATCGTCGTCGACTTCGGTACCGCGACGACGTTCGACGCCGTCTCCCCAAAAGGGGAGTACCTCGGCGGTTCGATCGCGCCGGGCGTCGAGGTCTCGACCACCGCGCTCGTGAGCGCCGGCGCGATGCTGCGGCGCGTCGAGTACACGCTCCCGCGCAGCGTGATCGGGAAGACGACCGTCGAGGCGATCCAGTCCGGCGTCATCTACGGCTTCGCCGGGCAGGTGGACGCGATCGTCGAACGAATGGCGAAGGAGCTCGGCGGCAAGGTCGAGGTCGTCGCGACCGGCGGCCTGGCGCCGGTGATCATGCCGGAGACCGTCACGATCGACCACCACGAACCCTGGCTGACGCTCCTCGGCCTCCACATCATCTACGACCGCAACACCTCGGACGACTAGCCGTACGGCGTTACCGGGGTCAGGCCCCGCGTGTTACCGGAGTTACACCCGATCGCACCGGCGGCGCCGCATCCTCTGCGTACGGCCACAAGGGTCGTGGGGAGGTGCGGATCATGAGCACGACGAGGGCCCTCAACGGATCGGCCGCTACCCAGGGCAAGCTTTGGGGGTCGCCGGTCTGCCGTCGATCCTCGTCGACGGTGCGACGCGGATGACGGAGGGCAGAGCTGTCGAAGACACCGTCGTGCTAAGCCTTGATCGAGAGTCGCTTCTCCGGTTGCTCGAGAGCGAGCCCATCCTGATGCGCCGCCTGTTCGACAACATCGGGAGGGTGGCCCGCTCCTCCCTGCAAACGCTCTCCGAGGTTTCCTTCTTGGACGTCCGAGGGCGCGTGGCGCACAAGCTCTCCGATCTCGCATCTCAACTGGGGGGGAAGCGTCCGAAGATGGCACACACATCGTCGTGCGGATCAGTCAGCGGGCGCTTGCGGCCATGGTTGCCGCGAGCCGCGAGAAGGTGAACCGCGCCCTCGCCCGCCTCGCAGCCGACGGGATCATCCGTCAGGATCCGGGTGCGATACGGATCGTCGATCCGTCGCGGTTGCGGACGTACGTGACGGAACTCCAGCCCGACCCGGACCTGATGTAGCCGCGAAGGCGCGCTCGGAGGAGGCGGCCCCGCGGTGATGTAGTCTCCCCGCGATGGCGGACCGGCTCGAAGAGCTCGAACAACAGCGGCTCGCGAAGATCGAAGCGCTGCGCGCCGCCGGCGTCGATCCCTATCCCGTTCGGTTCGACCGCACCCACACCGCGGCGGAGATCCACGGGAAGCACGCGGGCCTCGAACCCGGCGCGGAGAGCGGCGAGCAAGCGTCCGTCGCCGGACGACTCATGCTCAGCCGGCGCCAGGGGAAGCTTGCGTTCGCAAAGCTGCAAGACGCGACCGGGCGCATCCAGCTCTTCGTCGAGAAGGACGGGCTCGACGAACGGTCGCGGACGATCTTCGACGAGCTCGATCTCGGCGATTGGGTCGGCGCCCGCGGCGAGATCGTCAAGACGAAGCGCGGCGAGGTCTCCGTCCGGCCCGGTGAGATCGTGCTCCTCAGCAAGGCCATCCGGCCGCTGCCAGAGAAGTGGCACGGCTTGAAAGATGTGGAGCTGCGCTACCGCCAGCGTTACTTGGATCTGATGACGAACCCCGAGGCGCGAGAGATCGTCCGCAAGCGCGCCAACGCGGTGAGCGCGATACGCGAGTTCATGATCGGGCGAGGGTTCACCGAGGTCGAGACGCCAATGCTCCAGCCGACGCCGGGCGGCGCGCTTGCGAAGCCGTTCGCCACGCACATGAACGCGCTCGACCTCGAGCTCTACATGCGCATCGCGCCGGAGCTCTACCTGAAACGTCTCATCATCGGAGGCCTCGAGCGCGTCTTCGAGATCAACCGCAACTTCCGCAACGAAGGCGTGAGCGTGAAGTACAACCCCGAGTTCACGATGCTCGAGGCGTACCAGGCCTTCGCCGACTACCACGACATGATGGATCTGATGGAGGCGTTCATCTCCCACGCCGCGCGCGAGGTCCTCGGCACGACCGATCACACCTACCAAGGGAAACCGATGCCGCTCGGCGGGCCGTTCGCTCGACGGCGGATGATCGAGCTCGCGTCGGAGGCGATCGGCGAGACGCTCGACCTCGACATGACCCCCGATCAAGCACGGAAGATCGCCGAAGCTCACGAGGTCCCGTGCGACCCGAAGTGGGGGACCGGGAAGATCATCCACGAGATCTACGAGAAGCACGTGGAACCGAACCTCTTCGAGCCGACCTTCGTGATGGATTTTCCGCGCGAGACGTCGCCGCTCGCGCGCCCGCACCGCGAAGATCCGCGTTTCACTGAGCACTTCGATCTCGTCATGGCCGGCATGGAGATCGGTCCGGCGTACAGCGAGCTGACCGACCCGATCGACCAACGCGAGCGATTCGAGTCCCAAGCGAGGCAACGCGCCGCAGGAGACGAGGAAGCGATGGTCCTCGACGAGGATTTCCTGCGGGCCCTGGAATACGGGATGCCGCCGACCGGCGGGCTCGGATTCGGGGTCGACAGGTTCACCATGATCCTGGCAGACGCCCCCAGCATCCGCGAAGTGATCCTCTTCCCGCTGCTCCGGCCCGAGGCCTGAGCTGAATCTGAGAGCAAGCTCTGGCGGGAATGACCGGTACAGTGGTTTCGTTATAGGACTTGAGGCCGCCGGTCGGCGGTCTTCTTCCGACTTCAGTGGCTCTCAGGAACGTCCGCTGGCCCTCCCGAGTCGTACATCATGTAAAGGAAGAGCAGCAGGGCAGGAGTCGTTTACAGAATCGCAAATAGGAAACGGTCCAGAACGGCTAGTGGCGGACGATATAATCCGTAGGCCGTCGTACCGAAAGGGCTGATCTAGTGTTCGAGCGGTTCACCGACCGGGCACGCCGCGTGGTGGTCCTCGCCCAAGAGGAAGCGCGGATGCTGAACCACAACTACATCGGAACGGAGCACATCCTCCTCGGACTCATCCACGAAGGCGAGGGCGTCGCCGCGAAGGCGCTCGAGTCGCTCGGCATCTCGCTCGAAGCGGTGCGCTCGCAGGTCGAGGAAATCATCGGTCAGGGGCAGACGCCGCCGACGGGGCACATCCCGTTCACGCCGCGAGCTAAGAAAGTCCTCGAGCTGTCGCTCCGCGAGGCGCTTCAGCTCGGACACAACTACATCGGAACCGAGCACATCCTCCTCGGCCTGATCCGCGAGGGCGAGGGCGTCGCCGCGCAGGTGCTTGTGAAGCTCGGCGCAGACTTGAACAAGGTCCGGCAGCAGGTGATCCAACTGCTGTCGGGCTACGCAGGTGGAAAGGGAGAGCCCGGGCAGGCCGGCGGCGAGCAAGCGCCGACCGGTTCGCTCGTGCTCGACCAGTTCGGCCGCAACCTGACGCAATTGGCGCGTGAGACGAAGCTCGACCCGGTCATCGGGCGCGAGAAAGAGATCGAGCGGGTGATGCAGGTGCTGTCCCGCCGCACCAAGAACAACCCCGTCCTCATCGGCGAGCCCGGCGTCGGTAAGACCGCGATCGTCGAGGGTCTCGCGCAGGCGATCACGAAGGGCGAGGTTCCCGAGACGCTCAAGGGCAAGCAGATCTACACGCTCGACCTCGGCGCGCTGGTCGCCGGCAGCCGCTACCGCGGCGACTTCGAGGAGCGCCTCAAGAAGGTCCTGAAGGAGATCCGCACCCGCGGCGACATCATCCTGTTCATCGACGAGCTGCACACGCTCGTCGGCGCGGGCGCCGCCGAGGGCGCCATCGACGCGGCGAGCATCCTCAAGCCGATGCTCGCGCGCGGCGAGCTTCAGACAATCGGCGCCACGACGCTCGAGGAGTACCGCAAGCACCTCGAGAAGGACGCCGCGCTGGAGCGCCGCTTCCAGCCGATCCAGGTCGCCGAGCCGAGCGTGGCGCACACCATCGACATCCTGAAAGGGCTGCGCGACCGCTACGAGTCGCACCACCGCGTCACGATCACCGACGACGCGGTCGTGGCGGCGGCGAACCTCGCCGACCGATACATCAGCGACAGGTTCCTGCCCGACAAGGCGATCGACCTCATCGACGAGGCCGGCAGCCGTATGCGTATCCGCCGTATGACCGCGCCGCCCGACCTCCGTGAGTTCGACGAGCGCATCGCCGAGGTTCGCCGCGAGAAGGAGTCCGCCATCGACGCGCAGGACTTCGAGAAGGCCGCGCGCCTGCGCGACTCGGAAAAGAACTTGCTCAACGACAAGGCCGCCCGCGAAAAGGAATGGAAGGCCGGAGAGCTCGACGTCCTCGCCGAGGTCACCGAAGAGGAGATCGCCGAGGTGCTGGCGATCTGGACCGGCATCCCCGTCTACAAGCTGACGGAGGAGGAGACGGCCAAGCTGATCCGGATGGAGGACGAGCTGCACAAGCGGATCGTCAACCAGACCGAATCGGTGAAGGCCGTGTCGCAGGCGATCCGCCGCACGCGCGCGGGCCTCAAGGACCCGAAGCGCCCGAGCGGTTCGTTCATCTTCCTCGGCCCGTCCGGCGTCGGGAAGACCGAGCTCGCGAAGACCCTGGCCGAGTTCCTGTTCGGCGACGAGGCGGCGCTGATCCAGCTCGACATGAGCGAGTACATGGAGAAGCACACGGTGTCTCGCCTGATCGGCTCGCCGCCCGGCTACGTCGGCTACGAAGAGGGCGGCCAGCTGACCGAAGCCGTCCGCTGGCGTCCGTTCTCGGTCGTGCTCTTCGACGAGATCGAGAAGGCGCACCCGGACGTGTTCAACACGCTCCTGCAGATCCTGGAGGACGGGCGCCTCACCGACGCGCAGGGCCGCACGGTCGACTTCAAGAACACCGTGATCATCATGACTTCGAACCTCGGGACGCGTGACCTCGAGAAGGCGCGCGCGGTCGGCTTCTCGACGACGCCCGACGAGGGCATGGACTACGACAAGATGCGGGAGAAGGTGACCGAAGAGCTGAAGCGCACTTTCCGTCCGGAGTTCCTCAACCGTATCGACGAGGTCATCGTCTTCCACCCGCTGACGATGGAGCACGTGAAGTCCATCGTGGACCTGATGATGAAGCGCGTGACCGAGCAGCTGAAGGCGAAGGACATCGACATCGTCCTCACCGAGGCGGCCAAGGACCTGATCGCCGCGAAGGGTTACGACCAGGCTCTCGGCGCCCGGCCGCTGCGTCGTACGATCCAGCGCATGATCGAGGACCCGTTGTCGGAAAAGCTCCTGTGGAAGGAGTTCAACGCGGCGACGACGATCATCGCGGACGCGGTGGGCGACGAGATCACCTTCTCGTCCGCGCCGAAGCCGCCGGACACGCCGCCCGTCGAGCTGGCGGGGCAGCAAGAGAGCTAAGCAAGAGGGTGCGAACCGTCGAGGCCCGCGCTTCG
>JBIOTQ010000024.1:0-21941 GCA_044866075.1 Actinomycetota bacterium | reverse complement strand
CAGGGCGCGGCGGCCGCCGAGGGGGAGATCCCTCTTAGGCCTTACGGATCGCCTGGATCTCGAGTTCGATCTTTAGGCGCCGGCCGACCAGCACGCCGCCCGTCTCGAGCGCCTTGTTCCACGTCATGCCCCACTCCTCGCGGTCGATCTCGGTCTCGGCCGAGAAGACGGCGTGGGTGTTGCCGAAGGGGTCCTCGACGAGCCCGAGGTACCCGACGTCGAGCGTGACCGGCCGGTCGATCCCGCGGATGGTCAACACGCCGTCCACGCGGAGCGACGTATCGCCGACCGGGGCGACCTTCGTCGAACGGAACCCGATCGTCGGGTGATTGTCGACGTCGAGGAAGTCCGGCGAGCGTAGGTGCGCGTCGCGGGTCTCGTCTGCCGTGTCGATGCTCGCGGCGTCGATCGTCGCGACGACCGACGACTCTTCGGGGCTGGCGCCGATCGTGACCGAGCCCGAGAAACGTGAGAAACGGCCCCGCACCTTCGCGACCATCAGGTGCCGTGCCACCGCGCCGACGCTCGAATGCGCCCCGTCGATCTCCCAGGTGCCGGGTTGCGGCTGTTGGATGGTGTCCACCGCTGCAACCGCTGCTCGACCTGCCATCATGCCCTCCCTCGCGGCCGGGGTTTCCGGCCTTCTTGTATTCTCAACGATTGCTGGAACAACTATATGCCCGGCGATCGTTGTTGATTCAAAGAAGGGCGGTACGCTGTGCATATGGCGAATGAGAAGTCCCAGCCGACTAGCCCCGGGCTCGCCGCCTGGCTCACCTTGCTTCAGACGCGTGCGACCGTGATGGACGCGGTCGAGGACGACCTCCAGCGCAGCGTGGGGCTGCCGCTGGCCTGGTTCGAAGTCCTCCTCCAGGTGGCAGGCGCGCCCGAGGGCCGACTCAAGATGCAGGACCTTGCCCACACCGTTCTGCTTTCGAAGAGCGGCGTCACCCGCCTCGTCGATCGCATGGTCGAGGCCGGCTTGGTTACGCGCGAGACGCACCCGGGCGACCGGCGCATCGTCTACGCGACGGCCACCACAGAGGGCCGCACCCAGCTTCGGCGAGCGCTTCCCATCCACGCCGAGAGCCTCAACCGGCATTTCGCCGCCGTCCTCACGCCGGCCGAACTACGGATGATCAGCGCGACGCTGGTGAAGGTGCTCGACGCAGCCGGCTATGTCCCCGCGGCGTGCCCGTCCGTCGTGCTCCCGGAATCTCCTCCGTCGGGGTCCCGGTCCCGCGCCGCACGCCGGTCCTAGCGGACGAGCCGCGACATCCGGCGGTCGGCGAGGATCTTGCCGCCGGTCTGGCACGCCGGGCAGTACGTCACCTCGTGCGACTCGTAGGAGACGCGCCGGAGGTCGCCGCCGCACCGCCGACAGGGATACCCGTACCGCCCGTGCACGAGGAAGTGGTCGCCTATCTTCGTCTGCAGACCGCCGCTCCGCTTGTGCTCGGACACGAGCGCGTCGTCGAGGATCTCGTGCGTCGCAGCGAGCAAGCGCTTCCGCTCCTCGGCCGACAGCGACGCGAGGCTCGCGAAGGGCGAGATCTGCGCCCGATGAAGGATGTCGTCCGAGTAGCCGCGCCCGATCCCGGCGACGGTGCGCTGATCGCGCAGGATCGTATGCACGCGCCGCTTGTCGCCGCCCTCCAGGATCAACGCCGCGTACTCGTCCGAGTAGGGCTCGGGCCCGAGGACCGCCAGAGGACCGTCGTCGCCGGGCGCGAGGACCCACCAGCCCGCTTTGCGCTCCGTCCCGTATTCCTTCAACAGAACGGCGGGGCGACCCTCGAAGCGAAGGCGCACGACGGCGCCCTTCGGTTTCGTCTGCTTCGGCGGGTCCTCTAAGTCGACGCGCCCGCCCTGCGACAGATGGAAGAGAAGACGCGGTCCGCCGAACTCGAGCACGCAGAACTTCCCGCGCCGCGTGACGCCTTCGAGCGTCCGCCCGACCAGCGTCTCGGGGCCGGGCTCGACCGTCTTCAGGGCCGAGAACTGCAGCGCGACGGCGCCGGCGAAAGCCGCGCCGCCGACCGCAGCTTCGAGCCGTTCGGCCAGGCCTTGGACCTCGGGTAGTTCGGGCATACAGCCACTGTAGCGTCTACTCGGAACGTACCCCGCGGCGCTTCTTGGCGCGGTCGCCCAGCATGATCTCGCGGTGTTTCCGCCAGTAATGGAGACGAACTGCGGCGCCGAGCGACATGTCGCGGTCGCGGGGTCTGATCGTCGCGCCGCACGTCGAGCAAGCGCAGGAGCGTGCCATGGTCCTCCTTCCGCTTCAGGCGGGAAGGAAGGACGACGCTACCACCCCAGATCGGCCGGGAAATCAGCAGCAGCCGTGTTCGGCGGCCATCGGAACTTCACGCCGAATGGCGGCCTCGCCCGTGTTCAGAGATTTGCTCGCGCGGATGATCGCCGAGTGCAGCCCGTCGGCAACGACGTGCGTCGGCGTCAAGCTGACGTCCTCGAACCCGGCGTCGCGCAACCCGCGCTCGTACTCGCCGAACGACAGTGCACCGGCGATGCATCCCACGTACGAGCCGCGCTCCGCGCGATCGGCCGGGGTCAGATGATCCTCGGCGACGACGTCGCTGACGCCGATGCGGCCGCCGGGCCGCAGCACGCGGAACATCTCCGCGAAAACGCGCGACTTGTCGGCCGACAGGTTGATCACACAGTTCGAGATCACGACGTCGATCATCGACGCGGGAAGCGGAACCTCCTCGATGTATCCCTTCAGGAACTCGACGTTGCGGGCGCCTTCCCGGTCGCGGTTCGCGATCGCCAGCGCGAGCATCTCGTCGGTCATGTCGAGTCCGTAGACCTTGCCCTCCGGCCCGACGCGCCTCGCCGATAGCAGGACGTCGATCCCGCCGCCGGATCCGAGGTCGAGGACGGTCTCGCCCGCACGCAGCTCGGCGACGGCGGTCGGGTTGCCGCACCCGAGGCTCGCGAGCTTCGCCTCCTCGGGCAGAGCCGCGAGCTCCGCCTCTGTGTAGAGCCGCGTGCTGCACGCCGTGTTGCAGTCGTCGCCGCACGAGTCGTCGCAACACGACGACCGCCCGGTCGACGCCTGCACCGCCGCCTGCGCGTACCGTTCGCGGACCTGCTCGCGGATGTCACTCATCGCGCTCTCCCCTTCATGTCGAAGACTCCGGACAGCCGCGCCAGCGCGCGGCGGTTCAGCGAGTAGTACGCCCACACGCCGCGCTGCTCGCGATCGAGCAAACCGGCGGAGACCAGCTTCTTCAGATGGAAGCTCGTCGTGGGCTGCGAGAGGCCGATCGCGTCGGTCACGTTGCAGACGCACACCGGCTCCTCGCTCGTCGCGAGGAGGTTCACGATCCGCACGCGATGCGGGTCCGAGAGCGCCTTGAAGAGCGCCGACGTGGTGGTCGCGTCCTCTTCGGTGATCTGGTCGCGTGCTATCGCCGGGCAGCATTCGGCCGGCCGCAGCATCGGCAGCGTCGCGAGTGTGCCTTCGACTGTCGTCACGCGGGACCTCTCCTCGCAAACATCGATAATCGTCGATATAAAAAAAAGCTACGTCATGCATCGAGGTTTGTCAATATCTGCTGGTAGACGGCCGCTCAGGCGACGTCACGGCGCGCGAAGATCCGGGAGGAGACGGCGACCGTGAGCGCCGTATAGGCGAGGAGCAGGACCCCTGCGGTCAGCCCGGACCGGACGAACTCCGGGTCGCTCCAGGTGACGAAGGCTCCGGCGTTCTCGCTGATCAGCCAGCGGCGCCAACCGGGGATCCCGCCCCGGAGCGCATTCTCCGCGACGGCCGTCCAGGCGAACAGGAGCCCGAGCGCGGCCGCGGTCGCGCGGCCCACCATCGCGACGGCGCAGCCAATCGCCGCGCCCATCCCGGCGGTGGCGGCGCCACGTGCGACGGTTCCGAATAGATCGCCGAGCCACGCCACCGACACCCCAGAGGTCGTTCCTCGCCACACGGCCGCCGGCGTCAGCGCGGCCACGAGAGTCAGTTCGAGCACGATCACACCGGCGAACGTGACCACCGCGACCGCGGCCACCTTGGCGAGGAGGACGCGTTCGCGCCGCGGTTCCCATGTGAGCGTCGTCGCGATGACACGGTGATGCCAGTCGGCGCCGGCGAACGACGCGCCGGCAGCGAGCGCAAGGATGATGAGGAGCGCGGAGACACCTTGCGCGACCTTGATGGCGTCGGTGAGGTGCAGCCGGGGGTCGGCCGTGATCTGATCGAGATCCGGCGCCTCGCAGAACGCCGCCTTCTCGCCTGATACGCCGCGGCATTCGTTGTACTCCGCGAGGGCGCTCGAACGCGCGCGCTCCGCCGCGCCGCGCACATCGCGGTTCGATTTCGCGAACGCGATCACGCCGGCGGTCACGAAACCCAGGACGAGGAAGGCCGCGAGCAGCCGCGTCAGGCGCCGCGACGTGAAGCGGTGGGCTTCGATCCCTATCAGCGTCGTCATGCCGGCACCGCCTCGGGATCCTTCGTGAGCTCGAGGAAGACCGCCTCGAGATCCGCTTCCTCGGCCCGGAGCTCGCTCACGTACAAGCCCTGATCGGCCAGGGCCCGGGACACGCGCGACGCGTGCACCGGGTCGAGACCGACCCGGATCGCGCCGCCCGAGACGGCTGCGGAGATCCCGGCCGCGCACAGCACGTCCGCACCGCGGCTCAGATCCTCGACCCGAACGACCAGCCGGGCGGCCCGTCCGCCCGCGAGAACCTCGTCGACCGGCCCGGACGCCACGGCCTTGCCCCGCGCGAGGATCGCGACGTGATCGCAAGTCTGGCGGACCTCGGAGAGCAGGTGGCTCGACACGAACACGGAGCGGCCCTCGCGGCCGAGCGACCGGAGCAGTTCACGGACCTCGACGATGCCCGCGGGATCGAGCCCGTTCGCCGGCTCGTCGAGGACGAGCAGCGCGGGCTCCTTGAGCAGCGCCGCCGCGATCCCGAGCCGCTGCCTCATCCCGAGCGAGAAGTCCTTCACGAGGTCTCGCCGGCGCGACGCGAGACCGACCCGCTCGAGGACGGCGTCGATACGGCGCGGCTCGATGCCGTCGATGTTCGCGAGGTGTTCGAGGTTCGCGCGGGCACTGAACGTCGGGAAGAGCGCCGGCTGCTCGACGATCGAACCGATCCTGCGGATCACCGAGGGCAGACCGGCGGGCACGTCCGCGCCGAGTACACGGACCGAGCCTTCGGACGCGCGGACGAGACCGAGCATGATCCGGATCGTCGTCGTCTTGCCCGATCCGTTCGGCCCGAGGAACCCGAAGACGCCGCCCTCCGGCACGTCGAGGTCGAGGCCGTCGATCGCCGTCGTCGCGCGCCCGCGCACGCGTGTGAACCGCTTGCGCAAACCGCGGATCTCGATCACCGATGTCATCGCACACCCCTCGCGGTGGGGCGGACACTCGCCCGCCCCACCAACGTCTCCGTCGTTAGTCCGTCGCCACGATCACGCCGCACGCGTAGCGCGCGCCCGCGTTGCCGGTGTTGGCGGTCAGGCCCGTCGCGGTTGCGTTCGTCGTGCCGGTCGAGTTCGGTGTGTACTGCGTGGCGCCGCTCCCGACCGGGACGTTGCCGAAGTTGTCGGCGCCGGCGTGCACGATCACGGCCCGGCCGACGATCTCGTCGACTTCGAAGTGGTCGGTCTTGAAGCGCGACCAGGCGCTGTGATCGGCGTTGACCTGAAGCGACGGCATGTCGCCGCCGTGGTTGCCGTGCGTCGTCGCGCCCGGGTTGTAGTGGCCGCCCGCCGAGAAGAACGGAACGGTCGCGCCCGTGGCGGGGTCGACGGCCGCCGGGTCGCACACCCCGTTGGCGTGGATGTGGAACCCCTTGAATCCGGAGAGCGCCGGGAACTCGAGCCTCTCGGCCTTGACCAGAACCAGGTCTCCTTGCTGGATGAACTTCACGGTGCCCAGCCTGTCGCCGGCCGCGTTGTGCAGCACGGCGCGCGCGGTGGCGTCGTCGGCCTGGACGCTCGCCGTCACAAGCCCGGCGACCGTCGCCGCGAACGTCAGCGCGACGACGACTGCGATGCGGATCGATCGCGACTTCATCGTGACCTCCTCTTCTCTGAGGCCCTCGTCGGCCTCGTGGAAGACACGCTAGGAGCCGAGGGGCACGCCACCCACCCGGCACTCACCACTTCCGAGGGCCAGGCGACACAGGCCGGGTCCGGTGCCACCCCCGGAGCGACAGGGGGCTAACCTCCGGGGTCCTGGTCGGCCGGCACGCTTCCGGACCCCCGCCCGGGGACCGCATAATCCGAGGATGCAACGGGAAGAGGTCGTCGCCGCCGGCGAAGCCCGAACCGGCTCGGGGCGCGAGCTCGTCAATCGCGCGGTCCTGTATCTCCTGCTCGCCGCGTTCATCGGCGCCGTGTACGCCGCCGTGGTTCTCGGGCTGGGCGCGGCATTCAACGCGCGCACGCCGAACACTGCGCTCTCCGTCCTCGCCACGTCGGTCGCGGCGTTGACGTTCGCCCGGGTCCGCCGGCGCGCCCAACGCCTCGCGAACCGGCTGACGTTCGGTGAGCGGGCGACGCCGGAGGAGATGCTGGCTCGCTTCTCCGACGACGTGGCGACCTCGGACTCGCCCGACGAAGCGATGCCGCGGATGGCGCGCATCGTGGCCGAGGGAACCGGAGCGGCCAGGGCCGAGGTGTGGGTCGCCGTCGACGACGCGCTCCTGCTCACCGCGGAGTGGCCCGCAACGACGCAGCGCCGGCGTGCGCGCGTGCCGATCGGCGGGTCGGCGCTGCCCGGCTTCCCCGGCGTCGATCGTGTCGTCGGCGTCCAGCATCACGACGAACTCCTCGGCGCCATCGCGATCGCGAAGCGCAGCGGCGATCTCGTGACCGCGACCGAGGAGAAGCTGCTAACTGACCTCGCCTCGCAGGCGGGACTCGTTCTGCGGAACGTCCGGCTGACCGCCGACCTCGCGGCGCGTCTCTCCGAGATCGAGGACGGCGCCGCCGAGCTACGCGCGTCGCGGCAGCGCATCGTTGCGACGCAAGACGCAGAGAGGCGGCGCATCGAGCGGGACATCCACGACGGCGCCCAGCAACACCTCGTCGCGCTCGCGGTGAAGCTGCGGATGGCACGGGTGAACGCCGAACGCGACCCCGCCAAGACCGGCACGATGCTGTCCGAGGTCCGCAGCGTGATCGATCAAGCGCTTGACAACCTTCGCGACCTCGCGCGCGGGATCTACCCGCCGGTCCTCGCGGAACGCGGCGTCGTTCCGGCCTTGCGCGCGCAGGCGAAGCGCGCCGGGCTGCGCGCGACCGTGGCGTCGGACGGCGTCGGCCGCCTCGATCCGGCGATCGAAACGGCGATCTACTTCTGCTGCCTCGAAGCGATGCAGAACGCGGCGAAGCACGGCGCGCGCGGCGTGACCATCCGTTTGGAAAAGGACGGCGAAGCCGTCGCCTTCAGCGTCACCGATGACGGTCCCGGTTTCGATCCAACGCGTGTCGCGCGCGGCTCGGGTTTGCAGAACATGGAGGACCGGATCGCGGCTCTCGGCGGCACGCTGACGATCCGGTCGAAGCCGGGCCACGGGACCCAGATCCTCGGCGTTCTCGGCGTTCCGAGCAGGGAGCGAGCGCGATGATCTACGTGCTGCTCGCCGGCCTCGCCGCGGTCATTGGGGTGGTCTGGCGGCTCCGCCGTCGTGCGCCGCGCGTCGCCCTCGGCGTCGTGGCGGCCGCGATCCTGACCCTTGCGATCGGCCTCATGGTAGGGCGAGCGCTCGGGAGCGGGATCGCCGTGCTCGTGATAGCCGGCGTGGCCGTGCTGGCGTGGTTCGTGCTCTTCAGCGGGCGGGTGCGCACGGCGACGCCGCAGTTCCGCGCCCGGGCTCTCCACCTGCTGTTCGCCGCCTTCTTCGTCGCCTACGCGGGCGGCATCGCGCTTTGGCTCACGGCCGGTTTCCTCGCCGCCATCACGGGTCACTCGAGCGGACTCCACGAGCGGATGCACGCGTACGGCGGCGCCCCCGCTCTGGTGACGGTGGAGGCGGACGACGTCGCGCCCTTCTACGTCGACGGATCGCGACGGATCAGGGAGATGACTCTGCGCGAGGCAACGGAGATGACGATCGAGTTCTCCAACTCGATCGCCAGCGCAAAGACGGCCTGCGGTTTCGTCCGCTGCAGCAAAGAGGATCGAGAGCGCGGGTTCGTCTCCGTGGAGCACAACATCTCCATCTACCGTCCCTCGGGCGAGGCGGTGTTCATCGGAAGGCATACGTCGGCGACCATCGATCCGGCCCTGGAGGAATGGGAACAGGAACCGGTCGTCATCGCGGAGACCTTCGTCGCCCCTGAAACCGGGATGTATGCCTACCGGTGTGACCTGCACCCGACCGTCATGCGCGGCAGCGTGCGCGTCCTTCCGGCCTCTGCGCCCCTGACGCACCCGGAAAGGGACAAGAGCACGCGTGACATCGCTCGGCATATCGCCGAGGTCTCCCACGAGGCGGAGGGGGTGTCGGACGTCGCGTTGGACTACGCGTTCAGCGTGGTCAGCCTCGCCCTCGGCATCTTCCTCGTGGTGCTGCGTCCCCGCGAACGCATGGCGCGCGTCTTCGGCGTGGCGATGGTGGGAACGGCGGCGGCCTACAACCTGCAGAGTCACGCCGCGCTCGCGGCCACGGACACCTTCGATTTCCTGCACTCGCTCCTGCACCCGATCACGGGCATCACGTACATCTTTGCTCTCGTGATGTTCCCGGACGGGCGTCTGATACCGCGGTTCAAGGACGGGAGACTGCGGTTCGCCTACCGCATCGTGTTCTTCGTCGCGACGATGATGTTCCTCGGGCTCACCGGAGCGATCCTCCCGGATTTCAACCAGCATCCGGCGGCGCTCGTGCTGACGTTCGGGATGGCGATCCCGGTGATCGGGATCGTCGCGCAGCTCTACCGTCTGCGTCGCGCGCCGACCTCGGAGGCCCGGCAGCAGTCGCGGCTGCTGCTCATCGCCCTCGCAGCCTCGTTCGCGTTCGGCCTCGGCCTCCTCGTCGCGCTCGGGATCGACCTGCGGACCTTGGTCAATCCGATCGGCGCCGATCCCACGGCGATCGTGTCCGCCGACGCCCGCGCGTTCCGTGTGTTCCAGCCGCTGTTCGTCGTGATCCCGCTGGCGCTGTTCTTCGGCATCCTGCGCTACCGCTTGTGGGACATCGACCTCGTGATCCGGCGGACGATCGTCTACGGCGCGCTCGCCGGTTTCATCGGCGCTGTGTACGTGGGAGTCGTCGTGGGCCTCGGACGGGCCGTCGGCGCCCGCACGGGTCTCTCCATCGCGGCGACGGTCGTCGTGGCCGTCGCCTTCGACCCCCTGAGGACGCGCCTGCAGCGGATCGCCAACCGCCTCGTGTACGGCGAGCGCGCCGCGCCCTACGACGTGATGGCGAAACTGTCGCACCGGCTGGCAGGCATGGGGTCGGTCGCCGAGATCCTTCCGGCGGTCGCCGAAGAAGTTGCGGGGGCGGTGGGGGCGCAGCGCGTGCGCGCCACCCTCCTGCTTCCGGCGGGCGACCGCATGACCGCCACGTTCCCACCGGAGGCCGATGAGTCCTCGCCGTTCGAGCGCACATTGACGTTGACGCACCAGGGGGAGGTGGTCGGCGAGCTCGCCATCGCGAAGCGCCCCGGGGACCCGCTGCGCGCGGCAGAGAACCGCTTGCTGCGCGCCGTCGGGTCCCAGGTTGCTCTGGCGATGCACAGTCTTCGCCTCGCCGAGAATCTCCGCGGCCGGCTCACCGAGCTCGAGCGCACGACCGAACAACTGGAGGCGTCACGCCGGAGGATCGTCGACGCACAAGACGGCGAGCGGATCAGGCTCGAACGCGAGATCCGCGATCGCGTCGAATCGCGGCTCGTCTCAATCGCCGCGACGGTCGAGGACGCCGGGCGCGCCGATGGAGCGCGGACCGTCGGTCTCCTCAACGAGGCCGCCGTCGAGGCGAACGAGGTGCAGGACACGCTGCGGGAGCTGGCGCGCGGCATCTTCCCCCCGCTCCTCTCCGACAAGGGCGTGGCCTCGGCCCTCGAAAGCGTCGCGCGGAGGGTCGACGCGCCGGTCACGGTGCGCGCGACGGGTACGCGTGAGCGCTTCGACGCGCACGCGGAGGCCGCCGTCTACTTCTGTTGCTTCGAAGCCATCCGCAGCGCGGCGCGGCGCGCCGGCCGTTCCCGCATCGAGGTCGACTTGGCGATCGAGGACGACTGGGTGACGTTCGCGGTCCGCGACCGGGTGCACGGCCTGACGACGGCCGCTCTCACCGGCGGCGACCTGCAAGCGATCGTCGACCGCATCGAGGCCGTGGGCGGCTGGATGGAGCTGCGATCGGCGCCGGAGGGGACGACCCTGTCCGGCCGGGTTCCGGCTCAGCCGTTCGCGGTCGCCCAGACGGCTTCGAGCTTGTCGGGATCGAACGCCGACTTCGTCGCGTAGGCGAACGCGCCGCACTCCTGCGCGCGTCCGGCCAGCTCGTCCTCGGCGTAGGTCGACAGCAGCATCACCTTCGTCGACGGCCGGTCCCGGAGGATGCGGCGCGTCGCCTCGACGCCGTCGATCCCCGGCAGGTTGACGTCCATCAACACGAGATCCGGCGCCTCCGCCTTCGCGAGCGACACGGAATCCTCGCCGGTCTCGGCTTCGGCGACGACCTCGAACCCTTCGACGGTTTCGACGACCTCGCGCGCGACGGACCGGAACGGTTCCTGATCGTCGACGATCAGAACGCGGACGGTCATGACGTTCCCGTCTCGGCGAGGAACATCAGAACGGCTTTCACCCGCCGGTGGACGTCCTTCTCGGCAGACAGCCCGAGCTTCGCGAAGATCGCGTTGATATGCCGCTCGATCGCGCGCTCGGTCAGCACCATGCTCGCCGCGATCGCGGCGTTGTTCTTGCCCTGTGCCATCTCGCCGAGCACCTCGCGCTCGCGATCGGTCAGGCGGTCGACCGGCGAATCGTCCGAACGCGACCGGGCCGACACGAGACCTTCGACGATCCGCGGATCGATCACCGATCCGCCGCGCGCGACCTCTCGGATCGCGCCGACGAGCTGATCGAGATCGGCGACGCGTTGCTTCAACAGGTAGCCGCGGCCGCGCGCCCCGCCCTCCAGCAACGCCAGCGCGTATTCGGGTTCGTCGTACTGGCTCAGGATCAGAACGGCGGCCTCCGGGGCCGTTTTCCTGAACCGCTCGGCGGCGCGGACGCCTTCGTCCGTCTTCGTCGGCGGCATGCGTATGTCGGTGAGGACGACATCGGGCTTCTCGCGCTCGACGGCCTCGAGCAGCGAATCCAGATCCGAGCAGGTCGCGACGACGTCGACGTCGGATTCGGCCGCGAGCAACTCCTTGACGCCCTCACGGATGAGGAAGTCGTCCTCGGCCATGACGACGCGGATCGGCACGCCGGGAAGGATACCTGCATCGCGATCGGGTCAATCGGGTGGGAGGTGGGCGGATATGCTCGCTCGATTCTTAGCCGCGGCGCCGGCGAGGTTTCGGAGCGCGGGCCGCACCGGCGAGTGCTTCTTCAGCTTCTTGCACGACCTCGACGAGCGTCTCTTCCGCGTGCGTGACCGAGTCCGCGGTCGACGCCCCGGCGAGGAAGACCGACCGCAGGAGGTCGTCGCGTCCCCGAAGGTCTTCCGCCGGCCCGCTGAAGCGGACCTCGCCGCGCTCCAGGAAGTACGCGCGCGTCGCCATGTCGAGGGCGAGGTCGACGTGCTGTTCGACGATCACGACCGCGACACCTTCGGCGTTCAGGCGGCGCACCGTCTCGAGCAGCTCTTCGACGATCTTCGGCGCGAGGCCCAGCGAAAGCTCGTCGATCAGCAGCAGTTTCGGATCCATGACGAACGACTTCGCGAGCGTGAGCATCTGCTGCTGTCCGCCGGACAGAGTGCCGGCGATCTGGCGGCGACGTTGCGCGAGGATCGGGAACATCTCGAGCGTGCGGTCGATCATCCGCTTCTTCTTCGCGCGATCGCGGCCGTACAGGAAGCCGGCCATCTCGAGGTTCTCGGCGATCGACATGCCGGGGAACACGCCGCGGCCGCCGGGCATCTGCACGATGCCGCGCCTCACGATCTCGGCCGGGCGGTGGCCGTCGAGGCGCTCGCCGTTCCATTCGACGTGGCCGAGCGCCGGCTTCAGGACGCCGGAGATCACGCGCAGGACCGTCGTCTTGCCGGCGCCGTTCGTGCCGAGCAGCGCGACGATCTCGCCGTCGCCGACCTCGAGATCGATGTCGAAGAGGACGTGGATCGGTCCGTAGAACGCGTGGAGGCCGGAGAGCTTAAGCACGGGGGTACTCCTCGCGACGGGTGCGACCGAGGTACGACTCGAGAACCAGCGGATCGGCGGCGACCTCTTCCGGACCACCCTCGGCGATCACCTTGCCGAAGTCGAGCGCGTACACGCGCTCGGACGTTCCCATCAGCAGGCCCATGTCGTGCTCGATCAGGAAGATCGAGCAGCCGATCTCGTCGCGCACGCGCTTGAGCATCGGGCCGAGTTGTTCGACCTCCTTCTGCTGGATGCCGGTCGCGGGCTCGTCGAGCAGCAGGACCTTGGGCCGGAGCGACAAGACCGTCGCGAGCTCCAGGAACCGCAGCGTTCCGTAGGAGAGTTCCCACGGGAACCGGTTGCGCCACGGACGCAGATCGATGGTCTCGAGCATCTTCTCGACGAGGTCGCGCGCCTCTTCTTCGTCGCGCCGCCAAGACGGCAAGCGGAGCATCGCGGCGATCGGGCTTGCACGCAGGTGCCGGTGCTGCGCGGCGAGCAGGTTCTCCTCGACGGTGAGGCCACGGAACAGGCGCACGTGCTGGAACGTGCGGCCGAGCCCTGCCGCGACGCGCTCGTAGGGGAAAAGGTTCTGGATCTCGGCGCCGTCGAGAACGACGCGGCCGCTTTGCGGCTTCACGAACCCGGAGATCGCGTTGAAGAGCGTCGTCTTTCCGGCGCCGTTGGGACCGAGCAGGCCGACGATCTCGCCGGGCCGGATACTGACGGACACGTTCTCCAGCGCGGTGATGCCGCCGAAGCGCACGCCGAGTCCGTCCGTCGCGAGGACGCCGTCGCGCGCCGCGCTCGCGTCGCGCCGGAGGTGTTCCGCCGTCGCCGCCATCAGGACTTCGACCCGAAGTGAAGGATCAGCCAAATGATGAACACGTTGAAACCGACGAGGACGACGGTGATGGGGATGTGCCGTGCCGGTTCCGTGCGAATACGCTCGGATTGGATCTTGACCACTTGCACGATTCCGCCCGGCCGCGTGATCAGGAAGATCACCAGCACGACCGCGGCATACACACCGAGATAGGCGAACAGCCGCTCGGCCCCCTGGAAAACCTGCTGCTGCGTGATCAGCGCCGTCGCCCCGAGGAACGCACCGAACGCAGAGTCGATGCCACCGACGACCGCCCACACGACGAGCAGCAGCGACGAGATGTCGATGTACGGCGATTGGAATCCGCTCGGCGCCACCTGGTTGAGCAGCGCGAGATAGAACGCGCCGCCGACTCCGGCGATCGCGCCGCCAATCACGAGCGCGGTCAGCTTGGCCTTCGTGGCGTTCATGCCGAGGGCTTGCGCCTCGCGCTCGTTGTCGCGCACGGCGAGCATGGCGCGCCCGGCCCGCGAGCTCTTGAGGCCGTGCACCATCCACACGAGCACCAACGCGACGATCATCGTGAGCGCGTAGAAGGAGAAGCTCCCCTCGAAGTTGAGCGGCCCGAGCTCCGGCCGGGCGATCGTGTGGCCGGCCTGGCCGCCGGTGAAGTTCCCCCACTTGAACAGGGTCTCGCCCATCGCTTGCGCGAAGGCGAGCGTGGCGATCGCGAGGTAGAGGCCCCGTAGCCGAACCGAAGCCGCGCCGACGGCCACGCTGACCGGAACCGTGACGAGTGCGGCCAGCGGCACGGCGAGCCAAAACGGCCAGCCCCAGACCGAGACGGCGAGGCCGGTGGTGAACGCTCCGATGCCGACGAACGTGAACGGCATGAGTGAGATCAGCCCTGCGTACCCAGTGACGACGACGATCGACAGCTCGAGCATCGCCCACACGGCGATGTAGGCGCCGATGTACATCCAGAACGTGCCGAAGGCGAGCGGGATCAACCCGAGACCGAGAAGGACGCCGCCCGTGAGGACCTGACGCCGGGTCAAAGCCGGCGCGCGCAGGGCGAAGCCGCGCGCGGCCGCGCGAACCTCGGGTTCGGCCAGAGCCGTGTCTGCGGTGGTCATGCCTCGAGGGCCTCCTGTTCGGCGCGCACGACGAAGAAGCGTTCCGTGTGGAGCAGCAACAGCACGACGATGAGGATCGCGGCGATCATCGATCGCAGCCCACCCCACGGAGACGGCGCGAGAATGAGCATCTCCTGCGAGAGCCCAAAAACGAACCCGCCGACCACCGCCAAAGGAAGGTTCACCATCCCTCCGACGAGCGCGGCCCCGAACGACGGGATCAGGTAGATGCCGAACGGTGTGACGTCGGAGGAGATGATGACGCCGCCCCGCTGTCCGGCCGAGTGCGGGATGATCAGCAGGAGCGCCAGCCCGGCGAGCGCGGACCCGATCCCCCACGCGATCATCGAGTAGCGGTGCTCGTCGATCCCCGCGAGCGACGCCGCTTCACGGTTCTGCGCGACGGCGCGCAGCGCGCGCCCAGTGCGCGAATAGCGGAACCACGGCAGGAACGCGAGCGCGATGGCGATCGCGGTCGCCGCGGCGATGACCTGCGTCGACAGCAGAGCGGCGTCACCCACCTTGATACGCGACACCGGCAACCACGGCGGCACGACGGTGGTCGCTTCGAAACCGAAGCCCATGGCGGCCGCGGCGACGAAGAACTGCGCGACGCCGAGCGCGATCAGGATCAGCACGATCTGATTCGTTCGTTTCACGAACCGGAACACGAGCTTGTAGGCCGCGGCCCCGATTGCAGCGCACGCCGCGATCGAGATTGCGGCCGCGAGCGGCGAGGACACGTCGGCCTTGCTGGTCAGGAGGAAGTAAACGACGATGCCCGACAGGCCGATCCCCCAGTGCGCGAAGTTCGTGCATCCCGTTGTGCGATAGATCAGAACTAGGCCGAGCGCGAGCAACGCGTACACCGCGCCGCGGGCGAGCCCGAATGAGGCGACCTCGACGACCGGCAACTTCGTGGCAGCGAGCAGCATCCGCTCAGTCCTTCAGGAACGCGCGGTAGGCCCAGCCGACGGCCGGGAACGGCGGAACGCGGGCGAGCGATTGCGCCCACGGGTAACGCATCGACCATCGACCGGCGACGGCCAGGAGCCCGAGCGCCGAGAACAGCAGGATCGTGAGGAGCGGCCATGGGCTGCCGGCCAGCTCCCGGACGACGAACCGCGTCTGACCGACGGGCTGCTGAGGCGGCGCGGTGATGAGCCCGGGGTTCGTGATCGTGGGAGGCGTGAGGCCAGGCGTCAGCGGCGGCACGGGGAGCTCCGGCAGCGGCGGGAGCGGCGGAAGGCCGAAGACCGGGCCGCGCCCAACGCTCGCGTCGAGGATCGCGCCTGCGACGTACACGACCTGGCCGGGGAACAGCTTGCCGCCGAGGCTCAAGCGGCAACCATCCTTCGCGATCGACTGCGACGGGTCGCGCCCGGACCCGACGCAGAACTCGTCGCGGGCGTCGCCGATCGGTCCGCGGATCTCTGCCAGCGGGTCCTCGTACTGGAACGGATCTTCGGGGATGGGAAGCTCGTTCAACGTCGTGTTCGCCGCGAGGAACAGGCCCGGCGCACGGACCGTGATGTTGCGGCCGTCGGCGGTCTCCTGAACGACCGGCGCAAGGACGCCGAGGAACGACCCCCCTCTGAGGTCGATGATCTGGTTCCCCGCGAGCGACGCGAGCTTCATGCCGCCGAGCGTTATCCCGAGCGCCTCGGTCTTCGCCGCGACCTTGAGACCCTTCCTGGTTCCGTCGGACGAGAACGAGACGATCGAACGGACCGCGTCGACGGTGATCTGGTCCGCGAGCCTGAACGCGCGCACGGTCGACGTGAGAAGACCGTTCACGCGGCCGTTCGCCTGCCACAGCTTCACGATCGAGACGCCTTCCTTCGGCTGCCCCGGCGGGTACGTCATGCCCGACGCCTCGACCGTCGTGAACGACGACATGTTGTATGTCGCCGGCGTCTGGTCGGCGCGCGAGAGCATGTGCGCGGCGAACGGCGCGCCGTAGTCGCTCGACTCGGACGCCGCGTCGACGGCCGCGCAGCGTTCCTCGTAGTCGTTGCGGTTCGACACGAATCCGTCGCTTTCGACGTGGGCTCGCGTCTCGCGGCGCCCCGAGTTGTCGACGTAGTACATCGATCCCAACCCGCCCGACTCGGACGGGCCGAGATGGCCCATCGCAACGCTATGGAGCACCGTGACCGGGTTCCCGCGCGGCCAGTCCGCCGCGGCCCCCACGCCCTCGGTGGGTTCGGTGACGGCATCCTCCAGCTCGCCGGCGGTGGGCGTCTCGGGGGCTTCTGCCTTGCGCCCCAGCGCCTGATCCCCGCACGACCCCGGCGTCTGGTCGTACGCCGTGCGATCGCACTTGAAGGGATCGGTCTCCGGGTTGCAGGGCCCGTAGAACTCGCTGATGAAGGTCGACTGCGGGTAGTGGATCTGCCACAGGAACGCGCGGGCGTCCTTGATCGAGTACGTCAGCTCGGTCGCCTCCTCCGCACCGACCGGCGGCACAGTGAGCGCGACGATCATGAGGCTGAGGACGGCTCCGGTGATGATCCTTCTGGCTCTCATCGGCTCAGTTCGTCGTCAACCGTTCGGGGACCTTGACGTCCGACAACGTCAGGAAGCCGCTCGAGAAGTCGTCGAAGCCGCGGCCGGTGAACTTCACGAACCAGATCGCTTTCCCGCCGAAATGATCGGACGAGCTCGTGTTCAGGATCGGCCCGATCCCCGCGTCCCAGTTCCGGAGATTGCCGACCGTGTTGATCAGACCCGGCCGGGTCAGCTTCGGCCCTGTCATCCCGGTCCACAACCCGAGGCCGAGCGTGATCGCGATCGGGCCGTACGTCAAGACGTCCTCCGGCTCGTTCGGCAGATACTGGCGGCGCACGTTCCGCAGCGTCTCCGCTGCGGGCAGGTTCGACCACGGGATGCACGGCAACGCCTGGCAGTCGGTCAGCATCCCCGTGCACGCCTGGTCGCAGACGTCGGCGAGGGTCTGCACCCAGCACGTCGCGCACGCCCACTGCACGCCCGAGGTCCGCATGCCCCAGCCGGCGTTCTCCGCAGAGAGCGCGCCGAAAACTCCGTTCAGGGCGTCGAGCGCGATGACGGAGTTCGGGCTCGGGTTCTGCGAGTCGACGTCTGCGTAGCAGGTGCGGATCTGCTGGATCTCGGACTGCATGCCGCCCGGCGCTTCCTGCGCCTTCTTGTACGCGACGCAGCGGTCGGGCATCTCGTATCCGTTGATGTTCTTGAAGATCCGCTTGACGACCGCGACCTGATTGTCCTTGAGCGATGGATCGGACAGGATCGCGAGGCGCTTCAGCCCGCGCTTGTTCATCAGGTAGCCGGTGTGGATCGCCGCGACCTTCAACAGATCCGTGCCCGGTGCGAAGTTCCAGGGCATCAGGCGCGGGAAGCGGCTCTCGGAGAAGTAACACCAGATCCCGGGGACCTTCTTGGAGTTCTGGTACTGCGTCGCCGGGCCCATGAGGTTCGACTGCAGGTAGCAATCGCGCACGAGGAAGACGTGCTCGACGTCGATCAGGCGGCGCATCGCGGCGGCCGCCTCGTCCTGGGTGTTCTGGTTCAGGGAGAGGACCTTGAGCTCGACCTTGCGGCCCCAGATGCCCGGCCGCGTCGGGCAGCTCCAGTCGAAGCCGCCGGGGACGGAGCGGATGGAATTCAGATAGGCGACCGCGACGCGCATCACGCGCGCCGTCTGCTCGCCGAGCGGACGCAGCGCACCGGAGAGGGGGATGATCGTCCCCCACTTGATGCTGTCCGCGGTGTAGCCGTGAGCCGGATCGGACGTGGTCGCGCAGCGTTCCGCGGCGGGAACGGAGACCCCGCGACCGATGTTCACCGCGCCCTGCGAGCCCTTGGTGAGCTGGGTCGCGCGGACGTCCGTCGGCTCGATCGTCGGGACGCTGGCCGGTTCGATCTTGCGCGCGAGCACCGTCGTACCGCACGCGGTCAGCACCATCATGAGCGCGATCGCGTGGAGCCCGAGGTTGCGCTTCACCCGTCGATCCCCTTCCGGAGATCGAGCTCGCGCAGGAGCCCGGTGAGAAGGCCGAAGCCCGCGAGGATCGCGCCGGCCAGGAGCAACCACGCGCCCCAGCCGAAGCCGGCGTGGAAGCCCACGTACCGCGGCGTGCGGCTGGCGACCGCCGCCATGCTCCGCGCGCGGTCGTCGAACGCGAGGAGGCGCGTGGCGATCAGGGCGATGCTCACACCGGCGAGCGCGAAGGCACCGAGCTTGAGCATGCGCCGGCGCCCGATCCAGGCCAGCGAGGCGGCGACGAGCGCAACGCCGAGAACGAACAGAACCCAGCCCATTCCCTGGCGGTACCCGAGCCAGGCGCCGACAGGCCGGGGGTCGTCGCTGCTCTCGACGACTGCAGTGGCGCGAACGGCCGCGCCGAGGGCGCCAAGCATTAGGAAGCCGCCGGCGAGTGCGGTGAGCATCGCGGGAAGCCGAGCGGGGAACGTGCGGTACGTCCCGCTCGCGCCGTCAGCCCTCACCCGTTCCCGGCGCGTGCTTCCTACCCTGGGCCCTGGTCTAGCTGTCGTGACGTCGGCCACGGAAGCCTCCCTCATCGGAGTTCCGCGACGGTCCCTGGAAACCCTTCTGCGCGGTCGGAATGTCTGCGCGACCGGCGATTCTTACCATTCCTCCCTGCGAAAACGCCAGGCGGGGTGCTCGGTCAGGACGGCGAGGCGAACCGAGCCAGCGCGAACGCCTCAAGTGGGACCGGGCATGAGCCTGTCGCGACCCAGTCTGCGACCGCGCGACCGGCCTCCGGGGCCATCATGAGCCCGGTCCGGAAGTGGCCGACCGACATCCAGGCGTTGTCGAGGCGGGGGATCCGGTCGATCACCGGCATCTCGTCGATCGTCCCCGGCCGGAAGCAGACCCAGGTGTGGGCCACAGGGATCCCCGCGGCGGCCGGGAGGAGCCGCTCGACTTCCTTCTGGACGACCGCGACCACGTCGTCGTCCACGGCCGGAGAGGTGTCGCCGGGGTTGAAGGTGCCGCCGGCCACCAGCGTGCCGTCGGCGAACGGGATCACGATGATCGTGGACGCCAAAGCCGTGCGGACCTGAACGGGAAGTGGCTCGGTCGCGATCAGGTGTCCCTTCACGATCATGTGCGGGACGGTCGCGATGTCGGGCGGACACGTTCCCGTCGCGAGGATCACGGCGCCGGGGGAGATCGCCCCCGCGGACGTCTCGACGCGCGTGACGCGACCGGCGTCGCTCACGAGTCCGGTCATCTCGACGCGCGTGGCGACCGACCCCGCGCGCTGCGCCAGCGCGACGGCCAGCCGCACCGGGTGCACCCACGCCTGATCGCGGACCTGGATGGCGCCTCCGGCCTCTCCGAGGAACGGCTCGATCTCTCGGGCCCGCGCCTCGTCAACCGCCTCCATCCCCGGTACGTCGAGCGCCTCCCCGTGGATGCGCTCCGGGCTCACGATGAGCCAGTTCAGTGTCTCCACCCCGATGGCGCCTCCCCACTCGACGTCGAGAGCGCGGTGCAGGGCGAGGCTGGCGTGCGCCATCTCGACGAACGATGGATGCGCGACCGCGTGCATCACCGGTGAGATGCCGCCGGCCGCAGACCCCGACGGTCCGGCGCCGCAGCGATCGCGTTCGATCACCTGCACGCTGCCGAGCCCCGCACGACGGCACATCACGGCCGCGGCGAGTCCGACGGCGCCGCCGCCGATCACGAGAACGTCGGGCGTCGTCAGGAGGTCGGCCGGCCCGGGATCGAGGACGCGGAGCTCGTCATCACCGAGCGCGTCGTCCCAGACCGGACGGGATCTCATCCGCGGCGACGAGACCCGCCGAGCTTGTCGTAGCGGTCCGTGGCCTTCTCGGCAGCACGCCGTGTAGATGCGGCGTCCTTGCGCGCGGCGTCGGCGTCGGCGCGCGCGCGCGATGCATCACGCTCGGCCGTCGAGAGACGCCGACGGAGAGACGCGGCCTCCTGCTCGGCTTTCGTGGCCGCGCGGGCCAGGCGCTCGGCTTCGGTCTCGGCCCGGTCGGCCTCGCGCGCGAGACGAGCCGCGTCGCGCTCGGCCTCGAGGACCGCTTTGGCGGTCGGCGCGCCGGCCTTGCCGGGCTTCGGGGCGGGGCGCGGTTTCTCGCGCGCCGGCTTCGCGCGCTCTCGCGGCGGCGCCGTCGACGAGAGGCCGAGGATGTCGCCGAAGCCCGCGCGGCGCATCTCCTGGGTGAGGATCCCGCGACGCAGCACCGCGCGCCCAGCCTCGTCTGCAGCGGCCGCCGCGAGGGTATCCGAGATCCGGTCGAGCATCCCCCGCGTCGCGCCGTAGTTCGCGCCCGCGAGGATGCGTTCCGCTTCGTGCGAGAGCCGCGCGAGTATCTCGCGCTCGGCGAGCGTCGCCTCCCAGACCGCTTGGGCCGGGCCCCCTTGGAGCAGCTCGTGCTGCGCCAGGCGCAGCCGCTCGCTCCCCTCGATCAACTGCGCGACGAGATCGCTCTGCCGGCGCGCCAGCTGGTTGACGGCCCAGGCGGGCGTGGTCGGTTTCCGCAAGGACTTGATGCGGCTCGCCTCCGCGGCGTCGCCCGCGCTGCGCATCCGCGCCGCGAGCGCGTCGCGCGCGGCCGTGAACTCCTCCAGGGAGAGGGCGTAGAGGCGGTCGCCTTCGTTCTCGTCGGCCACGGCGGGATGATAAGCCGCCGCCACGCCGTGCCCGAAAGTGTTCGTCACCGAACCGACCGCCTCGCTACGCTAGGGGTTTCCTATGGACCGGCCCGCCTTCAAACGTCTGCTCGCCGAAGGACCGCTGCTCGGGGACGGCGGCACCGGCACGAGCATCGTCGCCCACGGGGTGGGCGCGGACGCGTGCTTCGACGAGCTGAACCGGTCGCAACCGCAGCTGGTCGCCGGGATCCACCGTGCGTTCGCCGAGGCCGGCGCGCGGTTCGTCGAGTCCAACACCTGGGGCGCGAACCGGTACAAGCTCGACAAGCACGGCCTGGCCGACACCGTCCGGGAGCTGAACGCGGCCGGCGCACAGCTCGCGCGCGTCATACCGGACGTGCTCGTCGCCGGGTCGGTGGGTCCGCTCGGCGTGCGTCTCGCTCCGTATGGTCGCGTGCAGCCGGAAGAAGCCACCGCCGCTTTCGCGGAACAGATCGCCGCACTCGCGGACGCGGGTGTCGATTTCCTTTCGATCGAAACGCACTCCGACATCGCCGAGATCGAGTGCGCGATCGCAGCCGCACGCGCGGTCGCTCCCGATCTCCCGATCCTCGCGTCGTTCACCTTCACGCAAGACGACCGCACGCCGCTCGGCGACGCGCCGGAGGACGTCGCGCGCCGGCTCGCCGAACTCGACGTCGATGCGATCGGCGTGAACTGCTCGCAGGGTCCGTCCCAGGTGTTGCGCATCATCACCGCGATGCGCCCGCACACGAAGGGGACGCCGCTCGCCGCGATGCCGAACGCCGGTGGCCCCGCGCGTTTCGGCGGGCGGCTGTTGTATCCCGCGACGCCCGAATACTTCGCGGAGCACGCCGCAGCCTTCCTCGGCGCCGGCGTCTCGATCCTCGGCGGGTGCTGCGGAACCGGGCCGGAGCACATCCAAGCGATGGCACGCGCGTTGCGATCTCCGGCGCCGTCTTCGTCCGTGCGCGTCGAAGCCGAACACGC
>JBIOTQ010000023.1:0-13073 GCA_044866075.1 Actinomycetota bacterium | reverse complement strand
GGGCGCCCGCGGTTCAGCGCGCTGCCTTGCCGACCGTTCGCTCGAGGAACGCCCGGATCGCGGCCTGCACGTCGCCCCGCGCCCACAGCCGGGCGCAGTCGTCGTCGTGCTTCTGGCCGAGTCTCTCAACGCGGTCGACTACCGGAGCGAGTAACGCCGATTTCGTGAGCGCGTAGGTCTCGCTCGGCACCCGCGCGAGGCGCCGGGCCGTCGCCGCCGCGCGATCCATCAGGTCGGCGGCGGGAACGACCTCGTCGATCATTCCGGTCCGCACCGCGTCGTCGACGGAGAGGTTTCGCGCAACGAGCGCGAGGTCGCGCACGTGTTGCGAACCGACGGCGAATCGCAGGATCTCGAGGGCCCAGCGCGGGAACGGCAAACCGACGGCCAGCTCGGAGAAGCCGATCCGATGCGCGCCCTCGCTCGCGACCCGGTAATCGCATGCGCACGTCAGTACCGCCCCACCCGCGATGGCGTGTCCGTTCACAGCGGCGACGGTCGGCTTCGGGAACCGGAAGAGCCGTTCGAACATGCGGGACATCGTGCCGATACCGCCTGCGATGTCTTCGCTCGACGCGTCGAGCACGCGGAAGAGATCGGCGCCGGCCGAGAAGGCGACGCCCTCCCCTGTGACGATCAACGCACGTGCGTCGGACGCCTCGGCGTCGTCGAGCCCGGCGATGATCGTCTCCATGAACTCCGGCCCGAGCGCGTTGACGGGCGGATTCGCCAAACGCAAGGTCGCGAGCTCACCGTCACGCGTCAGGTCGATCATCGAGCGGCACGGTAGCGGCGTAGCCGACGTGTGACAAAACGAGCGTTCACCGGCCGAGTCTCGCTCGCACGTCGTCGAGGACATCGGTGGGCGTTTTCCTCAGCTGCTCCCACGTTACGTGGACAACGGACCATCCGAGCTTGCTCAACGCATTCCTTCGAGCGAGGTCGTGCTCCCATCGCGCGCGGCTCGAGTGCCAACGATATCCGTCGGCTTCGACTGCCACCTTGGCTTCCGGGTAAGCGAAGTCGACGACCGCCACAACTCGACCGCCGTCTCGTACCGCATGCTGGCGAACAGCGCGCGCCGGCCCGAGTCGGTTTAGGAGACGAGCGAGCCTGGTCTCGAACACACTCTGAGGTACATCGGCGGCGCTCTCGCGAGCGGCAACCAGTCGGCGGATCGCTCCAATACCTGGACGCCCTCGGCCGGCCAGCTCATCAATCCTCCAGCGCAGCCTCGGTAGCGAGACCAGTCGTCGGCGCAGCGCATCGTCCAGCGCTTCCTCGACCGTCTCGGCGCTGACGACGGCAGCGATGTCGATGATCGTCCGGGCGGGTGTGGTGACCGGTATCGCATCAACTACGGAGCGATCGGCCGCCGGGAACGATCTCACTCGATGGATGATGGCTCTGGACGATCGCCTTCGGCGCTGAGTGGGAATCGTCAGTTCGACGACCTCACCGCTGCAACCCGGTAGGACCCAGAGGCACGCTGCGGATCGGTATGAGGCGACAGCCTCTTTTCCCCAGCCCAAGGTCTCAGCGAACATCGTTTGCCGCCATGAAGATGGAACACCGGCCAGCCGGTAGATACCGCTCGATAGCCGCTCCCAGCGGCCTGTCTCGAGGCGCCACTCGATCATGTATCGCGTAGCCCCCAAATGCATCGCCTCGTCCCGCGAAAAGATGCCGTAGCGATGCGCCGCTCGCTCCGCGATCTGGCGATCGATCGATTCGGGTGTGCATTCAGGGGGATATAACCCGGACATCGACGACGAGAACTAACATCCCGGCGAGGACCCCGCTGGGCGCCGCGGCGGGAGCGCGGGGATCGCGTCAAAAGAGGTGCCCCCGGTGGGCCTCGAACCCACACTGAGGCCCTTTTAAGGGGCGCTCCTCTGCCAATTGGGATACGGGGGCGTGACGATTCTAGCGTCGGCTACGCAGCGGCCCGGCGTAAGAAGGCATCGACCGAAGCGATGAAATCGGCCGCCGTCAGCGAGCTTCCGGCCGAGGCCTTCAACCACGGCGTGAGGTCGCTGTTGCCGTCGAAGTCCCAGCGGCTGCCGCCCGTCTCCCGGGCAGTGAGCTCCGCGGCTAGGGGCGCGAGATCGACGCGCGGCATGACCGGTGCGCTCACGTATCGAACCCAGGTCTCGTATCGGTAGCGCACCGCGTACTCGTCGCCGCGGATTAGTGCGACGCGGTTCAGGCGTGTCCGATTGTGTATCGCCGACTGGTGGCATCCGAGTAGCGAGAACTCGGACGGGAACGCGGCCTCCGTATCATCCGGCAGGCGCACGATCGCGAGGTCGATCTCGGGCCGCTCTTCGATCGTGATCGCGCCGCTGCGAACGCGTTCGTCGTCGCGCTCGAACCACGCGTCGTCGAGCTGCCACAACCCCTTGAACCGATCCGGATGTTCGAGCATCTCCGGGAAACGCGCGAGGCCCTCCTCGTAGAACAAGGCCGACTGCTGCGGGTACGGCTTGGAGAAGACGTCGCCGCCGAGGTTCGAGCGGTCTTCGTCGGCCATCGTCATCAAAGCGAAGGCGACACGCGCGGCGTCGCGGTCGGTGAACACGCCGAAGTCGCCGGCCGAGGCGACCTGGATGATCCTCTCGCGTCGCGCCAGCGCCTCGTCGGGATGCAGGATCGCGTAGATCCCGGACAGGCCGTCTTCGTCGAAGTGGTTGTTGGAGACGAGCTCGGCGTCGACCTTCATGTCGGGACGATCGAGGTAGCGGAACGCGATCTGCGTCGACAGATCGTCGGCGAGCTCCTCCGGCGAGCCACTCCCCTTCCAGTGCGACAGGGTGATGAGCGTCCCGTCGGCCGGGTAGCCGTCGACGATGATGTTCGGCCGGCCGTTCAACTCGTCCCACGGCGCGTAGCGCATGCTTTGCCTCCTGCCGGGTTCCAACGCGGCGCGCATCCAACCTATGCCCATAGGCGGCAACGCTTCCGTTGCCGCCTATGTCGAGACTCTTGCTCGTTCAGCTCTTGCGCCGCAAGACCTCGCGACGCTTGCGGTATTCCTCCTCGGAGATCTCACCCCGAGCGAAGAGCTCGCCGAGCATCACCTCGGCGGAGGCCGAACGCCATCCCGGCCGGCCGCGTCGGAACAGGAAGATCGCCACGACGATGACCGTGAACCAGAACAGCGGGAACAGAAGGAACCACGGTCCACCGTGCGGTCCGCCCCAGTAAGCCAACATCTCAGAACACCTCCTCGTCGTACCGATCCCATCTTGCGTCTCGGGATCTCGCGCGTCGTCGGACGGCGAGGGCGTTCTCACGTACTCCGTTGGGAGGAGGTTCGTGTCGCCCCACTACGCCGATAGGAGCAGCGAGCTCATTCGGCCCAGCCGGGCCGGACCAGGCCCGACTCGTAGGCGAGGACGACGAGCTGCGCACGGTCGCGCGCTCCGAGCTTCATCATCGCCCGGCTGACGTGGGTCTTGGCCGTCGCGGGACTGACGACGAGTCGCTGAGCGATCTCGTCGTTCGTGAGTCCCTCCGCGACCAGGGACATCACCTCGCGTTCGCGATCGGTGAGCACGTCGAGGGTCCGCGCGGGCGTGGACTCCTTCGCGCGGGACGCGAACTCCTCGATCAACCGTCGCGTTACGCCGGGCGAGAGGAGCGCCTCGCCGTTCGCGACCACACGGACCGCTTGGATCAGCTCCGCCGGTTCTGTGTCCTTCACGAGGAAACCGCTGGCCCCTCCGCGGATCGCTTCGAAGACGTACTCGTCGACGTCGAACGTCGTGAGGATCACGATGCGCACGCCTTCGAGCCCCGGATCCTCGGTGATGATCCGCGTCGCGGCGAGCCCGTCGAGAGCGGGCATCCGGATGTCCATGAGAACGATGTCGGGCGCGAGATCCTTCGCGAGCCGCACCGCCTCCTCGCCGTCACCCGCTTCTCCCACGACCTCGATGTCCTCCTGCGCGTCGAGCAGCGACTTGAAGCCGGCTCGCACGAGAGCCTGGTCGTCGGCCAGGAGGACATGGATCATCGCGCCGGCTCGTCCACGCTGAAGAGGCGCCACTCCTCCGGGATGCCTTTGAGCGCCCGGACGCCTTGATCGACGAACCGGATCCTCGATCCGACGACGAGATCCTTCACGGTGCTCGACACGAGGATCTCACCGGGACCGGCGACCGCCGACACGCGGGCAGCGATGTGCACGGCGATACCTCCGACGTCGTCCCCACGCAGCTCCACCTCGCCGGTGTGCAGCCCCATGCGCACCTCGACGCCGATGGCGCGGATGTTCTGGCGGATGGTCGACGCGCTCCGGATCGCCTCGGCCGGCGCATCGAAGACGGCGAGGAAACCGTCCCCGGTGGTCTTCACCTGCCGGCCACCGTGGCGCTGCAGCTCGTCCCGGGCGATCGCGTCGTGACGATCCAGCAACGCACGCCACTCGGCGTCCCCCAACTCGGCGGCGCGTTCGGTCGAGGAAACGATATCGCTGAACATCACGGTCGCCAGGGCGCGCGTCGTCTCGTTGGGGCGCGGTTTGGAGGAAACCTGTTCCATGAGCCGGCGCGTCACGCCCGGGGAGAGCATGGGCTCGCCGCGCGCAGCGGCACGCACACCGCGGATCAGCTCATCGGGCTCGGTGTCCTTCACGAGGAACCCGCGGGCGCCGGAACGGATCGCCTCGATCACGTACTCGTCGACCTCGAACGTGGTGAGGATCACGATGTTGACGTCGTCGATCTTCTCGTCCGCGAGGATCTGCCGCGTCGCCTCCAGTCCGTCGAGACGCGGCATGCGGATGTCCATGAGCACGACGTCGGGGTCGGCGGTCCTCACCATCCGTACGGCTTCTTCGCCGTCGGCCGCCTCGCCGACGACCTCGATGTCGTTCTGAGCATCGAGAAGCGCGCGGAAACCCGCGCGCACGAGCGCCTGGTCATCGGCGAGCAGGACCCGTATCACCCTGCGCCGTCCACGGGGAGCCGGGCCCGAACCCGGAACCCGCCGCCCGGTCGAGGACCGGCCTCGAACTCTCCGCCCACAGCCGTCGCGCGCTCGCGCATCCCGGGGATCCCGGTCCCGCCGCCCTTGCCGGCGCCGTCGCGCGACGCGCCGTGCGAAGACGCGCCACGTCCGTCGTCCTCGACCTCCACCGTCACGTCTCGTTCGCCGTACGTAACGTGGACCGACGCGTGCGCCGCACCGGCGTGGCGGGCGACGTTGGTCAGCGCCTCCTGCACGATCCGGTAGGCAGCCAGATCGACGCCGAACGGGAGCGGCCGCGTGTCTCCCTCGACGCGCGTTTCGACGGCGAGTCCGGCCGACGTCGACCGCGACACCAGGTCGTCCAGACGGCTCAGGCTGGGCGCCGGCGTGCGCGGAGCGTCCTCGTCGACCTGGCGGAGGATGGCGAGGACGGACCGCAGTTCGGTGAGCGCTTCCTTGCTCGCGTCCTTGATCGCCGTCAGGGCGCTGCGCGCTTGCTCGGGGTGCTGTTCCATCAGGTGGAGACCGACGCCCGACTGGACGTTGATCAAAGAAAGATGGTGACCGAGCGTGTCGTGGAGCTCGCGCGCGATGCGCAGGCGCTCCTCGCTTGCGCGGCGACGCGCCTCCTCCGCCCGGGTCCGCGCGATCTCGCCCGCGCGCTCGCGCCGCGCCCGCGCGATCTCTGCGAGGGTCCCCAGGAGGAGCAGCCATGCCGCGAGACCAGCGATCGCGCCGCTCGAAGGGGGTCCCTCGGCACCGGACAGATCCGGCAGCCAGAGGAACGCGACGTATCCGGCGGCGAGGACGGTCCACGCGACGAGCCGGCGCCCCCGGATCATCGCGGAGAACAGGGCCACGATCAGGAGCAAGTACACGGGTCCCTGCGGGTAGTCGAGGAGCCTATACGTCAGCGTTGCGAGGAAGACTGCGACGAGTGCCGTCCCGGGGAAACGGCGGCGGGCCATGAGCGCGAGCGGCGGCAGCGCGAGGAGTGCGTACGCCCACCCGTCGAGGGCCTCGTGGCCGTGCTGTTCCTGCGCCGCGAAGTGTGTTCCGATGATCTGGAACGCGCCGAGAGCGAGGATCCCAAAGTCCGCGCGTCGCCGGGTGAGCCATGCCGGCCAGGCGGTGCCCGACCGGGCCGCGTCTTCGATCGTCATCACAGCACCAGGCTAGTGCGGGAGCTCGCGCTCGTCGTCGCCGACCCGTCGTGAGACCGAGTACTCCACCGGGTGTAGTCGCTCAGACACTCCTACTCCTTCCGGAGCAGGCGATTCCCATCGGGCGATGCCTGGTATGCCCTACGGCAGGTTCAGCTGCCCGAACTCGCCCGGCGGCAGGTCGCGGTAGGTCCCGGCTTCTGCGTCGTACTCGCGCCTGGCAAAACGTAGCTGGTCGTCGCCCGTCATGATCAGCACGTACGCGGGCTCGTCGTCCCCACCGGCGTGCCCGTGTGAGTGGATGTCGTCGGGCGGCATGATCGCGGCGGCATCGCCCGGGACCAGGCGGAGCTCTTCCGCGACCGCGATGTCCGCCCGGCCGTCGGGAGCACGCGAGGCCTGGTATCGCCTATGCGTCTCGACACCGCGAACCGGTGCGACGACGGCCCACGTGCCGTGCGAATGGACGTAGCTCATCACACCGCGCGGCCGGTGGAACAGAAAGAGGCGGGGGCCGCGCTCGGGCATGTGCAGCCCGATCACGCCCATGTCGTCCGGCGCGAGCTGCGCGACGAGCGGAGCGAAGTACTCCTCGTCGGTCGCGAGCTCGGCCAGCGCGCGGCCGATCGCGGAAACGTCGGGCGCGTCGCCGGCCGTCAGCTCGTCGATGCGGGCGAGCAACTCCTTCACCGGCGGATCGTCGGCGTACGTCACGGCATCCATCCGTGTGCGCGCGCGATCTCGCGCGCCTCGTCCAGCCGCCTCTCGTCGACGAACAACCGCACGCCCCAGTCGCCGGCGAAGAGGATCTTCGCCACCCGCCCGGCCCCCTTCTGCCACCAGATGATGCCGGCGTCCTCGAGCGCCTTCGCGATCGCCTCCGCGTGTGCCTCGGTGAACTGGCCGAGATAGACGGTCGAGACGCGCTCCTTCCCCGACATCAGGGCTTCCCGTCGAATCGCGCGGCGAGCTTCTTCTTGTCGACCTTCTTCGTCGAGCCGCGCGGGAACTGCTTCACCACGATCCAGCGCTTCGGCCGCCGGTACGCGGCCAGCTCCTTCTTCGCCCATCGCTCGAGGTCGGCCGGTTTCAGCGCCGCGCCCTTCTTCGGCACCACCGCGGCGCCCACGACACTGCCTTTCGTCTCGTCGGCGATCGCGAGCACCGCCGCGTCGGCGACCTTCGGATGCTGGCGGATCTCCTCCTCGACCTCGACGGGGAACACGGAGTAGCCGCCGACCTTGATCACGTCTTTCTGGCGCCCTTCGAAGAACACGGTGCCGAGCGGCCCGATGCGCGCCAGATCGCCGGTCCGCAGCCATCCCCCTTCGAGGACCTTGCCCGTGGCCTCCGGGTCGCGGTGGTAGCCCTCGAGCACGCCGGGCCCGCGCACGCAAAGCTCCCCGACCTTGCCGCGCGGCAGCTCCTTGCCTTTCGTGTCGACGACCTTCACCCGGTAGGGGAAAACCGGCATCCCCGCGAACCTCTTCGGCATCTGCACCGGTCCCGGCGGCGTGACCTTCGCCATCGCCGCTCCGGCGAGCTCGACCATCCCGTACGCCTCGAGGAAGAGCGCGGGCACGGGCCCGGCGAGACGGCCCATCTTCTGGAAGCGCTTCGCGAGATCGCGCGGCATCACGTCGGCGGCGCTCGCCCACACCTTCACGCTGGTAAGGTCGCGCTCTTCGGCGCCGGCCTCGAGCATCGCGCGGTACATCGCCGGAACGCCGACGAACATCTCCGCTTCTTCCTGCTCGATCACGTCGAGCACTTTCGCTGCGTCGAAGTGCCCGAACATCCGATTCGTGATCCCGGCCATCATCAGTCCCACGGCGGAGGACAACCCCATGATGTGCGCGATCGGCAACGCCGTGACCGCGGTGCGGACGGTGAGCGGCAAGCCTGTCGGTTGCAGCGCCGCCGGCGACAGCATGGACAGCAACCCGTCGTTCGTGAGCCGGGCGCCCTTCGGCCGCCCCGTCGTTCCGCTCGTGTACATCACCGACACCACGGTGTCCGACGCGGCCGGCATCGGCGGCACCGCTTGACGCACGCGTCGCGCACGCGGGATCAGGTCCACCGCGCCGGCCACCTTGCCGAGCGCGAACCACCGCTCGATGCTCGGCATCTTCGCGCGCGCACCGACTGAGGACGTGTAGGTCTTCGCGTCCCCGATCAACGTCGTCGCGTCGGCCAAAGACACCAGGGTCCGGACCTCCTCCGGTTTCAGGATCGGGTTGACGGGAACGGCGACGCCTCCCGCGCGGATCACCGCCAGCAACGTCAGGATGAAGTCGACGCCGTTGGACGGCACGACGGCCGCCAGCTCGCCCAGCGGCATCCCCTGTTTCGCGAGCTCGGTGGCCAGCCGTCCGACCACGCGATCGACGTCTTCGAACGTGACGGTCTTCTTCCCGGCGAGCGCCGACTTCGTCTCGAGTTCGAACGCGACGCGGTCCTTGTGCACGGACGCGAGCCGCTCCGTCAGGTTGGCGACCGTCAGATCGCGCCGCAGCGCCAGCAGGAGCCGGCGGGGCATCGACGAAGGGATACTGACGTTCCGCAGAGGGCCGGGCAACCGGGGCAGCGTCAGGCGCGGCATGTCGTACCAAGCATCATCGTCCGCGTCGCGCGCGGGCAAACCGGCCGCAGGTCAGTCGAGCTTGCCGAGGAGAGGCCAGTACTCGTCTTTCGTCGTCTGGTAGTCGTACAGCGAGCCGCCGTAGACGTTGACCGTGTTGGCCGCGCGGACGAAGTCCGACACCTCGTCCCGCGAGATCTCGTCCCCGACGCCGCCGATGACGTGCACGGGGACGCCCGGCTTGCCCGTCAGAGCGCGCACTCTCTGGACGTTGCCTTTCGTGTAGCCGTACGCGCAGTGCTCCGGGTTCTCGTTGCAGTCGTCGCGGAAGCTCCAGTAGGCCATCGGCATGAACACGTTCGACACGGCCGCGAGCGACTTCCAGGGGAACCCGACCCAGTTCTCCGGCCGGACCTCCATCGCCAGCGGCGCGGGAACGATGGCGGCGATCGCGTAACGGTTCCCGAGCGCGGCCCGCACCTTCTTCGCGTGTGTGGCCACGGCCTTATTCCAGGCGGCGAGCGACGGCATCTGGCCCTTGTACTCGACGTCGATCCCCAGCCCGTCGAAAGACTCGCCGGACGGCGTGCGGTAATTCGCGATCGCCGTCGTCCGTCTCACGTCGCGTGTGATGTCGTCGTACGCCGGCAGGTACCAGCCGACGACCTTCAGGCCGGCCGCGTGTGCCGCATCGAGCCAGCGGGCGACGGCCGCGTAGTTCTGGAAGTTCCGATGGTCGTCCGGCGCGGGCTTGTTCCACCGTCCGGTCTGCAGGTACAGCGTTTTGACCCCGTGGTCCGCCATGTCCACGACGGCAGGCGCAGCTTCGACGAACTCGTAGTCGTACAGGTCGACCCACGCGCCCAGGCCGCGGAACGCGGCCAAGCTCGGTCCGGCAACGCGCCTGGCCGGTTTCGGCGCGGGCTTCGGTGACGGCTTGCGCGTCGGCGTTAGCGTCGGCGACGGCGTGGGGGTGGGCGAGAAGAAAAGTGGATGCACCGGATCGGGTTCCCCGACGCGCGGGTCGTACGCGAGCGCCGGCAGCCGGCGCTCGATCCGCCGGGCCGTTTCGCCGCGCAAGGCGAACGCGCCGATCCCGGCCGCAACGAGAAGCACGACCAACGGACCGACCACCAGCGGGCGGACGACGAACCTCGCGACACGTCCCATGAGTGCCGCTAGTATCGAGCCCTTCCGCGCCGCCCACAACAGGTTCGGGATGAGCTGCCGGAATGCCCGGCTCGCTAAAAGCGGAGCGATGAGAACCCGATGATTGGAACTGTGAGACTCCGCGCGCTGGTCCTGGCGCTCGCACTGCTCGCGCTGGTGCCGGCGCCGGGCGCTCACGCCGCCGACGGCGTCCCGCCGGTCGTGACGATCTCCACGCCGGCGACGTTGACCGGATCGCTCACCTTCGCGTTCTCCGAGGCCGTTCAGAACGTCACGGCGGATAACCTCGGGATCCGGTTCGAGGGATCGTCGACGAACCTGGCGGCCTCGCTCCGCTGCCTGTCGGCCGGCAACGCCGTCGTGTCCTGCACCGCGGGGCCGGCGCGAACCGTGACCCTTACGCCGTCGGCGACGCTCATCCCCGGCCAGGTGTACGGCGGGGCCGTGAACGACGCCGGCCCGCCCCCCGTCACCGACTTATCCGGCGAGCCCGCCGCGTTCACGCAGCGCCTGTTCCGGACGTCGGTGTTACAGGAAGAGACGAGCGCCGCGGCGTCCTTCCGCTGGCGGATCACGTCGGATCCCGCCGCGTACGGAGGCTCGTACGCCGTCGAGCGGAGCCGCGGCGCCTACGCGCGCTACAGCTTCAGCGGGCCGAGCATCACGTGGTTCTCGATGCGCGGCCCCGACCAGGGCAAAGCGACGGTCTTCATCGACGGCGTTTCGAAAGGCACGTTCGACCAGTACGCCTCGACGCGCCGGTACCGGACGGGGCGGACCTTCTCGGGCCTCGGCGCGGGTCGCCACTCCTTCTCGCTCCGCGTCGAAGGACAGCGACGCGCAGCCTCCAGCAACACGCTGATCGTCGTCGATGCGTTCACGGTGGGCGGCGTCCGGACGAGCTCCCCCGCCGTCCGGTTCCAGTGGCGACGGGCGGGCTCCCCCGCGGCCTCGGGGGATGCGTTCGCCGTCAGCGACATGGCCGGCGCCAACGTCTACTTCACGTTCCGCGGTCCCGGTATCGACTGGGTCACCGCCGTGGGTCCGGGTCAAGGGATCGCGGAGATGTACGTCGACGGAGTCCTGAAGAAGACGTACGACAATTACGCAGCGAGCACGCGGTTCGGCGTTCTGCGGAGCCTCCGCAACATGAGCGACAAGATCCACACGCTCCGCATCATCGTGAAGGGGAAGAAGCGCTCGGCGTCTCGAGGAACCAACGTCGTGGTCGATCGCTTCATCGTGCGGCTGATAAGTGTCGCCGCGTTCAAGGATCTCGGCGCCTGGGTGGATCTGTACGACTACGGGCTCGATCCGCACAACGCGATCGCGGCGATGCGATCTCATGGGGTCAAGACGCTGTACCTGCAAACCGCACGGTGGTCCAGCTCGGCCGACATCGTGTACCCGGCCGACGTCGACGCCTGGCTCCGCGAGGCGCACGCGGCCGGCCTCAAGGTCGTCGGCTGGTATCTGCCGGCGTACAGCGAATACATGAATACCGACGTGCGCCGCACGGTCGCGATCGCCCGCTATCGCAGCCCGCAGGGTCATCACTTCGACGCGCTCGGCGTCGACATCGAGTACAAGGGCAAGACCTCGAGCCTCAGCGAGTTCAACTCGGGCATCGTGACGCACCTCGATCGGGTTCGGAGCGGCGCCGGCTCGTCGTTCACGATCGCCGCGATCGTGCCGTCGCCGATCGGCATGTCGTTGAGCCCTTCCTCGTGGCAAGGGTTCCCGTGGGCGTCGATCGGTAAGAAGGCGCACGTCGTCCTGCCGATGGCCTACTGGTCGTACCGAACCGATTGCGCGACGAACCCCGCGCACTGCCCGTATCGCTACTCGGTCGACAACGTGAACGAGGCCCGGCGTCTGACCGGATTGCCGGTGCACATCATCGGGGGGGTCGGGAACGACGTGACCGCCTCTGAGGTGAGCGCCTTCGTGAACGGGACACGCGCGGCGCACGCCTACGGCGGCTCTCTCTACGACTACCGGACGACGTCGTCGTCCTACTGGCCGTACCTCGAGAAGCTGAACCTGCTCTAACGTGCTCCGGCGTGGGGGTGCACGGGACCGCACGAGACCAAAGCTTCAGCCCAGTAGCGGACGCGGGCCGCGAGATCGTCGTCAACGGGTGTCGGCGCGAGCAGCCAGTCCCGAAAGATCGATTCTCCCTCGAACCGGTCGCTCATCGCGAGGAAGCCGCGCTCTCCGATGTGATACCGGAAGTACCCGAGAGGCCCGATCACGTCCTCGAGCTCGGTCTCCGTTCGCCCTTTCAGAACTTCACAGACGATCCAAGGGCGATGCGTTGCGAGGAGGTGCATCCCGCCCCTGAGGACGGCCGGCTCTGTGGTTTCGGTGTCGATCTTGAGCACGCTCGGCCACATATCCGTTCGCCGAACGAACCGGTCGAGGGTATCGACGCGCACGTCGATCGTGCGCTCCCACCTCCGGAACGTGCTGCTGAGGGAGTTGGACGAGTCCGTCTTCGAGATATAGAGGCGGCGTCGTCCCTCCGCCTCGTCGAGAGCCAGCTCTTCGATGCCGAAGTTCAGTCCATTGAGCTTGCGGATCCGCCGGGCCACCCGCGCTACCTCGGGCGTCGGTTCGAAGGACACGATCCTCCAGCGCGTCAGCGCCGCGGCGACGAGCGAGTACGGTGCGATGTTGGCTCCGACATCGAAGAAGACACCGTCCTCGAGCCTCTCCAACAGAGCCAGGATGCATCCGATCCCCTCCGGCTCGTACCCCGCGAGGCCTCCCTCTTCGAGACGGCGCGGGACGAGGAGACGAGACGGTGCTGCGATGATGAGCCGCCGTCGTTCGGCGACGGCCCCGGTAAGCGGTCCATTGTCGTCCGCAGCCGGCAGGGTGACCTCGAACCGGCGCGTCCACCCGCCTCGTCTCGCCCCGGCGCTCTTCTGGTTACGCCGGGCCCGGCGTACGGTCGCCCACCCTTTGCGCAGTCGCGATCGAACCGGTTTGGGAACGAGGGCGCGGACGATCCCGCGCAGCAACGAGTTCACCGAGGCAGCCTACCCATCGAGCGTGCGTCTTATCGCCTCGAAGCGGCTACGGCGTCCGGACGAGATCCGGCGGCGCCGGCGCGGCGGCGGTCGTCCGCGAGAACGCATCCAACAGCGAGGGCAGATCGCGCGTCAACGCCTCGCGGGCGT
>JBIOTQ010000022.1:0-38817 GCA_044866075.1 Actinomycetota bacterium | reverse complement strand
ATCACCGCGCGCCGTCCCGACGAGAGTCAACGCCTTCACAGTGACGCTCCTCGCCCTCGCGTTCCTCGTGGGATCCGCCGGTTCGCGAGCGGGAGAATCGCTTGGCGGCCAATGGCCGGCTGCGTCGGCGTTCCTCGCCCTCCTCGTGGCGGCCGAGTACCTGATCGTCCGATTCAGATACGCGGGACACACCGACGGACTGACGCTGGTCGAAGCAGCTCTCGCGCCGACGATCGTCGTGCTACCAACGCCGGTCCTCATGATCGTTGTCGCTGCTGCGCAGTTGATCATCGCCGTCGTCCGCAAGAACACTCCTGTAAAGACGGCCTTCAATGTCGCGCAATGGGCGGTCGCCGCGGGCCTCGGAAGCATCGTCTTCGAAGCCGCGGCCAACGGCGAGGCGCTGTCCCCCCGGAATGCGACCGCGTTGGTTGCCGCTATCACCACGGTCGTCGCTTTCAACATCGCGTCTTTCACGTACGTGATCCATCTGGCACAGGGTGAGCGGCTACGGGCAGTGTGGCGTAACTTCGCCGGACTGCGCCACGCGTGGGCGATCGGTTACGTCGTCTCGATTACGCTCGGATTGCTCTTCGCGGCCGCGTACCAGTGGAGTTCCGCTGCGCTTGCTCTCTTCGTCGTCCCACTCGCCATGTTGCACTGGGCGTCACGCGGCTACGCTGCCGTGGTCGTCGATCAGGAGCGACTGGCGGGGATGCACACGGCCTCGCGGATCCTCGCAGACCCCGTCGACCCGCGAGACGCGATCCCAGCCTTCCTCGAAGAGATCCGCCGAACCTTCTCGTGCGAGGTTGCGGAGCTCATTCTCCTTGAGAGCAACACGCGATACGTCCACCGCGCCTCCGACGGAACGAGCCCGATCCTCCCAATGGAGCCCGCGATCCTCGACCGGTCCTCACTTGGGTCGTTGATTATCGAGCGCGCCAAGACGACCCGGGTGACCGGCGCGACGGGAGATCCCACGCTCGCCGCGGCCCTTAACCGGTCCGGCTTCAGGGATTGTCTCGCGGCCCCACTGATCGACGGCGATCACGTGGTCGGGGTGCTCTGCACCTACAACCGGGGTGGCATGGAAGGGTTCGATGAGGGCGAGGCGGTAGTGCTCGAGGCTCTCGCCGGTGAAGCCACGCGGGCGATGATCAAGTCCGCGCTCCTCGAGACCATCTTGGAGGAACGGCAAAAGCTGGCCGACATCGTCGGGAGCACCTCGGACGGCATCCTGACCCTGGCACCGGGCGGCACGATCAAGACCTGGAACCCGGCCCTCGAACGGATCACGGGGTACGCGCCGGCTCAGATGGTCGGCTCCCATCTCTTCAGCGTCCTCGACGTGCGCGACGCCAACGGCCAGGGCGTGTGCCTCGAGTCGTGGGCCGAACACGACGGCCCCCTCCCCGCGGACCTCGAGATCCGCAGCTATTCCGGCGCGCCGCGCTGGGTGTCGTGCTCGTACACGCGCGTGCGCGACGCCGACGACCGGCCGACGATGCTCATCGTCGTTGCGCGCGACGTGACCGAGGCGCGCGAGCTCGAGAGGTTGAAGGACGACTTCGTCGCGACGGTGTCGCACGAGCTGCGTACTCCCCTGACGCCGATCAAGGGCTGGGCCGTAACACTGTTGCAGCTCGGCTCCGCGCTCGACGAGACGCAGCGCGAGGAGGGCGTCCGCACGATCCTCCGCCACGCCGACCGTCTCGAGCGGCTGATCACGAACCTGCTCGAGGTCTCGCGGATCGAGCGTGGCTTGGCGGAGCGCCGCGAAGCGATCGTCGACGTCCAGGCGATCGCCGAGAAGGTGGTCGGCGACTACCACGCCGAGCAGAACCGTCGCGACATCCGCCTCACCGTCATACCGGGGGCGTACCGGACGCGCGGCGACGAGGTGTGGCTCGAGCAGATCGTGTCGAACCTGGTCTCGAACGCGATCAAGTACGCGCCGGCCGACCAGCCGATCGACGTGACCGTGTCCGGCAGCGGCGAGTCGATCGAGGTGGCGGTCAGGGATCGCGGCCCGGGGATCCCGGCGCAGGAAGCCGAGCGCATCTTCGAACGCTTCAAGCGGCTCGGCGATCATATGACACGGAGCCAGGGCGGAACGGGGCTCGGCCTCTACATCGCGCGCCAGCTCGCCCGCGCGATCGGCGGCGACATCACCGTCCGCAGCACGCCGGGCGAGGGAGCGACGTTCGTGCTCGAGCTCCACCGCACGGAAGAGCTCGTTCCCGTCGCGTCCTAGCTCGCGCGACCGCCGCGCCACGGTGGGGTCAACGCCGCGCGGATCGCCGAAACGAGACCGTCGCGACTCTCCTTTTGGCGCGCGGCGATCGTCAGCCCGGCCACGATGTAGAACGCCGAGAACCCGTAGCGCACGGTCGTCGACTCGAAGCCGAACTGCGCCAGGAACGTGACGAGCAGAAGCAACGCCTCGCCGCGTGAGATCGAGAGGCTCGCCAAAACGGCGATCGCGAACACGGACTGGGCCGCGGTCAGGAACACCTCCTCGACCTGACGGGAATCGAGGGTCATCGGGCTCAGTCCTTGGTGCGCGATCGCGTACACGAGCGGGATCGTCGCGATCAGCAGCGACCACTGGTTCACCTTGGACGAGACCAGCGTTCCGAGACCGGCGCCCGGCTTCGATCTCAGCACGAACAGGATCGCGATGATCATCTCGGGCGCCTCGGACGCGAGCGGCGCGAGCCACTGCACGAGTAGGAACTTGTCGATTCCGAACTTCTCGCCCGTCTCCACCAGGCCGTGTGCGAACGGCTCGGCCGATATCAGGATCATGCCCGCCGCGAATAGGAACATGACCAGGGTCGCGATGCGGCGCCGTCTTTGCGGTAAAGCGGCCAGCGCGAGAGGCGGACCCACGAGCTCGGGCTCCTCGGCCTCCTCCAGTGCGGCGTGCCAGACGTACGCCACGAAGATCGAGCCGAGGACGACTAAGTCGATGAGGCTCACGTTGCCGCGGATAGGGATCGAGAACGCCCACAGCGTTGCCAGCAAGAGGAAACCGAGCTCCGTGCGACGGCGCGAGCCCAGATGGACCTCCTTCTCGCCGGACTTCCGCCACCAGACCAGGACGACCACCGCCCAGCCGACCCCGATGAGGAGCCGGTTGGCGCCGGTCATGTTCGCGATCGCCAGATCACGGCAGTGCGTGGGATCGGCCGCCGTTCCCCCGCAGTTCAGTAGCTGCGTGCCGGCTTCGGCGAGACGGTCCTGCGTCCCCGCTTTCCAAGCGAAAACGAGGTCGACGGCGTACTCCGGGAGCACGGCGATGAAGGCGAGGAACGCGATCGCCAGCGCCTGAGAGATGTCGAGCTGGGCGACCTCGGCGCCCCAGGAGAGCAAGAAGGCCGCACCGAGGATCGCGAGCCCGTAGAGCAGCGTCTCGATCTCGGTCGGGATCGAGAAAACGCCGGCCCGGAGCAACGCGGCGGGCGCGCACGCCGCAGCGGCGAACGCGATGTACTTCCATTCACCGCGAACGGCATGCCGGTCGATGACGGGGCCCTCCGCCACGCGCGGGACCCTACCAGAGCGATCGGCGTCTTTCGGCGGAGATACGATGCCCGCGATGGACCTTCTTCCCATCCTCGAACGGCTCCGCGCGACCGAGGACGGCCAGGACAAACTCGCCCACCTCGAACGCTTGCCCGCGCACGCGCCCGACGCGCCGGACGGGTTTCCTCTGTTGCCCGAGCTCTCCGTGCGCTTGAAGAAGCTCGGGGTCGAACGCTTGTGGCGGCACCAGGCCGAGGCGCTCGCGACGGCGAGGACGGGACGCAACGTCGCGGTCGCGACGGGAACCGCCAGTGGGAAGAGCCTCGTCTACCAGCTGGCGACGATGGAACGGGTGCTCGCCGATCCGCACGCGACCGCGTTGTATCTCTTCCCGACGAAGGCGCTCGCGCAGGATCAGCTGCGCGCGATGCGATCGTTCGCGCTCCCGGCCGTGCGCGCCGCCGTGTACGACGGCGACACGCCGTCCGCGGAACGGCAGTGGGTCCGGAGGAACGCGAATCTGGTGATCACCAATCCCGACATGCTGCACTACGGCATCCTGCCGTCCCACGACCGCTGGGCGGTGTTCTTCAAGCATCTCGCGCTCGTCGCCGTCGACGAGATGCACGCGCTGCGGGGGATCTTCGGGTCGCACGTCGGCAACGTGCTGCGACGTCTGCGGCGCATCGCGGCGCGCTACGGAGCCGAGCCGCTGTTCGTCGCCGCGTCGGCCACGATCGGGAACCCCACGGAGCTTGCCTCACGGCTCACGGGACTCGACTTCGACGCCGTCGCGAACGACGCCTCGCCGCGCGGGGGCAAACACTTCGCCCTGTGGAACCCGCCGGTGATCGATGAACCGTCGGGTGCGCGGCGCAGCGCCAACGCGGAGGCGGCCGAGCTGCTCGCTGCGCTGGTCGGCGAGGGGGTGCGAACGATCGCGTTCGCGAAGTCGCGCAAGGGCGCGGAGCTGATCGCCTCCTTCGCGCGCGACCACCTCGAACGCGACCACCCCGAGATGGCCGACCGCGTCGCCGCCTACCGCGCCGGCTACCTCCCCGAGGAACGCCGCGCGCTCGAGCGCGCGCTGGCCGACGGACACCTGCTGGGCATCGCGGCGACCAACGCACTCGAGCTCGGCATCGACATCGGGGGACTCGACGCCTGCGTCCTCGCCGGGTATCCGGGCACCGTCGCCAGCACGTGGCAGCAGGCCGGACGGGCGGGACGCGCGCGGCAATCGTCGCTCGCCGTGCTCGTGGCCGGCGACGATCCGCTCGATCAGTACCTCATCACGCATCCCGACGAGATCTTCGGGCGGCCGCACGAGGCCGCCCTCGTCGATCACGCGAACCCGAACATCCTCGATCCGCACCTGGGGTGCGCGGCCTACGAGATCCCGTTGGCGGACGAAGACGGGCGCTTCTTCGGCCCCACTTTTCCCGACGCGTTCGTGCGGATGGACGTCGCGGGACTGCTGCGCTCGCGCGGCGGGAAGCGGTTCTGGGCGGGCCGGGGGTCGCCCGTCCAGCACGTCGACGTGCGCTCATCCGGCGGCGTGGTGTCGATCGTCGACGCGGCGACCGGTGCGCTGCTGGGAACCGTCGACGAATCGCGAGCCCCGTACTCGGTCCACGAAGGTGCCCTCTACTTGCATCAGGGCCAGCAGTTCCTCGTGAGCGCCCTCGATCTCGATGCGCGCGTCGCGTTGGTCGGCCCCAGCGACGAGGACTCGTACACGCAAGCGCGCGACATCACGGACATCCGCGTCCTCGAGGTGGAGCGGAAGGGCCGCGCCGGCGCCGTCGACCTGTTCTTCGGCAGCGTTGAGGTGACGAACCAAGTCGTCTCGTACGTCCGCAAGCGCGTGTACACCGGCGAGATCATCGACGTCGTTCCGCTGGACATGCCGCAGCAGACCCTCGAGACCAGGTCGGTCTGGTACACGGTGCCCGACGCGGTCCTCGCCGACGCCGGTGTGGACGAGGCGGACGTCCCCGGGACCGCACACGCGGCGGAACACGCCGGGATCGGACTGCTGCCGCTGTTCGCGATGTGCGATCGCTGGGACATCGGGGGTGTCTCGACGGCGCAGCACCAGGACACCGGCCTGTGCACCGTCTTCATCTACGACGGCTATCCCGGCGGCGCCGGTATCGCCGAACGCGGCTTCGAGGCCGGCGCCGAGCACCTCCGCGCGACGCTCGAAGCGATCCGGACCTGTCGCTGCGAACGCGGCTGCCCGTCGTGCGTTCAGTCGCCGAAGTGCGGCAACGGCAACGAGCCCCTCGACAAGCTGGGCGCCGTGCGGCTCCTCGGGACGATCCTCCGGGAACGCGCGCTGCGCGTCGTGCGATGAGCACTCCGATCGTGGCCGTGGTCGGCGGCGGGCTCGTCGAGACCGACGTCGAAGCCGTCGCCGAGGAGGTGGGACGGCTGCTCGCCGAACGCGGGGCGATCGTTCTGACCGGTGGACTCGGCGGCGTCATGGCGGCCGCCAGCCGCGGGGCGGCGAAGGCCGGCGGCACGACGGTCGGCGTCCTGCCGGGCGACGACCGCGCCGACGCGAACGCGTGGGTCGGTGTCGCGATCGCGACCGGGATGGGCGAGGTGCGGAACGCGCTCGTGGCGCGCGCGGCCGACGCGATGATCGCCGTCGGCGGCGAGTTCGGGACGTTGTCGGAGATCGCCCTCGCGCTCAAGCTCGGACGGCCGGTGATCGGGATCGATACGTGGGAGATGCGCCGCAGCGGCGTGACTCTCGATCCGATCCTTCGCGCGCGGGACGCCGCGCACGCGGTCGAGCTAGTCCTCGAGCGGGTCTAGCTGGCTTCGTCCCCGTTCCGCTCGCCGTCGAGCAGACGCTCGAGCGTGTCGACGAGCGACTCGCCGGACTCCTGCGTGCCGATCACGGACTCCTCCGCCGTGTGGCCGCCGCGAAGCTCCGCCACGTTGTAGACGGAGTGGCATTCCGTGCACACGATGAAATCGGTCGTGCGACGGAACGTCATGGCCTCGCCGCCGACCGGAGTGACCTGGTCCTCGGTGAGCTCATCGACGAGGACGGCGCCGCAACGGCAACGAACCGGACCGGCCATACGCGCAGCCTACCCGCCGCCCCGAGGGCGGGTGAAGAGGGCGGTTAGAAGTGGATCAGCAGGCGCCGCACGTGCGCGGCGGAGAGGAAGGCGAGCAGCCCGCCGGCGACCGGCAGCATGATGGTGCGGTAGTTCGGCGGGTCCTCGGACAAGGCCGCCGCCTCGTTCCGGCTGTCGCTCGGCGTGGTGGTCTTGCCGTTGCCGATCACGAGCGTCTTGGGCGCGTACGGCAACTGCTCGTTGTAGGTGCCCGTGTAGAAGTCGTTGTAGCTCGACCCGCCGCCCCCGAAGGACAGGACCCGTGTGGGGCGGCTCGTGTTGGACGAGCTCGAACTGCCGCCGCCGCTGCCGCTACCACTGCCGCCACCAGGCTTCGGCGTCGGCGAACCGCCCGTCGGCGAGTCCGTCGGCGACGGGCTCGGAGTCGGCTTCGTCAGGGTGACGGACTTGATGTCGCTGCCGTTCGACTTCACGCAGTCGGCGCTCGATCCCGGGCTGCACGCTTCGCCGGTTCCGGCTGGCGCGGACCGGTAGGTCACGATCTGGTACGCGTAGGTGCCGCTGTAGTCGCCCGGGAAGGACCGGTCCTGGGCCTGGCACGTGCTCGTGCCGCACACGCTTGCAGGGGCGATCGCCGTCACGCTCCCGTCGGGGCCGTTCCTCGTGATCTGGTAGTTGATGACGTCCGCCTCCGGGTTCTTCTTCCACGTGAGGGAGACGACCGCAGAGCCGTCGCCCGCCGCCGCAGGCGCTCCCGACCACTCGGGCGCGACCGGCGCGTTCGCCAGCTTCACGTCGTTCTTCGTGGGATAGGTGCTCGAGCCGTGCAAGAGACAGCTGTTGTCGGTCACGGTCAGACGCACGGAGTAGACGCCGTTGTTGAGGTCCTGTGTGTTCCACACGGCCGGGGCGTTCCCCGCCCACGAGCTACCGTTCGACGTGCTGATGGGCGTGAACGTCTTCGAATACCCCTGCGCGTTGGTGACCGAGAACTTGATCTCCTTGAAACCGTTGGAGCAGTTGGACGCGGCCTTGCCGCTCAGGGTGTAGCTGAAGGCCTTGGGCGTTCCGTCGGAGTCGTAGAAGCCCTTCAGGGCGGCGCCGGCGGCGGGCGCGGTGACCTTCGTGTTGGCCGAATCGACCTGTGCTGCGGCAGGCCACACCCCGGCGGCGAAAACCATGAGGAGACCGAGCAGCATCCCCCGTACGAATCGTCCCATCATCAGGCCTCTGACCAGCGGTTTTTTGGGTTTCGTCAAGTATAACGTTCGACGGACGAACCGGTTATGCGGTTCATGCCCGCCGCCCTCTCTTCTGATACGCGACGATCTGCCCGATTCCTATTCGGAGGCGAGCTCCTCCGCCCAGGCCCGGCGCCCGAGGTAGGCGTCCTCGACCCGATGATCGTCGGCCAGCTCGGCGGCGGTGCCCTCGAGAACCAGCGAGCCGAGCTCGAGCACATAGAGGCGATGCGAGAACGAGATCGCGAGGTGGGCGAGCTTCTCGATGAGGAGCAGCGTGGTGCCCTCCCGCCAGATCTCGAGCAGGAGGTCGAAGACCTGGGTCACCAGGAGCGGTGCCAGGCCCATCGAGGGTTCGTCGAGGATCATCAGCCGCGGCCGGCCCATGAGCCCGCGCGCGATCGAGAGGATCTGCTGCTCCCCGCCCGACAGCGTGCCGGCTGCCTGGTCTTTGCGCCGCCCGAGGGCCTCGAACCGCTCCAGCATGTCGGCGAGGTTCCGGCGGACCCGGGCGCGGTCGCTCCGGTAGGCGTGCGCGCCGAGGAGGAGGTTCTCGGTCACGGTCTGGTCGGGGAACACCTCCCGGCCGGTGGGGACCTCGACGACGCCGCGCGCGACGATGGCGTGCGGGGGTAGGCCGGTCAGCTCCTCACCCTGGAAACGGACACTGCCGCGCACGTGCGGGACGAGCCCCGCGACGGCGCCGACGAGCGTGGTCTTGCCGGCGCCGTTCGATCCAAGGATCGTCACGATCTCGTGCTCGCGCACGTCGATCGAGACCCCGCGTACGACGTCGATCATCCCGTCGTACGAGGCGTGGAGATCGGTGACGCGCAGAAGCTCGAACGGCGGCAGCGCCGGCTCCGCCGTCTTCCTGCGGCGGCTAGGCAACGCCGGCTCCGAGGTACGCCTCGATCACCGCTTGGTCGGCGCGAACCGTGGCGGGATCGCCGGTCGCCACGACGCGCCCCTCGTCGAGGACGGTGACATCGTCGGCGAGCGAGAGCACGAAGTTCATGTGGTGCTCGACGAGCAGGATCGTGAGACCGCTCGCGCGTAATCGCTTGAGGAAACGACCCAGCTCGAGGATCTCCGGCTCGTTCCGCCCGGCGGCGGGCTCGTCGAGGACGAGGATCGCGGGCTTCAACGCGAGGGCACGCGCGAGCTCGAGCCTCTTGCGTTGACCGAACGAGAGAGCGGACGCGATGTCGCCTTCGTGACCTGCGAGGCCGACCGCGGCGAGGATCGCGCGCGCCTCGTGTTCAACCTCGTCATCGCGTGCACTGTGAAGACCGAAGGCGCCGTGGCCGAGCCCGCCGGTCATCGCCGTATGCGCGCCGGTGAGCACCGTGTCGAGCGCCGTCATCGACCCGAAGAGCGCCACCTGCTGGAATGTCCGCGCGAGGCCCAGCCCGGCGATCGCATGGGGCGCTTCACCGGTGAGGGACCGCCCCGCGAAGGAAAATTCACCCGTCTCGGCGCGCACGTATCCGGTGATGCAATCGAGCAGCGTCGTCTTGCCGCTGCCGTTCGGTCCGATGAGCGCATGGATCGTGCCTGCCCGCACGGTGAGCGAGACATCGCCCAGCGCCCGCAATCCGCCGAAGCTCTTCCCGACACCACGCGCGGCAAGCAGAGGCTCGCCGACACCGACGCCCGTCGGCCGCGCCGCCCCCGACCACGTTGCGGTCTGAACATCCATGACCGCCGGCAAGGGAGCCCGCGACCGCGCCCCGGACTTCAAGCGGAGGAACAACCGCCTGGTCCCGCCGACGACACCATCCGGCCACCGGAACACGACGATCAGCGCGACGGGCCCCCAGGCGATCAGCTGGTAGCGCTCGAGCCAGGAGAACGCCGACGGGAAGAGGTCCGCGGGCCCCACGATCAGCAGCGCTCCCAACGCTCCGCCGTAGGGAGACGCGAGCCCGCCGAGCACCGCCGCGAGCAACAACACCAGCGACACGTTCGGATCGAACTGACCCGGCGCGATGAATCCTTCGGTGTGAGCGAACAGGCCGCCGGCCGCGCCCGCCACCGCGGCCGACGCGACGAACGCGATCAGCTTCGCCCGGTACACGGAGATGCCGGACGCGAGGGCGCCGGTCTCGCTGTCACGCACCGCCCGGAACGCGCGCCCGGCTCGCGCGTCGTGAAGGTTCCCCACTTTGAAGAGAGCCAGGGCCAGGACCGTCATCACGAGCAGGCTCGCGCCGAGCGGCCCGAGCGCGTGCCCGAAGAAGCTCGGCGGCGGTACGTCGGGAAGGCCGAAGTCGCTGCCCGTCAGGGATGCGGTCTCGCGGATGACCTGCCAGATGATGAAGCCGCCTCCGAGCGTCGCGAGCGCGAGGTACTGCCGGCGCACCCGAAGGGACGGCACACCGAAGACGAGCCCCACTGCCGCGGCCAGCGCCGTACCGGCCGCCCAGGCGGCGACGAACGGCCAGCCGGCATGAACGGCGAGCCCGGCCGACGTGAAGGCACCGGCCGCCATCAGCCCGGCATGGCCGAGCGAGATCTGGCCGGCGAGACCGCTCACGAGAGATACCGCGGTCGCGGCGAGCGCCAGGGCGCCGACACGCGCGAGCGCGAACCGCGAAAGGTCGTCGCGGAAGACGAACGGCAACAGGAGCAGCAGCGCGAACCACAGCCGGCGCCGCGCGTCGGCGCGCATCAGTGGCGCTCCTCGACGACGCGGCCCATGATCCCGGCCGGGCGCAACATCAGGATGAGGATCAACACGCCGAAGGCGATCGCGTCGCGGTACCCCGCGCGCACGTACACGAGGGCCTGCTGCTCGACCACGCCGAGCACGAGGCCGCCGAGGAACGCGCCGCGCGCCGAGCCCAGCCCGCCGATGACCGCGGCGGCGAGTCCCTTGAAGGTGAAGAAGGCGCCGAGCTGGACCTGAACCGTCGTGACCGGCGAGTACATGACGCCGCCGATCGCCCCCAGCGCGGCCGCGAGCGCGAACGCGTAGACCATCGTTCGTTCCGTATCGATCCCCATGAGCGCCGCGGTGCGGCGGCTGTGCGCCACGGCGCGGACCGCCCGCCCGAAAGCGGTTCTCCTAAGGAGGTAATCGAGGCCGACCATCACGACGATCCCGGCCACGAACAGCCACAGGTAGATCGTCGGAAAGACAAGATCCCCCCAGCGGATGATGTGATCGGCGCCGAGCGCGCTGCCGATGCCGAGCTTCTCGGTGTTGTACGCGCGGGCTCCCCAGATCCGCGCCGACGCGTTGGTGATCACGCTCGCGACGATGAGGAGACCGAGCAGCCACGCCAGCGATTCCGGCGCGCGTTTCAGCGGCGTGAAGACGAGCTTCTCCAGAGCGATGCCGAGGATCACCGCGCCGGCGACGCCGACGAAGATCCCCTGCCACGCCGGAAGATCGAAGTACACGGCGGTGAGCGCGAGGAACACGCCGACAGTCAGGACCTCGCCGTGCGCGAAGTTGAGCGTGCGGCTGGTTGCGTAGACGAGCGAGATCCCGAACGCGATCAACGCGTAGACGGCGCCGACGCCGAGTCCGATAACGAGCGCCTCGAGCTGTTCCACTAGATCGGTCCGGGCGCGGCGCGCGGCGCGCGGTACGCCTTGAAGAACTCCACCTTCTCGGGGTTGGTCAACACATCCTCGAGGATCCTCTGCTGCAGCTTCGAGCCCTCGTCCGTGCGGAAGAACTCCGGCGGCAGATAGATCGCGGAGACCTGGATCTTGTAGAAGACGACCTGCTCGGCGCGGTTCGCGCGGCGATCGATGTCGTAGATCAGCGCGAAGTTGTAGAAGCGCGCCATCCAGAGGTCGTCGCGCGAGAACGCCTCGTGGTCCGTCGAGGAGAACGAGTAGGTCGTGCCGAGACCGCGCACGTCCTTCATCCGCTCCAGCGCCGCGGCGACCTTCGGCCCGCTCGCGCCGCCGCGCTTCGCGGCTTCGGCGGCCAGCTTCACCGCGTCGTACGACGCCATCGCGATGACCGGAAGGTCGGGGATCAGCGTGCGCTGGCGAGGAAGCGTCACGATCCCGAACCGGCTCTCGTAGCGCAAGAAGAAGGCGGCCACGCGCGCGGTGAACCAGTCGCGTCGGAACGGCAGCGTGATCGCCGTCCCCTCCGACGCCGTGCCGGCGAGCGAGCGGTAGTCGGAGACGAAGAGACCCGACGGTCCCGCGATCTGCACCCTCCACCCGATCCTGCGCACCGCGTTCGCGACGCGCGCCGCGTCCGCCGGCGGGCCCCACACGACGAGCGCCCCCGCGCCCGATCGGCGCAGCGCTTGCGCGAGCTGCGTCTGATCGACCTCGCCGGGAACGAACTCGCGCGCGGCCACGACGCGGCCACCGGCCGACGGCACGGCCGCCTTGAGAGCCGACGCCGCGGCCCGGCCGTCCTCGTTCGCCGCGGTCGCCAGCGCGATCGACCGCAGGCGCCGTTCACCGGCCAGCCACCGCGCCAGCGTCGCGGCCTCGTCCGCCGTGCTCGGCACGAGGCGGAACACCGGCGCGCGGCCCGCGCGCGGAAGGAGGTCTCCACTCGACGCGTACGGCAGCAGCACGGGAACGCGGGCCCGCGAGGTCGGCGATGACGCCGACAATACGGGCGTCGGCGTCTCGGGCCCGATGATCGCGACGGCCTTCTCGCGGAGCGTCAGGTCGCGCAGGATCGACGTGATGCGGCTGAAGTCGGAGTCGTCGCGGACGGCGAGGCGCACCTTCCGCCCTCCGATCCCGCCGTTGTCGTTGATCTCGGCGGCCGCGATCTCGGCGCCGCGCTGCTGCGCTTGCCCCACGAACGCGTTCGGCCCCGACAACGGCCCGACGACGCCGATCACGATGTCTCCGCCGCCTCCCGTGCACGACGCCACCGACGCGGCAAGGGCGAGACCCAGAAAGAACCCGACCGCGCGCCGCATCTAGAGCCTCACCATCGCGTAGTTCTCGAAGATGAAGTCGTCGGGGACGCCGACCTGAAGCTTCGTCGCGGTCTGCTCGACGTCGAACACGACGTCGCCTTCGAACGTCCCGCCCGGCGGGACGGGCTCGAAGATGAAGAAGCGCGCGGACGGACCGCCGTTGATCCATAGCGCCGCCATCGCCTGCGGGTCGGGGATCGACAGGTTGCCGTCCTGGTCGATGACGAAGCTCCACGGAGCCTTTCGCGTCGTCCCGGAGGCGTTCCGTAATCGGAGGTGCACGATCGCGAACTTCCCCTCCGCGCGCCGCTCGGGGAGGCCGAAGTACGGCACCTTGAACGATTCCACGAACCGCGCCGACACCGCGGTCCACACGAGGCGCCCGACGGGGACGCGCTGCCCCCGGTCGAACGTGCCGAGCGACAGCGGGATGAACGCCACGCCGCGCTTGCGATCGAACAGCAATCCCGCGGCGAAGAGCTGCCACGCCTCGGTCTCCTTGCGCTTGTCGGCGCGCGGATCGATGTCGAAGTTCGTCGCGCCCTTCGCGATGCGGAACGCCCAGAGCTCGTCCGCCTTGTACGTCTCGTGGTTGTCGGGCGAGAACCGGAAGTCGGCGGTGATCAGATGGAAGACGCGACCGGACTCGAGGACCTTGCGCACCGCCTCGCCGTCGGTGGTCCCCGCGATCCGCATCGCCTCGGCCACCAGCTTCACGGAGTCGTACACGACGGCCTGCGCGATCGGCAGGTTCGGCACTTTCGTGCCCTTGAAAGTTTTCAGGCCGTACCGCCGATACCATTTCGCGAACCAGTTGGCGCGGAACGACCCCGGCGGCGCCCAGTTGTTGATCGTCTTGTGCGGGAGAACGGACACCGTCGACTCCGCGGCCTTCCCGGCGACGTCGATGAAGTCCCCGACCACGGACTCGACGGGCCCGGCGATCTGGACCTTCCAGCCGAGATTGCGAACCGTCTTCGCGATGCGCGCCGACTCACGGGCGAGGCCCCAGACGACGAGCGCGTCGGCCTTCGCCCGCTGTGCCCCGACGACCTGCTGGGTCATGTCGATGTCGCCTCGGTTGAAGGTGTTCTCGTAGACGGGGCGCAGGCCGACCAACTTGAGCCGCTCCCGGATCTGCCCGACTCCCTCGCGCCCGAGGAAGTCGTCCTCGTACAGCACCGCGAACCGGCGGAGCCCGCGGAAGTTCGACAGGAAGTTCACGAGCGCTTCGGCCTGGATCGCGTCGTAGGGGATCAGCCGGAACACGTAGGGATTGCGGAGCACGCTCGTCTGGCCGACCGGCGACAGCGGCAGCATGTTGATCACCCGTCGGTTGCGGATGTTCTGGTCGTTGTTCTGGGTTGCCGTCCAGACCTCGGGACCGATCAGTGCGTCGACGCGGTCGCCCAGGAGCAGCTGCTGCACCGCGTGGTTCCCGAGCGCCGGGTCGACCTCGGCGATCAGCTTCAGCGGCCGGCCGAGGACCCCGCCCTCGCGGTTGATCTCGTCGACCGCGAACTGGGCGCCGTCGCGCATCCACTCGCTGGCGAAGTCGAAGACGCTGGCGAGGCCGATCTTGATCGGGGTCGCCGCCGGCGCGGCCGGCGCAACCAGAACGAACAGGGCCATGGCCACCGAACCGGCGAACGCGCGGAAGGCGCGTCCGCGACCGCGCTCAGGCCTCATGAGCGCGAGTGTACAACGGCATTCTCGCTGGTAGACGGGCGCGCGGCCGGTCCGAGAGGCCCGCTTCGGGTCGCCGTGCATCATTTGCGCGCTTCGCGTGAAGGGGTCTAAAACAATGCGACCCACAGGCCGGGGCGCAGGAGGCGCCCCGCCGTTCGTCGAAGCACTGCCATTGATTCCCGTCGCACTGGGGCCGGGTGGGGGCGACTGACACACGTCGCAGACCCAGGCGCGACCGCGTTTGGAGGAGGGCGCGTTTGAGGAGCCGGTCCAGAGCGATCGGGGTCGTCGCCGTCCTGTCTCTCGTCTCGATGCTTCTGATGCTGCCCCAAGCGGCGTCGCAATCCCCAACTTCCTCACCGACCCCGACCGGGTCCGCGTCGCCGACCGAGTCGGCGAGTCCCTCGGACACAGCGTCGCCCTCGCCGACCGGGTCCGCGACCGGGTCGGCGTCGCCCTCGCCGGGCGGCTCGCCGACACCGAAGCCCGCCGAAGCGGAGAAACCCGGGCGCTCGACCGACACCGAGTACCTCAAGATCCAGATCGATCACACGGGCCGTCCGACGGCCGCGTGGCTGAAGGATTGGATCCGGCTCCGCGGCCGCGGGAACCGCACCGTCAGCGATCCCGCGACGTTCGCCGACGTGACGTACCTGAGCGGCACACCGGGGGGCACCGAACGCGAGAAAGCGCTGACCTGGGATGTGTCACTCGGCAAGTCGGGGTTCAAAGACATCTACTACGAGGGCCGGCTGCAGCAGCAGGGCGACTACTGGGTCACCCCCGACGGCCTCAAGCCACTCCCCCTCAACGTGAAGATCCGCTACTTCACCGGCGAGGAAGGCTCCGAGGAAGAGGTCACGCCGGAGGCGCTCGAGGCGCAGCCGAGCGCGACCCGTTTCAAGATCGTCATCACTCTGACCAACATGACCAAGCGTCAGCAGGAGATCACGTACACCGACATCCAATCGAAGAAGACCGTCACCGCCGTCGCGCCCGTCTACACGCCGTACGTCGCGCGCGTCGTCGACCTGACCTTCCCCGACGCCGACTTCGACCAGATCCGCTCGGACGGCGACCTGACGCGGACCGGCCGGGACACGGTCGTCAACTGGACGCGCAACCTGGTTCCGCCGGACTTCGAGGCCGAGCAGAACGCGATCGTTACCGGAGTGCTGGCGAAGGGCGCGCGGATCCCGAAGATCACGGTCGTCGCGCAGCCGGTGTTCCCGCCGCTCGACGCGGAGGCGCTGACGAGTGAGGGGATCCAGTTCGAACGCGGCCGCCGCAACTTCTTCTACGACGTGTTCGGACTCTTCCGCGAGAACCTCGTCGCGCTCACCGGTCTCTTCGGCCTCCTGCACGACTCGTTCGCCAACCTCTCGATCCCGATCCTCGGACCCGAGAAAGGCAACCGCGAGGCGGGATCGTTCGACGAACCGAATCAGCTGTGGGCGCTGTGGAGCCTCGCGAAGGGCCTCGAACAGGCGGACCGTGCGATCAACGTCATCGAGAACGCGGTGGAGCTGGCGCGCGACGCGACCAAGGGCCAGCTCGCGACGCTCCAGACCCTGCGCTTGTTCGTCGGGTTCTCCTCCGATCCGGCGTCGACCGGAGTCGCGAACCTGAGCGAGGTACAGAGCGCAAACGATCTCATCTTCAACTCGATCTGGGCGGACCTGAAGTCCGTCGCGCAGCTCTGCGGCGCCACGGGGTGGGCGACGGAGGAGCGCCCGTACTTCCCCGACGCGCCCGCGATCGTGACTCCGCTCTGTCCGACGGCCGCGGTCCCCCTCAACCTCGCGTTCCTGAAGCTCGGGATCGTCGAGCACGACATGCACGCGATCCAGAAAGAGAACCACATCCTCGACACGGCCAACCTCGCGGGGCTGGCTCCGCTCCCGGCCGCGCCGGGAGCCTGCGGCGCCGACGTCGACACGCCGGCCGGACAGACCTGCAACTCCTACACCAAGTACAACTTCATCAAGTTCCCCTTCGGTCTGGAGGAGCTCGAGCGCGGCCTCTACACGCTCAAGACGAAGGGCTTCGACCCACTGCAGGCGGCGCTCGGAAACAAGGACACGCCGAACTCCCTGATCTGGGCGCTGCACGTGCTCACCTCCGGCGCCGAGGCGCAGGTCGACGCCTTCCATCAGCTCGGATCGACGTGGCGATTCCTCGCCGACTCGATCCAGAACTTCGCGATCTTCGGCGTGGAGACCGCGCGCAGCACTTTGCAGTGGGACATCAACGCGATCGACATCGACACCGGCGTGAAGGCGGCGGCCGTCGACCGCGCCAGGGAGATGGCGACGTTCATGGGCCGCCCGATGGATCCCGACAAGAAACCGGCCACGGGACAGCTCGTGCTGACGTTCTCGACCGAGAAGCTCGCCGAGCGGCCGAGAGCGACGGACACGTCGGCCGGTAAGTTCAGCCTGATCCTGGCGTCGGCGCTGATACTGCTCGTCCTCTTCGGGTTCGCGAGGTTCCGATGGTTCATCATCTGAGGCCGCGTACGCGCCTGCTGGTCGCGCTCTTCGCGGCGGCGCTGTCCGTCGTCGCGTGCGGCAGCAGCAAACCCGTGAAGCTCGACGGCCCGCGGATCGCGCTCCCGTCGCCGGAGGAGGTCCCCGTCCTCGCCGAGCCGGAGTTCGGGGGCGGCGGCGCGGCGACGTCGCTCGGCGCCGAACAGCTCGCCGAGGTCGCGGAGGCGGCGCCGCCCGGACTGCACATCACGCAATTGCAGATCGGCGTCCTGTCTCAGGCCGCCCGGGACGCGCTGCACTTCACCGGTTTCAAGAACGGACGCGGTCCCGGTCTCGTGTCGCTGCCGGTCTACGGGATCAATCCGCAGCTCGGGATGTACTACCTCGTGGTCCCGGTCGTGAACGAAGGAACCGAGCCGGTGCGCAACCTCAAAGCACGCGCGGACTTCTTCGACAAGAACAACGTTCTCGTGTGGACGGAGACGGAGGCGGTCACGCACTTCCCGACCCGCCTCGGGTTGAACCCGCCGAGCCTCCCCAGTGATCCCGCGACGCCGCCCGGCGAACTCGGGTCGGAGACCCACAACTTCGGCCTCTACTACTTCGCCGGCAACATCGGCGTCTTCGTCTTCGCCGTGCCGGACACGGCCGTGGCGAAGGTGGTCGACAGGTGGAAGCTGACCTTCCTGGTGAGCACGACATGACGACACGCTGCCGTTGGACCAAGCTCGTGGCGCCGGCGATCGCTGCGCTCCTCGTGGTCGGCGCGTGCACGTCCAAGTCGGACAAGAAGAGCGCCAAGACGGAGGCCGTGAAGTTGCGGGTCGGCGTGCTGTTCACGACGAGCGGCGAGGGCGGGGACCTCGCGCAGGCCGTCCTCGGCGGCACGAAGCTCGCGGCCGACGACGCCAAGGACGAGAAGATCACCGTCGAGTTCGTCCAGGCCGACTACGCCGGCGACGCGAAGCTGGTCGGCAAGGCCGTGGCCGGGCTCGAGGGAAAGACCGACGCGATCATCGTCGGAACGCCCGATCCCGTCGTCCTTCCCGCGCTCGAGAAGATCACCGACGTCCCGGTCATCCACACGCTCATCGGCGGCGACGAGGTCGCGGACCGCGACAACGTTTTCTCGCTCGCGCCGTCCAACGCGCTGCAGGCGGACAAGCTGGCCGACTACCTCGTGGAGTCACGCAAGTACAAGCGCCTGGTTCTGATCACCGACGACACCGAATACGGCCGCGCGGGCAAGGAGGCGATGGAGGCGACGCTCGACGACGCCGGCGTCCCGCCGAAAGCGTCGCTCGTTTTCAAGCCCGGCGGCGACATCCACACGCCGGTCGCGCGCGCGGGACAGCTGAACGCGGACGCCGTGATCGTCTGGGTCTTCAGCCCGAGCGAGGCGGCCCGCATCGTCGTCGAGGTCCAGAAGATGGGCTTCGGCTTCCAGCTGGCGCTGTCGGGGAACCAGGCCACGGCCACGTTCGCCAAGAACGCGAGCGCGCAAGTGACGCCGGTCGCGTTCCGCGACGGGATGTTGTCGGTCGGGCCCTGGGCCGGCCCGTGGTTCAACCTGCGCCGGATCATCGGCTTCTACACCCGGTTCCAGACGGAGAACTCGGCGCAGGCGCCGGTGCAGGCCGCCGCGTTCTACGACGCGATGGCGGTGCTCGCGCGCGCGGCGCGCGACGCCTGGAGCGCGACCGGAGCGGACCTCATCACGGGGCTGGAGGGGATCAAGGACTTCGAGGGCGCGGGCGTGCCGATCACGTTCGGTTCCGACAAGCACGAAGGGATCGCGCTGGACGACCTCGGCGTGTACGGCTACACGAAGGACCAGGACTCGGCGGGCGGCCACTTCTTCCCCGACGTCGACACCGGCGGGGGGTTCTTCACCATCGTGACGGAATCGCTCGACCTGCCCGAGCGCTACCGCTTCCTGACGACGAGGATCTGATGAACAAGAACCGTGCCGTGAAGCTAACGATCGCGACGACGATCCTCGTGGCCCTCGCCGGCGTCATGGCGCCGGAGGCCGGCGCCCGGAGCAAGGGGAAGTGGGTCCCGACCTCCCAGACCCGGTGGGAGATAGGAACCGGCGGCGACGACTTCGCGACGAACTACAACCCGACCGAGAAGGCTCCTCCCTTCATCAACGGCGGCCACCTCGGGACGGGCGATTCGGACGGTCCCTGGCTCGAGTGGGTCACGAAGATCTCGGAGCTTCCCTCGGGCGTATGGCCGGAGGCCGGGATCGCGGTAGTCGACGGGCTGATCTACGTGTCGGGCGCCGCGACGAACTCTTACCTGGCGCTCGATGCGAAGACGGGCCTGCCGGTGTGGCGGTTCTCGCCCGATCAGCGCACCGACGGCACGACCGCCTCCTATCCGGCGTCGAACGCCCCCATCGTGAAGAAGGGCGTGGTGTACGCGACGTTCTCGAACGGCTGGCTCTACGCGCTGAACGCGAAGACCGGCAAGAAGATCTGGTCCTACCAGGCGAAGGACGGATACCGGGCGACCGGCGCCAACGTCCCGCCGGGGCTCAACTCGGGGCGCTGCGCCGGCGGCCGGTGCGCCCGCGGCAAGGATCAGTTCGACCCCGTCCACCCCGGCGTCGACTATCCGGTGATCCACGGCGCGACCACCTATTGCGACAACAAGGTCTTCTTCCAGACGCTGGCCGGTTGGGCGTACGGGCTCGACGCGCGGACGGGAAAGCTCCTATGGAAGAAGTACGCGGACGGCCCGACGTTCCCGGGCGAGCTGACGTGGTGGGAGTACCCCGTCGGCGGCGCGCTCAGTCAGAACAACAAGTCGTCCGGCGGATCCACGCGCCGGTTCGAAGCCGTGCCCGGACCCACGTGCCAGAACGACGAGGTCGCGGTCGCCGGCTCGGACGGTCACGTCCGATTCCTCAACCCGCGGAGCGGGACGACCGACCCGTCGCGGTCGGAGTACACGCGCGTGCACGACTTCGGCGGGCTCATCGGGAACGTCGACGCCTGCCAGGCGGCCGGCTGGAACTGCGACATCGCGGTCGACGCATTCATCCCGCCGCTCGGTGCGCCGGGAGGTGGGGACTACATCGTGACGACCCTCGACAGCCGGATCGTCCGGCTGGCGTGGGACAGCCATGTGCCCGCGTGGCGACGAACGTACAACGCGCCGCTACCGCTCGAGCTCGAAGGCCCTCTCGGCGACCAGTTCCTGCTGAGCCTCGGGCACGGCGAGGACGGCTTCATCACGCAAGCGGTGGTCGGCGGTCCGGTTGCGCTGGACCCGGACGTCAAGGGCAAGGGCGCCGACCCGATCCTTTACGCCGCCTCGCAAGACGGACACCTGTACGTGATCGCGCTCAACCGAGCCGGCGACGCGGCCGGATGCCTGCGGCCCGGCGACCCCGAAGGGCCGTGCTTGCTCGCCCGCACCGGCATCCAGCCGAACAAGGATCCGGAGACGCCCTACACGCGTCGCGGAGAGGGCGGGCCGTGGGACTTCAACCAGCACGCGCTCTCGGCCGTCGTCATCGGCGGCGGCGTCGCGTACGTGCCCACGTGGGACAACCACATGACGGCGTTCGACATCCGCAACCCGGCCGCGCCGAAGAAGATCTGGCAGTACGAGATCAAGTGGGACGCCACGTTCAAGTTCCCACCGTTCGGCCAGACCTACGACGAGCCTTTCTCGGACATCGACAACAAGATCTTCTCCTCCGCCGCGCTCCTCGGCGGGCACCTCTACTTCGCCGGCAACGACGGCAGCGTGTACGCCTTCAACCTCCGAAAGAAGGTCAAGACGGTCCGGAACCTGGCGATCCTGGGGTCGGGCATGGTGCCGTTCATCCCGCAGTGGAAGGACCGCCTCGGGGCATTCGACCGGGTGTGGACGCCGGCCGAGTGGTACAAGAATCAGGTTCCGCCCGCCGGATACCGGCTGCCGAAGTCGGCCGGGGTCGTGGGCGCGGGAGCGTTGCTTCTCGGGAACGTGGTCCTCCTGTGGTGGTACTCGCGCCGCGACGACTACGAGATCGAGGTCGTCGAGGAGGCCGTTCCGTGAGCTCGGCTGCGGCAGCGATGCCCGCGCGGGCCGCGTCCCGGCGGCCTTTCCCTGTCCGCGCCGTCGTCATCGCGGCCGTGGCTCTCGTCGCGTCGCTCGTGATGGCCTTCATCGGTTCGAACGTGTGGGCATCCCTGCAGCAGCGCGATCTTTCGCGGCGCTTCGACGTCGCGATGGCGTCGTGGGCGAAACTCGATCCGGTCGGACGATCGGAGGTCACGGTCGGCCGCGGCGCGCCCATCGCACGGATCGGCATCCCCTCGATCGGCGTGGAGGCGATCGTGGTCGAGGGAGCGACTCCGGCCGCCATGCGGCGCGCTCCGGGGCACATTCCCGGCAGCGCGATCCCCGGCGAACCCGGCATCGCCCTCATCACGGCGAACCGCGTGGGCTTCGGAGGTTTCTTCCTTCGCCTCGATCGCGTCGAGGTCGGCGACCGGATCGTGACCGAGTCGCCCTTCGGGGAGACGACGTACACGGTCACCGAGGTCCGGGTCGTCCCGCAGACCGAGCTCGGCCTCGACGCCGATTCGGCGCAGCGCGTCCTGGTGTTGTTCGGATCCGGGCGCCTCGTCGGCGGGTCGGACCGGCTTGTGGTCAGGGCCGTCGCGGGAGGAGCATGACGCGTGACCCTCGCGATGCCCGATCCCGCGCTCCATCGCATGGCGGATCCGCCGACGCGCCGCCGCGCGGCGCTCGTGCTCGCGGCGCTGTTCGCTCTGGCGTGGATGGTCGTCTGGCTTCTGAGCGAACCGACGGGCCCCTACTCGCAGACGGAACTGCGTCACCTGAGCGGCGTGCCCTACGCGCCGCCCCAGATCCAGCGCCGCATCGCCCCGCCGGCGGCCGGCTCGGAGGACTTGCGGATCGGGCGGGAACGGCTCGAGAACTTCCTTCGTGGCGCCACGGCGCCGCCCTCACCGACAGCACCGAGGTGATCTCATGAGCCGGAAGAAACGACACGACAAAGACGAGCCGGGGATGCAACCGCCCGTCCCGGAGCAGATCCCTTCGTACGAGCTCCCCCGCCGCGATCCGCCACGGCGCTGGCAACGCCGGCTCGCGGAGGAGCGGATGGAGGAAGCCAGCGCCAAAGGATGGGACACGCCGATGAACCGGCGCGAGTTCCTGGACGTGGCGAAGAAGATCGGCACCGGCGTCGCCGCGTCGTCGTTCCTGTATCCCGCGTTCCTCGCGGCGTGCGGCCGCACGGCCGATCAGCTGACGCCGGCCGCGGGCGGTCGTTTCAACGTCGACGAAGCCGGCGGCGGAGAGACGATCAACATCGGCGTTGTGTCGATCTACTCCGGCGTGGGCGCGTTCGTCGGCAAGCTCGTCGACCACGGTGGCCAGATCGCCGTCGAACAGATCAACAAGCACGGCCTGCCGACGCAGGGGCTCATGACGGCGAAGGATGGCTTCCCCGACTTCGAGGCGTACTACAGGCAGACGAACGGCGGGATCCTCGGCGGACGCAAGATCAAGCTGATCGCGCGCGACGACAACCTGTCCGCGCAGGTCGCCGTGTCGGCGATCCAAGAGATGATCACGCGCTACAACATCAAGGGGCTGATCTTCGCCGGCCTCTACGACGACATCTACGCCGCGAAGAAGCTGCTGCAGCAATACAACCTTCCCGCGATCGCGGCGTACGGGGACCTGGCGTCGGTCGGACAGATCTATCCCGACAACGATTACCGGCAGCTCTTCCAGATGTTCCCGCCGGACAAGTGGGGCATAGAGCTCTCGCTCCAGGAGTACGCGGTCAAAGACCGCGGGTACTCCAAGTTCGCGTACCTCGGCGACAACACCGCGATCGGCGCACAAGGCAAGAGGCTGATCAGCGACGTCCTCGCGAAGAGTGGCAACCGGCTGCTCGCCGCCGAGCAGTACAACGTCGGCGACGTCGACATGACCGCGCAGCTCCAACGCATCCGCGGGACGGGTTGTCATTGTTTGCTGATCTGGGGGATCGCCGGGGATACCGCGCACGCGCTCGAGAGCTTGAAGCGGCTCGACGCCGTGTACGTCGATCACCCAACCGCGCGCGGCGGCAGCGGCTGGCATCCGCAGATCGTCGGGTTCGAGGGCGGTGCCGCCGAACGAACCTTCGCCGTTCTCGCCGGCGACGCCGCCCGGGTCGGGACCATGTCGTACTGGTACATGGGCGGCATCGGCTACATCCCGCAGTTCCAGGACTCGGTGACCACGTTCAAGAAGCGCTGGGGGATCACGCCGACCGGCGGCGAGAACAACCCGTCCGACGCCGTATTCCTCTTCGCGCAGGCGTTCCAGGCCGCCGGCGGCACCGAGCCCTCGAAGGTCATCAACGCGCTCGAGACGTTGAAGGGTGTGAACTACTCGTCCATCACGCCGCACGGTTTCACGAAGGACCGGCACATCTCGCTCGAGAAAGCCGACATCGTCGGCATCACGCTGGAACGCGGGAAAGCGGCGCCCACGAATCCCGCGTATCAGCTGGGCGCGGAGTTCGTCGGTAACCCCGACGCCGATCCGCCGATCAAGGCCTTCAACCCGCCGGGCTACGTCGGACCCACACAGTTCATGCGGTTCAACCAGGAAGCGCTGATGAAGAAGCACGAGAAGCTCTACGGAGACGTCATGCTCAAGAACGGGTTCGGCACTCAGTGCACGAAGCGGTCGGACTCGAAGGCGCCGTACGGCTTCAAGCTGACCAACGAGTGCAAGATCCATTGAGCGGGCGATGAGGACGTAGGGAGGAACCGCGATGGAACGTTTCCTTCAAGCGATCGTCTCGGGCCTCACGTCGGGCGGTGTGTACGCGCTTATCGCGCTCGCGTTCTCGATCATCTACATGACGACGCGGGTCATCAATTTCGCGCAGGGAGAAGTGTTGATGGTCGGCGCGTACATCTACTTCTACCTGGCATCCGCGTCCGGGATGGGGCTGCCCTGGCCCGCCGCGCTGTTCGTCGCCTTGATCGGCGCGATGATCGTCGGGTTGGTCGTGCACCTGATCGCGATCGCCCCTCTCGGGAAGTTCGACCCCAACACCAACATCGGCTGGATCCTCACGACGCTCTCGCTGTCCCTGATCCTCGTCGAGGTCATGCGGAACGTCGCCGGCGAGCAGGCGAAGCGCATCGATCCCGTCGTCTCGACGTTCGCGGGCAAGAAGACGATCTTCTCCATCGAACCGAAGCAGTACCTGATCCTCATCGTCGGCGTCGTCCTGGCGCTCGTGCTCGAGGTGTTGCACTCGAAGACGCAGCTCGGCCGGGCGCTCCGTGCGACCGCGCACGACAAGGCGACGGCCAGCTTGATGGGAATCAACACCGGATTCATGGTCCGCTATTCGTTCGCGGTGGCCGGGATCCTCGGCGGGATCGGCGGCTGGCTGCTCGCCCCGGTGATCTTCGTCGACCCCAACATGGGCACCCTCGTCGGTCTGACCGCCTTCGTCGCCGCCGTCGTGGGCGGGATCGGGTCGACGCGCGGCGCGCTGGTCGGCGGCCTGACGATCGGCATCGTCGAGTCGCTCGCCAAATGGGCCGGAGCCGGCGAGTGGACCAACGCGATGGTCTTCTTGACGCTCGTGCTGATCCTCGTGCTGAAGCCCACCGGACTCCTCGGTGAGGCCTTGATCGAGAAGGTGTAGCGATGGCGCGCCGGAACGCTTTCCTCGACGAGCTTCGCGCGGCGAACCGCAACGCACAGGGCGAGCGCGACCGGCGCCGGGCGCTGCGCTCCTGGGCTCGCGCGCGGGCGCGCGGGGCGGTCGGCATCCAAGAGGCGGCCGGCGGCGGGAACGGCGACGTCGCGACGATGCCGGCCGAGGCTCCCGAGCAGGACCGTCTCGAGACGGTGTCGGGCGAGGCGGCCGCCGAGCTCGCGCGCAAGCCGGAACCGCGGTTCAAGGTCCTCACGACCCCCGGCGGGATCACATTCGCGATCCTGATCGTCCTGCTCATGCTCTGGCCGTACGTGCTCCCCGGCTTCGACCCGTCCACGTTCCTCGAGGTCCAGACGATCATCGTCTACGCGATGGTCGTGATGGGGTTGAACCTCGTCGCGGGCTACGCGGGGCAGCTGTCTCTCGGTCAGAAGATCTTCGTCCTCATCGGTGGATACACGGTCGGCGTTCTCACGACGCACTTCGACACCGGCATCATGGGGAATCACTGGATCGCGCTGATCGTCTCCGTGATCGCCGGCATGGCGATCGGCGCGTTGCTCGGCTTGCCCGCCCTCCGCGTCAAAGGCGCCTACCTGTCGATCGTGACCCTGGCGTTCGTCCCCATCTTCTACGTCGCGTTCAACAGCCAGTTCCTGAAGGGGATCTTCGGCGCCGCGCAAGGCATCGCCGACATCAAGACGCCGATCGGCAACCTCGCCCGGCCGCCCAGGCGCGTGGTGACCTTCCCGTTCACCGATAGGGCGATGACCGACTACGACTACTTCATCTTCGTCGTCATCGCGTTCGCGATCCTGTTCTTCCTCTCGCGCAATCTCGTGAAGAGCCGGTGGGGGCGCGGGATGACCGCGGTGCGCGAAAGCGAGATCGCCGCGAAGTCCTCGGGCGTGCGCGTCTACAAGGTGAAGGTCACCGCGTTCATGATCAGCGCCGCGTACGCCTCGCTCGCCGGCGCCATCCTGACCACGTTCTCGACCGGCGCGATATCGCCGGGAACCGCGGCGGCCGTGCACATCCGCGACTCGTTCGTCTTCGTCGTGATGATGATCATCGGCGGTACCGGCACGCTCGCCGGCCCGATCGTCGGCGCCGCGAGTGTCCAGATCATCCGCGTGTTCCTCATCCCGCAAGTGAGCGATCTGTTCAACGTCTCGCTGCTGAACTGGACGACGACGATCCTCGCCGTGCTGGCGCTGGTGAGCGTCATCACCGCGCCGGCCGGCACGGTCGGGATCTTCAACCAAAACATGGAACGGCGTCGCGCGCGCCAGCGCCGCAAGCATCCCGAACCGCCGCCGGCACGCCTGCCCGAGATGCTCGTGCGTCCGCGCGTACGAACCGAAGGTGTCACCGGCGGTGACGTCGTGATGGAGACCAAGGAGATGTCGAAGATCTTCGGCGGCCTCCGCGCGAACGACAAGGTCTCCATCCGCGTCGATCGCGGAACCGTGCACTCGCTGATCGGACCCAACGGGTCGGGCAAGACGACGTTCATCAACGTGGTGACCGGCGTCTACACGCCCGAAGAGGGCGAGGTCTGGTTCGGCGGCGAACGCATCGACGGGAAGCCCGCGTTCGTCACGGTGGAACGGGGTATGGGGCGCACCTTCCAGAACTTGCAGATCTGGCGCCGCATGTCGGTCGTCGAGAACGTCATGGTGGGCCTGCACACGCGCGCCCGGGCCGGGTTCACCTCGAACATGATCCGCACCCCGCTCGCGCGCCGCGAGGAAGCCGAGATCAAGGCGCGCGCGATGGGCCTGTTGCAGTTCGTCGGCCTCGAGAAGTGGGCCGACGTGCCGGCCGGAGCGCTCCCCTACGGACCGCAGAGGTACCTCGAGATCGCGCGCGCGCTGGCACTGGATCCCATCCTCTGCATCCTGGACGAGCCAGCCGCCGGACTGAACCCGGCGGAGGTGCGCGATCTGATGGGCGTCATCCGCCGGATCCAGGAGACCGGGATCACCGTGTTCCTGATCGAGCACCACATGGACCTCGTGATGGGCGTCTCGGACCACATCTCGGTTCTGGACTATGGAAAGAAGATCGCCGAGGGAACGCCGGCGGAGGTCCAAGCCAACGATCGCGTGATCGAGGCCTACCTCGGCGCCGAAGCGCTCGAACACATGGGAGCGTAGCGATGGCCAAAGGAGTCGCGGTGCCTGGGAAGCGCGGCGAGGAGGCGGCCGCCGCCGCGCCGGAACCGGTTCGCGAGCGCGCGGTGGGCGATGTGATCCTCGAGGTCGACAGCTTGCACGTCTTCTACGGAGCCGTCGAGGCGCTCAAGGGGATGAGCTTCACCGTGCGGGAGGGCGAGACGGTCGCGATCATCGGCTCCAACGGCGCCGGGAAGACGACGACGCTGAAGACCGTGTCGGGCGTCTCCGAGCTCTACAAATCGGTGCGCGGCCGCATCACGATCATGGGCAACCGCGTCGAGTCCTGGCAGGCGCACAAGATCGCGCGCCTCGGCGTCGCGCATTCCCCCGAAGGACGCAAGGTGTTCCCGAACCAGACCGTGCGCGACAACCTGATGCTCGGCGCCTTCAACCGCTCCGACGGCGACGTGGACAAGGACATCGACGAGCAATACGAACGGTTCCCGATCCTCGGGAAGCGCCGCACTCAGCCGGCCGGACTGATGTCGGGCGGCGAGCAGCAGATGCTCGCGATGGCGCGCGCGCTGATGGCGCGGCCGAAGATCCTGCTGTTCGACGAGCCCTCGATGGGTCTGGCGCCGCTGATCGTGAAGCAGGTCTTCGAGATCATCCAGCAGCTGAAAGCCGAGGGGAAGACGATCCTTCTCGTCGAACAGATGGCCTTCCAGACCCTCGGGATCGCCGACCGGGCCTACGTACTCGAGACCGGCGCGATCACGATGGAGGGCACCGGCAAAGAGCTGCTCGAGGACCCGCGGGTCAAAGAGGCGTACCTGGGCGCGTGATCGTCGCTACGCGACGATCTCGCTCTTGATCAGTTTCGCCCGCACGATCAGGCGATTCTTCGACGTGTGCGGTGGATCGCACGTCGTCAACGTCAACACCGCGTCGATGGTCGGCGCGATCACGCTGGTGTCCTTCGAATTCGTGATCCACGGGTTCTTGTGGCCTTCGAAGGGCCCCATCACCTGATACGTGTACGTACCGATCGGCGTCTCGAGGACGACCTTGTCGCCGGGACGCATCGCGTCGAGGTGGCGGAAAGGCTCGCCGAATCCGGTGCGATGACCGGCGATCGCGACGTTCCCCTGATCGCCCGGCAGCGCCGTCGTCGGGTAGTGCCCGGCGCCGGCGCGAAGGGCGTTGCCGCTGATGCCCTCGACCACGATCACGTTTATGTCGGGACAGGTGTGGCATCCGCCGAAGTCGCGGACGATGATCCGCGTCAGAGCGCTGCCGATCGCGATCTGGCGCCGCTTGTAGCTGTCGATCGCCTGCTGGCTCCGGAACTCCTTGCGGAGGTTGTTTTGGCGGCTCTTGGCCCAGATGTCGGTCACGAGCGGGTACGTCAGGAGGGCCGTGCCCGCGAAGGCCATGATGATCGTGAGGACGCCGAGCGCGCGCCGGCCGGAGCGGCGGCGCGGCACGCAACCCACGAGGAAACCGAACGAGGCAAGCACACGCTTGCCCACGAACTCTTTGCTGGTGGCCGGCCGGGACGGCTCGTATGGAGAAGAAACCGCGGGCCAGGCTTCGTGGTCGTTCGGCGTCATCGGTCCTCCAACTATTAGCACAACGCGGGCGGCGCGATGGCGGCGGCTTGCCCGCTTGGTTCTTTTCGCCGGACCGGGGCGTGCGTTCTCGCTCCCGGCATTCCGGCAATCCCTTCAACGAACAGGTGAGCGCGGAGGTTCGCTCTCACGTACTCGTTGATTCGGGCGGCTTCGGGCCGTACTTGACGCGAGGGTCCTTTCCCGCCGGGATCTTGGCGAAATCCCAGGAAACGATCCTTTCCGGGACCAGCTTGAGCCAGACGTGACTCTTGATCTCGGGCGGGAGGTCGTCGATCCCCCAGTTCTTTTGGGCGAAAGCCTTGCGGGCGTCGGGAAGCTGGGGATCGTCTGTGGCCGCGAGGGGGGTGCCGTACAGCACGGCGCCCTTGAGTTCCCAGTAGCTATCGCCGGTGTCGACGCAGAGCGCAACTTTCGATCCGGCCGCGAGGTCGGACGACCGCCGGCTGCGGCGGAGGGAGTTGAGCCAGATCGCGCCGTCGTACCAGATGAACCAGAGCGGGGCGACGTGCGGCATGCCGTCGTCGTTCACGGTTCCGGCGCGCAGGACCTTCTCGGTGGTGAGGAGTTCGTCGAGCTCCTCGTCCGTGAGGCGCAAGATGCTTCGGGGCAGCGGCACGGGCGGGAGCGTACCCGACCCCGGGCCCGTGCGAGAAACGCTAGCCGGTCGGCGACGGGGACGGGCTCGGCGTGCTCTCGCGATAGGTGAGAACGTCGTCGTCGAGATGCGCACGAGCGCGCGCGTGCACGCGCTTCCCGAACCAGCCCGATAGGAACCCAAGGCGCGGCGTCAGCTCGACCTCGACGACCGCGTCCGTCGAGCCGACCTCGCACGTGCATGAGAGCAGCGTGACGCCGTTGCGTTCGGCCGTATCCCGTGCGGCGCCTTCCGGATCTCTCCCTTGATCGAGGATCGGCGCCTGTTGGGCAACGGCGGCGAGGGCGGCGGCGTCGGCCGCGGCCTGTGCCCGTCCCCGCGCGACGAGCATGGAGCCGAGATCCGCGACGGCCAGCGCCGACAACGACAACAGCAACGCGCCGGCCGCCACGAGAATCGTTACCGAGCCAGAGTCGGTCGTACTCAACCGCTGCTCTCGCGCTCGACGCGGTACACGCTAGTCGCCGTCAGCGTGACCTCCTCGGGCAGGAACCGCGCGACGTACGGCACGACCAGCGGCACCCGATACCGCACCGTGACGGTGACGGGCGCTCCGATCTCCCGCTCGGACGGCGATACGTCGACGGCCGTGCGGTCGCCGTTGAGGTTGCCTGCGCGGATCGCCGCGTCGCGTGCGCGGGCGTCGTCGTTCCAGACCGCGGCTTCGCGGGCGCCCTCACGGGCGGCGTGCTGTACGACGAGCTGTTCCGCGACGACCAAAGCCACTTGGACGACGAGCAACAGGGCGATAAGCACCAAGGGAAGGACGGCGGCGAACTCGACCGACGCGGCACCGCGTTCCTGGGGTCGGGTGGGCGCCGCGGGGTCTAGGTCCCCCACGGCGCCCACCCTTGCTCCTAGCTGAACAGTGCGACGACCTTGTCGAAGATGTTCTGGAAGAAGTCGGTCAACGCCCCACCCTTCGCCCAGTTCAACAAGAGGAAGGCGATCGTCGCCGCCACCAGCGTGACGAGCGTGTACTCGGCCGTCGCCGCGCCGGTCTCTCCGGCGAGACTCACGAGACGTCCGAGCAGTGCGCGACGCACGCGCCGCACCCCGTTCCGGAGCGATCCGAACATGGTCCTCCTTTCGGTCGCCCCGTCCCCACGGCCACGCGACCACCGCGCAGCCTCCCGGCGCCGATCGGCCGCCGGAGTCCTTCACTCGAACCACGGTCATTTCGCTTTGAAGCTCCGCAGTGCCGACAGCACCACTGGCGCGACGGTCAGGATGACGAACGCGGGTAGGAAGCACACGACGAGCGGGAAGAGCATCTTGACGGGGGCGGTACGTGCCGCTTCCTCCGCGGCGATCCGGCGGCGCGCGCGGATCTCCCGTGCCTGCGCGACGAGGGTCGTCGCAACAGAGGTGCCGTACCTCTCGGCCCGCTCCAGCGCGCGCACGAGGCTGCGAACCTCGGGCACCGGTGCGCGCTCGGCCAGCAGGTGGTACGCCGTCGAGCGGCGCATCCCGACGTCGAGCGCTCGCAACGCGTCGCGCAGCGCCTCGCCGAGAGGGCCCGCGACGTCCGGCGCGACCGTCCGCAGCGCGCGGTCGAGGCTCATGCCGGCGAGCGCGCACGCGGCCAGAAGGTCGAGGGCGTCGGGAAGGGCCGCGCGGATCTCGACGTCGCGTTCGCGAGCGCGCCGCGCCAGCCGCAGCTCGGGCGCGCGCCACCCGGCTGCTAGGAACAGGGGCGCCGCGGCGAACGCGGCCGGCGGGCGCGTCAACAGCAGCGCGAGCGCCAAGCCGGCAGCCGCGAACACGACCTTGCGGCCGGCGAGCTCTGCGACGCCCTCCGCACCCGCGGCGACCGTCATCGCCTCGCGGGTCCGCGCGGGGAGCGGCAGGCGCCGGCCGATCGACGCCAAAGGCGACGTGCGGATGACGGCGCGCGATGAGATCAGCGGCGGCCCGAGCCGCGCGATCGCGCGACGGGAGACGATCATCGCGACCCTCCCGCCGTGAGCATTCGGATCCACACGATCCCGGCTGCCTCGAGTCCCCCGCCGACGGCCAGGAGCAGCCAGCCGATCGGCTCGCCGAAGAGCAGCCGGGCCTGATCGCCGGCCCCGGCGCTCATCAGCAACAGGAAGACGACCGGCAGCGCCGCGACGACGATCGCCGACACGCGCGCTTGCGCGGTCGACGCGTGCAGCTCCCGCGCCAGACGTCCGCGGTCGACGAGCGTGTCCGCGACCTCATCCAGGACGCGTGCGAGCTCTCCGCCCGCGCGCCGTCCGACGCGCATCGCGCGCGCGGCCAGCAAAGCCTCCGGAACGGCGCATCGCGTCGCGAAGCGATCGAGGATCTCGTCGTGTCCGACGCCCGCGTCGAAGTCCCGACACGTGCGTGAAAGGACATCGCGCAGCGGAGGCTCCGATTCTTCGGCCGCCGCGGCGAACGCTTGCGGAAGGCTGGCGCCCACCCGGACGGGCGCGGCGAGCGCCGCGAGGACCTCCGGCAGTTGGGCGGCGACGCGCGCAGATCGCGAGGCGATGCGACGACGCATCATCACTTCGGGCCCGGTCAGTCCGGCGGCGAACCCCGCGACACCGGCCGGCGGGCCGGCCCACAGCATCGCGACGGTTGCTCCGGCACACGCCGCACCGAGCGAGAGCCGGACGAACGCGGCCGGCTTGCGCCGCAGATCCGCGGCCACCAGCCGCCCCTGCAGACCGCGGCCGTACCGCGTCCGTTCGAGCGCCCGATCGAGCAGTGCGCGCCGGGGCGCGGTGACCTTCGCGAGCGGCTTGCGTGAACGCACCCGGGCGATCACGGCCACTCCCGGCGAAGCTTCGTCCCGTTGGCGGCGCCGAGATCCGGGGGCGGCGCGAACGCCGGGGCGACGGTGAGCTCGTCGCCCTCGATCCCGTGTACGTGCAGCACCTCGCCGACCCTCCGTGTTCCGTCCGTCTGGCGGGTCATGTGGGCGACGAGGTGGATCGCCGACGCGATCTGCCTGCGCACCGCCTGGAGCGGCAACCCCGTTCCGGCCATGAGAACCATGGCCTCGAGACGCGCGAGCGCATCGGAGGCCCCGTTCGCATGGATCGTGGACATGGAGCCCGTGTGGCCCGTGTTCATCGCTTGGAGCATGTCGAACGCTTCGGCGCCGCGGACCTCGCCGACGACGATCCGGTCGGGCCGCATGCGCAATGCGTTGCGAACGAGATCCCGGACGGTTACCTCGCCGCGTCCTTCGATGTTCGGCGGCCGCGTCTCCAGCGAGACGACGTGCTCCTGACCGAGGCGTAACTCCGCCGCGTCCTCGATCGTGATGATGCGCTCCCCGTCCGGGATGAAGCTCGACAGCACACCGAGCAGCGTCGTCTTGCCCGCTCCGGCGCCCCCCGATACGAGGACGTTCCGGCGCGTGCGGACCGCTTCTTTGAGGTGGCCGAGGAGGCCGTGCTCGATCGTCGCGAGTTCGACCAGATCCGTGGCGGTCAGCGGCACGCGCGAGAAACGGCGGATCGTGAGTGTCGGACCGTTGATCGACAGCGGCGGGATGATCGCATGCACGCGCGACCCGTCGGGCAGGCGCGCGTCGACCCACGGCCGGCTCTCGTCGATATGCAGGCCGAGCGGCGCCACGACGCGGTCGATGAGGTGTCGCACCGCGGCGTCGCCCTCGAGCCGCAACGCGACCGGTTCGATGCGGCCCCCGCGCTCGACGTAGATCCTCTCGGGGCCGTTCACCATCACCTCTGTGACGGCCGGGTCGCGCATCAGCTGCTCGAGAGGACCGAGACCGACGATCGTGTCCGCGATCTCGGTGACGAGACGCGCGGCGTCGCGCGCCGACAAGATGAGCCCGTCGCGTTCCAGGAGGCGTGCGACGGCCTCGCGCACGCGCACCCGCCGTTCCCAGCGGGAGGAAACCTCAAGCGCGGCCGGCGCCTCGGCCAGCAGCGCCGCGCGGATCCGCTCGCGCAGGCTCGCGAAGACGTCAGGATCCATCGTCCGTCTCGCGCGAGAGCGTCGCGGCCAGCTTCTCGACGGCGCGCCGCGCGGGTCCGCGGCGCGGCAGGCGCCCGGCCTCGCCGGTTCGCCGCACGGCGGCGTCGAAGGGAACGACGGCCGCCGGCCGCGCCCCAAGGACGCGGGAGACGTCCCGAGCGCTCAGCCGCATGCGGGCGGCCCTGTTGAGGACGACCTGCGGATCAGGCGTCGCGAGCGCGCGTGCGCCGCGCATCGACGCGACATCCGGCGCGCAGACGATCAGCGCGACATCCGCCGCAGACTGAACCGTTCGCGCCGCTTCCGTGTCGCCGCGGCCGAGGTCGCACACCGCGACGGGGACCGTCGCTCGCAGCAGCGCGAGGAGCCGCTCCGCTTGCCTGGCGTGCGGCGCCGTCGCGCGAGGCGATGCGCACAGCGCGCGTCCGGCCGCATGCGGAACGAGCGCCGCCGCGAACGACCGCGGGTCGAGGTCCTCGATCGCGGCCAGAACGTCCGCGAACGTCGGCTCCGCGCCGTCCGCGAGGAACGCGGCCTGGCCGCCGCTCGGGTCGAGGTCCACGATCGCGGAGCCGGAGATGGCGCGCGCGAGCAATGCCGCGACCGTCGTCGTCCCGGCGCCGCCGCGCGCGCCCGCCACCGCCACGATCCTGCCGTCGCTTCCCGCCGCCCCGAGCCGCGCGCGCGCGGCCGCCTCGCGCAGGATGCTCCGGAAGAGGTCGCGTTCCTCCGGCCAGCTCAGGACGTCGTGCGCACGGCAGTGGAGCGCCCCGCGGGCGACGCTCGCCAGGTCGTGGTCCGCCGACACGCCGACGACGGCGACGCCGGGCGAAGGAGTCATCGAGCGAAGCGACGGCCCGCCCGCGAGAACGACGGCGGCCTTCTCGGGGTCGAGCGCGAGGTAGAAGTCGGGTTCGGCCTCGACCGCATGAACGAGCTCGTCGGCGATCCCCGGATCGGGATGAGCGACGACGACGCCGATGCTGGGCACCCATGCCTCCACGGGTCGGGCCGGCGGAAGGGCGGCGATGATGACACGGAGGATCGGACGCCTCAACGGGAGATGTCAGGGTTCGCGAGAAGACCGCCCTTCTTCCCGTTACTCTCACTGGGGCTACAATCGCGGAACACAAGGGGGGTGAGCGAAACAGTCTTCTTGGATTGGGGACTCGCGCTCGGCGCAGGCCTGCTGTTCGGGCTCGCCGGCCGGAACGAGGTCGCCTCGGCGTCCTCTCTGTTCCGCACGCGGGCGTTCCGCTGGGGGCTCGCGTACCTACACATCGGCGTGATTGCGATCTCGGTGGCCCTCTACGTCATCGAGCCCGCCTGGATGTGGATGTACTGGGTCGACCCGCGAAACCTTCCGATCGTGGTCGTCGTGCTCGCCTTCGTCATGTACGAGGTCGCCTTCGTCGGCGGGTTCGCTTTGGCCGCCGAGCTCGAGCGCGTCCGCCGCAACGCCACCTGGATCCTCGCCGGCTTCGTCGGCGCCGCCATCACCGCCGCCGAGGTCGCCACGCGCACGCGCCTCTTCCACTTCGGAAGCTTCGATGAGTTCGCAGCCGGCCGCGCCCCGCTCGGGCTCGACACCTCGCCGTTCCACCTGGAGCCGGCGATGGTGATCGTCCTCGGCCCCGGCCTCCTGGCGACGGTCGCGATCGTCGTCATCGCGATCCGGCTGTGGCGCGACGACGAACGGCGCGCCGCGCGCGCGACGACGGGAGCCGCCGAGCCTTCCACCGTTCCGGCGCGCTGATGGAAGCCGCGTTCTTCGACCTCGACAAGACCATCATCGCCAAATCGTCGGCGCTCGTCTTCGGCCGCCCCTTCTACAAGGAGGGTCTCATCACGCGCGGTCACATCGTGAAGGGGATGTACGCGCAGCTCGTGTACAGCCTGATCGGTGCGGACGAGAACAAGATGGACCGCATGCGCGCGGCGCTGCTCGAGCTGACGAAAGGCTGGGACAAAGAGCGCGTGTCGGCGCTCGTGCGCGAGACCCTCGCCGAGATCATCGACCCGATCATCTTCGCGGAGGCGCTGGAGCTCATCGAGGAGCACCGCGCCGCCGAACGGCGCATCTACATCGTGTCGTCGTCGGCCGAGGAGATCGTCAAGCCGCTCGCCGAGTACATCGGCGTGCCGAACGTGATCGCGACGCGGGCGACGATCGACGCCGAAGGCCGCTATTCGGGCGAGCTGGAGTTCTACGCGTACGCCGAAGGGAAGCGTGAAGCGATCCTCGAGGAAGCGCAGAAGATGGGCATCGATCTCTCCGCGTCGTACGCCTATTCGGACTCGGCGACCGACCTTCCGATGCTCGAGGCCGTCGGTCACCCGCACGCGGTGAACCCGGACAAGGAGCTGCGGAAGGTGGCCGAGGAACGCGGCTGGCCCATCCTCAAGTTCCAGAACCCCGTTTCGCTCCGCCGGCGCATCGCCGGACGCGTCGAAAAGGTACCCCGCCCGTCGCCCACGGCCGCCGCGCTCGCCGGCGCCGCGGTCCTCGCGGTGATCGGTTGGGCCTGGTTGCGCCGGACTCGCGGAGATCGCGAGGCCGCCTAAGCACCGCCCCCCGTCCTACGTATCGTCCGAAGAACGGGCTAGAACTAAACAGCCCCATAGGGCTATGTCTCCGCCTCCTCGACCCCCTGTTTCCTTTGTGCTGTCACAACAGAAGGAATCAGCGCGGAACGAGTCACCGCGAAACGGGACGGACACTCGCGAAGCGACATCGTTCGGGACGAGGTCCCGAAGGAGGACAGGATGTTCGAGGTAGGGGCGGTGCGAAAGGCACGCAAGCTGGCGCGTATCAGCGTCGTGCTCGGCGTGATCCTGCTTTTCAGCTCGATCGGCATAACCCTCACGTCGGCGGCTCCCCCAGGGAACCCGCCGGGCCAGGATCAGTGCGTCGACGGCCACGGCGCGGATAACAACCCGTGCACGACGGACCCGGCGCCAGACCACGGTCAAGATTGCGAAGAGCACGGTAACGGCGGGGTCAACGAGGATCACTGCACTTCGGACGGCGGGACGACCGGGGGCAGCACCGGCGGTAGCTCGACCGGCGAAGGCACCGGCAACGCCACGGGCAACAGCACCGGCGAGGGCACCGGCAACGCCACAGGCAACAGCACCGGCGAAGGCACCGGCAACGCCACGGGGAACAGCACCGGCGAAGGCACGGGCAACGCGACCGGAAACGCCACCGGCAACGCGACCGGGAACGCCACTGGCAACAGCACCGGCGAGGGCACGAGCACGGGCGAGGGCACCGGCACCAGCACCGGCGAGAGCACGACCGGCACCACGACTGGGACCACGACGGGCGCGGTTGTGGAGGGCAACAACCAGACCCAAGGTGACGAGGTGCTCGGCCGGGTCGTGAAGCGCAAGCCGCTGGCGACCACCGGTAACACAACCACGGTTCTGGCGGTGTTCGGCTTCGCCCTGCTGATGATCGGCTCGCTCCTGCGGTTCGCCCGTTTCGGCAGCCGCGTCACGGAAGGTGCAAGTAAGTAAAGATCTGGCACCCCCCACCAGAGAGAGGGACGGTCCATCGGACCGTCCCTCTTGCGTGGCGCGCCCGTACGGGCGCCGGCGTTCGCGGAACTTGTCTCGCCAATCGGGATGGAGCCGCACCAAGCGGGCCCGGTTCGGGACGGAGGTCCCGGCACCACGAAGAGTGCGCTTCGTTGACTCGTTGCGAAGCGAAGCAGGTCCCCGGCATGAAGCCGGCAGAACGGCCAAGGAGGCCAGACATGTACGCAACAGGGGTGCTCGAGGGAGCGAAGACCCGCCGCATCGCGCGGACCCTTATCGTTCTCTCCGTTTTGTTCCTGATGAGCAGCATCGGGATGCGGCTGACGCTTGCCGCGTCGCCTTTCACGCTTTCGATCGACACGCCGGTGACGATGGTCGGAACAACGGTGACGATCACAGGTGTCGCCGATTCCCCGGCCGGCGAGCAGAGCGGCAACTACGTCATCATCAACTGGGGCGACGGCTCGACGCCGACGCAGCTCGCCAACTTCGCTGGTTCCGGCCCGTGGGCCTGGGGCCCAGAGTCTCACACCTACGCCGACGGCGGCGCCTACACGATCACCGCCACGCTGTACCACGCGAAGCAATCGGGCCAGGATCAGTCCTCGGCCACCGACAGCACGGGCGTTGTCGTTCCGGACCCCGGCTGTGAGAGCGACTGCGGCGGCGGCACCACCGGCGGCACCACCGGCGACACCACGACCGGCGGCACCACCGGCGACAGCACGACCGGCGGCACCGCCGGCGACAGCACGACCGGCGGCACCACCGGCGACAGCACGACCGGCGGCACCACCGGCGACACGACGACCGGCGGCACCACAGGGGACACCACGACCACGACCGGCGGCACGGAGAATGGGACCACGACCGGCACGCCGGTTGTGGGTGGCAGCAACGACGGTCCTGAGGTCCTCGGCAAGACGGTCACGCGCAAACCGCTCGCGACCACCGGTAACGAGACCACGGTTCTCGCGGTGCTCGGCTTCGCCCTGCTGATGCTCGGCTCGGCCCTGCGCTTCGGCCGCTTCGGGACGCGCGTCGCGATGGCGACGGCTTCCCCGGCGGACGAGCTGGTCACTCGTAGCCTCGCGCTGATCGAGCGGACGGTGCGCCCGAGCTCGCGCGACTGGTACTGCCACTAAAGATCTGGCACCCCCCACCAGAGAGAGGGACGGTCCAACGGACCGTCCCTCTTGCGTTGTCCGCAATTAGCGACGACAGATGCGCAGGATGCGATCGTCGTTCGATCGCGGGCTGCCGCGTCCATCGCGATTGCTCGTCGTGAGATAGAGGCAACCGTCCGGCCCGAAGCGCGCGCCGCGCAAACGGCCGAACCCGTCGAGCGCGGTGGCCGGGCCGTCGAGCGACGTCCCACGCGAGCCGAACCGGAAGCGCATCAGCCGCGAGCCGCGCAACGCGGTGACGAGGAGGGCCCTGGTACCTTCGACGACGAGGCCGGACGGAGCCCAGGTGTCGTTCCCGCTCGTCGCAAGTGGGTTGATCGGGTCGTCCGGCGGCGTGCCGGAGAAACCCGCGCGCCGTCCGGCGCGGTACGGCCAGCCGTAGTAGCCGCCCTTGCGGATCAGATTTATCTCGTCGTTGCAGCAAAGGTTGAGCTCGCTGGTCGGCCCGTGCTCCGATTCGTAGAGACGGCCCTGCGCGTCCCAGGCGAGACCCTGCGGGTTCCGATGTCCGTACGACCATACGCGCGAGCCTCGGAACGGATTGTCGTCCGGCACCGAGCCGTTCGGACGGATCCGCAGGATCTTCCCGCCCAGCGAGCTTCTGTCCGCCGCGCGCCGTGGTTCGCCGGCTTCGCCGGTCGCGACGTACAGCATCCCGTCCGGCCCGAACGCGATCCGGCCGCCGTCGTGGATGGACGACGAGGGGATGCCGTCGATGAGCACGTCCTCGTTGCTAAACGTCAGATCGGACCCCAGCCGGAACCGCGACACACGATTCCCGCTCCCGGACGTGTAATAGACGTACGCGAACCGCAGGGACGGGAACTGGGGGTCGAGCGCGATCCCCAGCAGGCCACCCTCACCCACGGACGAGGCCTGGATGCGCGCGACGGGCTGCGACTGCAGGCGTCCGTTGCGGACGACGCGCACACGTCCGTCGCGCTCGGTCACCAGGATCGTCCGCGCGTCGACGAACGCGAGATCCCAGGGAACCTCGAGGCCCCCAACGACCGACGTCACGTGATCGAAGTCGAGTGCTC
>JBIOTQ010000021.1:0-9939 GCA_044866075.1 Actinomycetota bacterium | reverse complement strand
GCGCCGTCCATCCCGCCGGCGAAGATCGCGTTCTCTTCCGAGCACGCGGCCATCAGCGCGCTCGCGGCATGCTTCGTTCGCAGCACGGTGCACCCGTGACGCTGCGCGATCTCCTCGGCCGACGACGGCGCCGAGATCGGCAGAACGACCGTGCCCGGACCTTTCCGCTCGCACACCAGATCCATCAGCAGCAGCAGAGCGCGATCGGTCGGGATGGGGTCCCCGCCTTCCAGGACGAGCTGGATGCGCTCGCCCAAAGGATCGAAGAGCGCTCCTCCCTGCGCGCGCGACGCGCGGACCATCGTGGCGAGCTCGTCGACCTTCGCGGCGCGCTCCTCGGCGGTCGTCGTCGTCCGGTTCTCGTCGACGTAGGAATTGACGGTCAAGATCTCGCCGCCGAGGCGTCCCAGGATCCCCGGAAGCACGAGCGCCGTCGCCCCGAACGCGCAGTCGACCACGGCCTTGATCCGTGCATCTTTTATCGATCCCAGGTCGACCGTTTGGAGCAGTCCGGCCTGGTAGAACTCGAGCGCGCGTGGGGGGAACCGCAATTCGCCGATCTCGTCGGGGAACGCGCGTCGCGCGTCCTCGCGGAAGTAGACACGTTCGATCGACCGCTCCATCGAGTCGTCGATGTCCGCCCCGGTGGCGTCGAAGAAACGGATCTCGATCGACTGCGGGTCGCCGGGCACCGTTTCGACGGCCACGCCGCCGGTCGCACGGGCGCTGCGGAGGTGGAAGCGCGCCACCGGGACCGGCGCGAGCTCGAGGTCGTGTACGTGCACGCCGGACCCGTTCAGCCCGGCGATGAATGCGCGTTTGATGGTGCGCGCGGCGCGCGACGCGTCGCGGCACGTGACGACGGTCGATCCCCGTTTCAGCGTCGCCGCATAAGCCGCGGCCAGCCGGACCGCCAGGTCCGGCGTGATGTCTACGTTGATCAGCCCCGAGACCCCGCGTGAGCCGAAAAGCGTCCGCGTCCCACGCGACTCCCAGATGATGCTGCGCCCGATGACGGCGCCGGCTTCGACCGTCTTGAACGGATAGACCTTCACGTTCGGCTGAAGGACCGCGTTCTCGCCGACGAAGCCCTCGTCCCCGAGGACGACCCCCTCCTCGAGCCGCGCGCCGCGGCGCACATCGGCGTTGCGGCCGAGGATGCACCCGCGCAGGTTGGCGCCCTCGGCGATGTACGCGTTGTCGTGGACGATCGCGCGGTGCAAGAACGCGCCCGATTTCACGACGGCGTTGTTGCCGACCACGGAGAACTCCCGGATGTGCGCCCCGGCTTCGACCTTCACGTGCTCGCCGAGTACGACGGGACCTTCGATCTTCGCGTCGGGATCGACGATTGCACCCTCCCCCATCCACACGCCGTCCGAGATCTCGAACCCGTCGATCGGCACGTCGACGCGTCGCTCCAGGATGTCCTGGTGCGCGCGCATGTACGCCTCGACGTTGCCGACGTCACACCAGTAGCCCTCGGCGACGTAGCCGTAGATCGGCGCGCCTTTCTCGAGGAGAGCCGGGAAGAGGTCTTTCGAGAAGTCGAACGGCGTGTCCGGCGGGATGTGATTGAAGATCTCCGGCTCGAGGATGTAGATGCCCGTGTTCACGGTGTCGCTGAAGACTTGCCCCCAGCCCGGTTTCTCGAGAAAGCGTTCGATGCGACCTTCGTCGTCCGCGATCACGATCCCGTAGTCGAGCGGGTTGGGCTGCCGCGACAGAACGACCGTGACGAGCGCGCCTTTCTCGCGATGGAACGCGGTGACCTTCTCGAGGTCGATGTCGGTGAGCGCGTCACCGGAGATCACGAGGAACGTGTCGTCGAGCGCGCCTTCCGCGTTCTTGACGCTGCCCGCGGTGCCGAGCGGCGATTCCTCGGTCGCGTAGGCGAGCTCCACGCCGAGGTCCTCGCCGTCGCCGAAGTACTGGCGCACGAGACTCGCGAGGAACTGCACCGTCACGACGATGTCGGTCAAGCCGTGTTTCTTGAGGAGTAGGACGATGTACTCCATGAGCGGCCGATTGACCATCGGCACCATGGGCTTGGGTTGGTTCGACGTGAGGGGCCGCAGGCGCGTGCCCTCCCCGCCGGCCATGATCACAGCTTTCATAGGGCTCCGGATCGGGTTATTTGCGTGCGGATTCTACCCAGCGGCCGCAGAGGGAGGTCCGGGCCTAAGCGAAGCGAGCGCTGTGCGCGCGTACCCGAACGCAGCCAGGTAACTGAGGGCGACACCCGGATAGAACGCGAGCCACGCCAGCACGCGCACCCAGGTCGTCGGGGGGTTCGTGATCGCGGCGCCCACGAAGAGGCCGAAGGCCCACATCACGCCGAAGCTGCCGGCTTTTCCGACCTGCGTGACGGCCGGGCGCGGCACGCCGCGCGCCTGCAGATACGGCAACATCGCTAGGAGCAATCCGTCGCGCGCGAGAACGACGACGACCGTCCACAGCGGCGCCAGATCTCGCATGATGATGACGACCGCGGCCGCGGCGACGGCGAGCCGGTCGAAGAACGGATCGATCGCGATGCCGAGTTTCGATACCTGCTGATAGCGCCGGGCGACCTTGCCGTCGATCCAGTCCGTCGATCCGAGTGTGAACCCGACGACCCACGCCGCGCCCATGTTCTTGGGCCCGAGCGCGAGCCAGAGGAAGAGCGGTATCAACGCGAGACGCGCGAACGTGATGACGTTGGGAAGAGTGAGGATCGCGTCGGAGGGATTCTGAGGCGTGCCTTTCGGCGCCGTGGGATCTATCTGCGGCTCCACTGAGCGCGATGCTAGCAGCGCTGATGTACGAAAGGGCCTCGTTCGCGGGGTTGGGACTGTCTGCGGTCGCCGCGATGCCGGCGCTCTGCCACTATTACGAAGTCGCACGCACCTACGGACGACGAGCCGACGCCGAGCCGCATCCCTCAACGCTCGGAGCAGACAAATGAACGGCGCGGACGGTGCGCGGCCTCAGACCATGAGGCCGACGCTTCGACCCTTGCTGGCTCAGCGTTGCGTAGAGGGTCAGAAGATCGTATGTGATCGTGCCGTTCGCGACGGGTGCGTGGGCAAGCGACATCAGCCTCGGATCGATCTAGACCGTAGCATGGCAGGGTTAGCGGCGTCCGAAGATCAGCGCCAAACGTCAGGGTCCGGCCGGCTTGGTGGACGTCTATGAGCGTAGATTTCATCGACACAATGGCGTCTGTCCCGTCAACAAACGAAGCTGACGCACGTGTACACCTCACCACCAAAAGCGTTTTGGATGCCGACTGGGTTGGAGAAAACAGCGCTTGTGTCGCTGATCTTGTACCAGGCGAGGCCCTTGAAGGCGACGTCATGCGGACCCCCTCCGACAATCTCGGATCGAACGACTGGGGCGCCGCTGTCCCCACCGCGTGTCAGGAAGCTGGCTATTCCCTGACACAAGAACAGCGTTTGGTAGTTTATGCTATTCGGGTCGTTGTCCCGAAAATTCGCGCACGCGTTGGTCACGGTTCCAATGGTTCGACCGGTCGTGGACCCGACCTTCGCGACACCTTGGAGTACAGCCGGTACTGTCTCAGCCCGAATCAGGAAATTGTCGCCGTTATACGAGACCGAGTTTTCCGGTGTAATCGCAACCGCACCTTGAGCGTATGACGTGGCTGAGTACTTTGCAGCGAAGAGCACGTCAGCCCACTTGCAGATGTCACCGCTGGGGCACTTGCCGCCAACAAACGGTGGAGGCTCTTGCTGCTCGTAGGCAATACGATCCGGGCTCGACGGTTGGAAGAAGTCGCCAATGTCGAATCCTTCCGTCTTGGTACAATGACTGGCGGTTAGGACGCCCTGAATGCCTGACCAACGAGCGTTAACCGTCATCGTGCAAATGCCAGCGTTCTCATTTCGTATTCGCAAACCGCCTACGATCGGACGGTTGTAGCTTTGAAGCGAGATCACCTCGCCTCTCGGCACAATCCTGGTACTAAGTGCATCATCCGGGATTGCAGTTTTTTCGGCCCACTGCTTAACGACTGACTCAGCTGCGGTTGTGGCCACCGCGACCTCGAGCCGGTTGTCCTTCTCTTGCGCATCCACGTAGACGACATCGTCATTGAGGGTGAAAAGATCGGAGGTCGCCTGATCCATCCAGGCTTTCAGCGTTGTGAAACGATACTTGACCCTATGGACCACAACCCGGGCCGCCTGCATATCTGCAGGCGCTGCGCTTCCCATCAAGCTAGCCCACTCATCCCTCGCCCGGCTCGCATCAGTGGAACTGCCTGAAGTCGTAAGGACATGAACTGTCCGAGTGGACTCATCAACATAGAAGCCCGCGAACGACGGAATGCGCCGACCGACCTCGGCCGAAACATCATCCATCGTGGCTGACGATGAGATCGGATCGGGCGGCGCAGCGCTGCTCAGCGGCGGGTACCACGCAAGGACCGTTATCAACCCAACGATAACGACTAGGGCGGGCATACGCCCGCGAAGGAAGTCGGCCATCGCTACCTCCCCCGATAGTGCCCGGACTTACGCCCGGTACGGCCAGGCTGATCATGATCCTCGTTAGATCATCAGTCAATTGGGACGGGGGAGAGCGCTCCGCCAGTTACCGAAACGGTTAAGGAGATGGCTTTCGCGTAGTGGCCTCGGCAAGGGCCGAGCGCAGCCGTGATCTCCCCTGCGCAAGGTGTGCCTTTACCGTCCCCTCCCTGATCCGCAGAATTGACGCGATCTGCGATTCTGGAAGATCTTCGAAGTACCTCAGCACCAGACAAGCCCGCTGCCGCACACCTAGACTTGACAAGGCGGCAATTAGACTTTCGGATGGCTCCTGAGACGTTCTCGAGGCATCGTAGCGAGCCTGGTCTAAGGCCAGCTTCCTTTCGCGTAGACGGCGCGACCGCACACGCACATACCGCCGAACCATGACTTTTCGAAGCCATGGCCTGAGAGTGTCGATGGCTACAGCATTCTTGCGACTTAAAGCGCTGAGGAATGCGTCTTGAACTAGGTCCTCGGCCTGGGCTGGATCGCGGCAGATCAATAGGGCCAAGCGCCGGGCCCATCGGTAAGCGCGCGCCAGCTCTTCCTCATCATTGATCACCACTGACTCGACCCACTGTTTGCCCACGCCGACATCCACCGCCGTTCTAGGGCAAGGCAAACTCGACTTCGTTCGAGGGCCACCCAACATCGCGCCCATTCGCATCGACGTCGCTGAGCAACCACTGTGCGCGAGCCACGTACCGCCCAGGTGGAAGACCCCTCTCGCCCAGGCAGTTCTCCTGCTTCCAATCGACAGTTCGCACTCGCTCTTCGCCAGCCTTCAGCGCATCGTCGTGCGCTATGAGTGTGCTGCCCGAGGTCAACCGTCTCCAAATCACGCCCTCGCTACCCTCGATCCAAAGATCAAAGACACTTGAACCTCTCGTGAAGCCGATGGGTTCAGGCCCGCTGTTGACTACGCGAACAGTAAAGCGAATCGACTCGGGCTCGGTCATGGACAATCGACTCGCCTCCAACTGCACTTGGATCCCGGCCGGCGGGCTCTTTGACGCATAAGGAAGCAAACACGCGGGACCAGCGGGCTTGGTCCCGTTCGAGTAACTGCCTTCAGTCCCCGGCGGTCGAATTCTTATTCCTCGCGTTGAGTCAGGGCGGCCTGCCGCATACAAGCCAACGCTCGCCCCAGCGAGCAATACCAAAACCGCGACTCTCGCTCCGACGAGTCTCGAATGCCGTGCCCGAGCCATCCGTAGCAAGTCCTCACGGAACGTGTGGGGGTCGCGGGCCGGGTAACCCTCCTCGAGTCGTGCGGCGACCTCCGAAAGGCCGACTCTGAGCGTTTGCTCCATATTGTCCTCAGACATCCGTTCCTCCACGTGGCCTTCCCTGCTGTCGTCCTATACGAGCCCCGAAGGCCCCTCCAGGGTTAGTCGCCACCGGCTCGCCGTGCGTTCGACTGTTGGGGCGGCGAGCTGACAACCACAGACCGCCTCATCGGCGAGCGCCGCGAGCTCGTCGGCGCCTTTCGCATCCACTGAACCGGGGAGCCGACAGGAGATCTCCGCGACCTCAGCAAGACAAGCAGCCGGCCGGGATCCTCCGTGCGCGTCCGCCACGATCGCGTCGACGCGCCGGCAAACTCAACCCTCCGCCATGCCGGCCGCCTGCATCACATTGCGTCGGCAAAGACCATCGACGACAGCCCGTCATCATGCTCATCGCTGGGCTCGACATCCGGATCATCACCCCCGACGGCGAGCTGCTGCGCCGGCTGACACTCGACCCGAGCAAGGGCTATCAACCAACCGGCAGACCATCCGACCCCACCCAAAGGACGACCACTCGGACCTAGAAAGAAGAAGTAGCGCCACTATCTCGGGCACATCAGGCCACGATGCTCCGAGACATCGCACTCCGTCGGGACGGGGGGATTTGAACCCCCGACCTCTTGACCCCCAGTCAAGCGCGCTAACCAAGCTGCGCCACGTCCCGTTGAAGCTTGAATCTTAGCGTCCCCCGGCTACCCGCTTCGCTCGCTGCCGCACGACGACCCGGATCGGCGTCCCCTCGAAGCCGAAACTGTCGCGCAAACGGTGTTCCAGGGCGCGCACGGCCTGGTCCGATACGGGGCCCGTCGAGAAAACCACGACCTCCGGTGGTCTGGTACGCGCCATCGTCGCGTACTTCAGCCGCGTCGGTTTCGTCCCCCGGCTGCTGAGGGGGATGCGGTCGGTGACCTCTCCGAGCCAGGCGTTGAGCTTGCCAGTCGGGACGCGCTGATCCCACGCCTCGCGCACCTTCCGGATGGCGGGGAGAAGCTTGTCCACTCCCCTCCCCGTCTTCGCCGAGGTGCGCAGAACCGGCGCCCACGAGACGAACCGCAACCGATCCTCGACGTCGCGCTCGAGGAAGCGGCGTTGGTCCTCGTCGACGAGATCCCACTTGTTCAGCACCACGATCGCGGCGCGGCCGGCCTCGGCGACGCGCTGCGCGATCTTCTGGTCCTGCTCCGTCGGACCCTCCGACGCATCGATCACGATCACCGCGACGTCCGCTTCGTCGACCGCGCGCAGGCTACGCACGAGGCCGTAGTACTCGGGCCCGGTCGCCGTCCGAACCTTGCGCCGGATCCCCGCGGTGTCGACGAACCGGAAACGCGTTCCGCCGGCCTCCACGACCGTGTCGATCGCATCGCGAGTGGTCCCCGGCATCTCGTCGACGATCGTGCGGTCCTCCCCTACGAGCCTGTTGAACAGCGAGGATTTCCCCACGTTCGGCCGACCGACGATGGCCACGCTGGTCTCCTCGACTGCCGAGCTGTCCGTCTCTTCCAGCTGCACGTCCCGAACGTGCGAGACGATCACATCGAGCAGGTCGCCCGACGCTCTCCCGTGCAGCGCGCTCACGGGCAGGGCCGGCCCGAGCCCTAACCGCTCGAGCTCGTGGATCTCCGCCTCGCCCTTGGGGCCGTCGACCTTGTTCGCCGCGACGATCACCGGCACCGAGGCCCGGCGCAGCGTCCGCGCGACCGCCAGGTCGTCCCCCGTCGCACCGGTCGTCGCGTCGACCACGAAGACGATCACGTCAGCCGACGCGGCCGCGCGCTCCGCCTGCGCGACGACCTTGGCGGCGATCCCGCGGGCGCGCGGCTCCCAGCCGCCCGTATCGACGACGGTGAAGGTCGCCCCGCCCCAATCGACGGTGAAACCACGCGGGTCGCGCGTGACGCCCGGCTCCGGATGCTCGATCGCCTCGCGCTTGCCTAGGAACCGGTTCACGAGCGTGGACTTCCCGACGTTGGCCCGCCCGACTACCGCCACGACCGGCCCGCGGCCGCGGAGCGACCCGATGCCCTTCCTCGACGGCGCGTCACCGGGGGCGCGTGCGGGCACCTTTCCTCCTCACGTCCCGGCCGACCTGTTCATGCGCGACGAGCCGGACGATCTCCGCCACGACTTGCCGGGGCGACTTGTCGGTCGAGTCGATCACCACGGCATCCTTCGCCGGCACCAGCGGCGAGACCGGCCGGCGCGTATCGAGCCGGTCGCGCCGCATCAGCTCCTTCTTCAGTCTCTCGAAAGACACGCGGACACCTTTCGCGGTCAACTCTTTGTGGCGCCGACGCGCCCGTTCGCCCGCGGACGCGACAAGGAAGACCTTCAGATCCGCGTCGGGACAGACGACCGTTCCGATGTCGCGGCCCTCCACGACGACGCCGCCCTCCCCGATCACCTCGCGCTGCCGCCGAACCAGCTCCCGGCGGACGGTCCGATGGGCGGATACCGTCGAAACGGCCCGGGAGACCTCCGGCGTGCGGATCGCCCGCCCCACCGGTCGGCCGTTCACCAGGATGCTCTCGCCCCGGTACTCGAAGATGGACCTCCGGGCCAGCGCTGCCAAGGCTCGCTCGTCTTCGGGATCGATCCCCTCGTCGAGGGCCGCCTTTGTGAGCGCTCGGTACATCGCTCCGGTATCCAACCGCCGCAAGCCGAGCGCCCGCGCCGCTCCCTTGGCGACGGTGCTCTTTCCGCTTCCGGCCGGCCCGTCGATGGCGATGACCAGGGACGTCCGCCCCCTGCGGCGCGCACGCGAACGAGGAGTCTTCGCAGGCATCCGCCTACTCTAACGGTGAGGTCGAGCCCGTACGGGAGGCCTACCGCTCCGCCAGGTGGTCGAGGTCCTCCCAGAAGCTGGGGTAGGAGACGGCAACGCTGTCGGCGTCACCGATCGACGTCTCGCCCGAGGCTCCCAGAGCCGCGATCGCCATCGCCATCGCGATCCGGTGGTCGCCGGACGATTCGACCGCCGCCCCCTCCAGCGGCGCCGGACCGATCACCGTCATCCCGTCGGGCCGGACCTCGACCGCGGCGCCCATCGCCGTAAGGCCGGCGGCCAGCGTTAAGATGCGGTCGCTCTCCTTCACCCGCAGCTCGGCCGCATCGGCGATCACCGTCTCCCCTTCGGCGAACGCGCCAAGGACGCCTACCAGAGGAAGCTCGTCCACGGTCCGCACCACCTCCTCCCCCTCGACGACGACGGGCTTACGGTCTCCGGCCCGGACCGTGACATCGCCCCAGGGCTCCCCGCACACCTCCCTTTCATTGGCCACCGAGACCTCCGCGCCGAACCGGCGCAGGACGTCGAGGATCCCCGTCCGCGTCGGGTTCACCCCCACGCCTTCGACCGTGACCGTCGATCCCGGCAGCAGGGCGGCCGCGACCAGCAGAAACGCGGCACTCGATAGATCTCCAGGGACACTCAAGGACGAAGCGTTTCGTACGTTGGTCGCCTTGACGACGAGTCGATCTGTCGATTTATCGATAGAGACACCTAGGAACTCGAGCAGCCGTTCGGTGTGATCTCGCGACACGGCAGGCTCGCTGTACTCCGTCTCTCCCGAGGCCTGAAGCCCGGCCAGGAGGAGGCAGGTCTTTACTTGAGCGCTGGCCATCGGGGAGCGATACCGGATCCCCTTGAGTTCCCCTCCTCGGACTTCGAGGGGAAGAAGGTCTCCACCGCCGGCTCCCTCGATGACGGCACCCATCTCCCGCAGCGGCGCGGCGACACGCTGCATCGGACGACGACTTAGTGACTTATCACCTTGTAGCTTTGTCGAAAAAGGTCTTCCCGCGATGACGCCCATCAGGGTCCGCGCCGTGGTGCCGGAGTTCTCGCAGTCGATCGCCCCGTTGGGGGCCTTTAAGCCCTCCCAACCCTCACCCGCTACCAGACTCTCCCACTCTAAGGCTCTAGTAGAGTGTTCCTGACCTTCAACTTGAAGGTTAGAGCGTCTGATTACGACTCCCAGCCGAGCAAGCGCCTTTCCCGTCGCTTCGACGTCGGCGGAGGCTGAGAGACCCTCGATCGAACACCCTCCCTCCCCTATCCCGCTGAGGAGCAGAGCTCTGTGGCTGATCGACTTGTCGCCCGGGACCCGTAACGA
>JBIOTQ010000020.1:0-30333 GCA_044866075.1 Actinomycetota bacterium | reverse complement strand
GGTCGCTGTCTGATTGAGCCGCCTCGCCGCACGACCACCATGGCCTCTCGACGGCCGAATAGATGACTGGATCCGAACATCCCACACTGGGCAAGCGGCACCGACCGAACTCGCATCAGGAAGGACCGACATGCCACCCTAACCTTGACATGCGACCGCCCTTCATAGATGACGCGTCAGACGCTGTCGACACCGTCAGACGCGTCAGACGCATCCGGGGGCGGGAAGGAGCTGCCGTGGTTCGACGCGTGATCGGCGCGCGAGTTTGGTGTTCGCGGAACGCGCTCGCGGTTAGGTCTCGGTGCGCAGCGCCGCCGATCGGGACGGGTGGCGCAGCTTCGCCAGCGCCTTCGCCTCGAGCTGGCGGATGCGCTCGCGCGTTAGACCGAAGCGCCGGCCGACCTCTTCCAGCGTCAGCGGTTCCTCGCCGGTCAAGCCGAACCGCAGCGCGAGGATCTTCTGCTCGCGTTCGGTGAGGGTCGACAGGACCTTCTCGAGCTCCTCCCGCCCGATCCCCGACAGCACCTCGTCGAACTGGCCGGCGGCCGCCTCGTCGGGGACGAACTCGCCGAGCGTCGCCTCGCCGGCCTCGCCGACGGGCGTCTCGAGTGAGAGCAAGTTCGCGGCGAGACCGCGGAGCTCGCGCACGCGCGCGACGGGCAGGCGTGCGGCGCGCGCCACCTCCTCGTCGGTCGCCTCGCGACCGTACTGCGCTTCGAGCTCGGCCCGCGCGCGCCGAACGCGGACGAGCAGTTCGTGCACGTGCACCGGCAGACGGATCGCGCGCCCGCGGTCGGCGATGCCGCGCTGGATCGCCTGGCGGATCCACCACGTCGCATAGGTCGAGAACTTGAAGCCCTTACGCCAATCGAACTTGTCGACGGCGCGCATCAGGCCGATGTTGCCCTCCTGCACGAGGTCCAGCAGCGGGATGCCCGTGGCGCGGTAGCGGCGCGCGATCGACACGACCAAGCGGAGGTTCGCCTGCACCATGTCGTGCTTCGCCATCTCGCCGTCGCGGACCGTGCGCTGCAGCTCGCGCTTCTTGGCGGCGGTGACGGCGCCCTCCTTCGACAGTTTCTTCGCCGATTTCACGCCGTTCTCGATGCGCTTGGCGAGCTCGACCTCCTGCGCCGCGTTGAGCAGCGGGTAGCGGCCGATCTCGCGCAGGTAGGTGCCCAGCGCGTCGAGGTCGCCCAGCCGTTCGGCCTCCTCGGGCCGGACGACGGCGACGGGCGCCTCCTCCTCCTCGGCCTCCAGATCTTCTGCGACCTCGGCCAGGAGCTCGGCATCCTCTATGTCTTCCAGGTCCTCGTCCTGCTCTGCTCGCTCTGCCTGGACGGGGGCCTCTTCATCGGTTGCTCGTGCCATTTCCCCTCTTCGATCTACGCATTTCGCTCGATCCGGTCGTCGTTCCTGTGGCCGGCGTCGATTCTCTCGCGTTTCCGCCTCGACTGCACGCTAGCTTTGTCGCCGTGTCCTCCGAGACCGTCGACGTGGTGATCGTCGGCGCCGGCCACAACGGGCTGGTCGCCGCGGCGTACCTGGCCCGGGCCGGGCTCTCGGTGCTGCTGTGCGAGCGCCGCCCGATCATCGGCGGCGCCTGCGTAACCGAGGAGCTCGCGCCCGGCATCAGGACCTCGACCGGCGCGTATTCCCTGTCCCTGCTGCTCCCGGAGATCTGGGCGGAGCTGGACCTCGCCCGCCGCGGCCTCCAGGTGATCCCGAAGGACCCACAATTGTTCATACCCCTTCCGGAGGGCGGTTCCCTGCTCATCTGGCGGGATCCGGCTCGCACGCGGGAGGAATTGCGACGATTCTCGCCCTCCGAGGCCGACCGCTACGACCGGTACGGCCGGTTCTGGGACCAGGCGATTCCGTTCCTCCGTTCGTTCCTCCTCCGCGACGCACCCCCTCTGGAAGAGGTGCGAACCTCTGCGCAACGCTCGGGACTCGGCGAGGTATTCCATCTGGCCGTCGAAGCGTCCGCGGCCGAGGTCGTCGAGACCTTCTTCTCTACGGACGCTCTGCGGGGCGCGTTCGTTACGCAAGGGATCATCGGCACCGCGGCCTCTCCTCGTGAGCCCGGTACGGCGTACGTCATGGCGCATCATCTGTTCGGAGGCGTCGGCGGCGTGGACGGGACCTGGGGATACGTCCGCGGCGGCATGGGGTCGGTGTCGCTGGCGATCGCATCGGCGGCACTCGAGGCGGGGGCCCGGATCCGGACGGACGCTCCGGTCGCCGAGATCCTGCCCGGCGAGGGTGTGCGGCTGGAGAGCGGCGACGTCATCCGGGCGCGCGCGGTGCTGTCGAACGCCGACCCCAAACGAACCTTCCTGACGCTGCTGCCGCCGGACGCGATCGACGGTGCGGCGCGCCGGGCCGTCGAAGAGATCGACACGCGCGGATCCGTGGTGAAGGTCAACCTCGCGCTACGCGAGCTTCCCGACTATGTCGCGTTGCCGGGCAAGACCGTCGGCCCGCAACACACCGGAACCGTCGAGATATGCCCGAGCGTCGACTACCTCGAGCGCGCGTGGCGCCAGGCCGAGGCGGGCGGGATAAGCGAGGAACCGTTCATGGAGGTTTTCTGCGGAACGGCCGTCGACGATTCGATCGCGCCCGAAGGCGTGCACACCGTCACATGTTTCGCGCAGTACGCGCCCCAGGTGCCGGCCGAGGACTGGCCGGCGCTGCGCGAGCGCGCCGGCGACGCGGTCGTGAACGTGCTCGCGCGCCACGCGCCGAACGTGCCGGACGCGATCATGGTGCGTCAGGTTCTCGGTCCGCCCGATCTGGAGGAGCGGTTCGGATTGACCGGGGGCAACATCTTCCACGGCGAGATCCTTCCGGGGCGACTGTTCGGCGAGCGTCCGGTCGTCGGCTGGGGCGGAGGGGCGCGCACTCCTGTGGAGGGTTTGTACCTCTGCGGCGCCGGCGCGCACCCCGGCGGCGGCGTGATGGGCGCGCCGGGCCGGAACGCGGCCATGGCGGTGCTGGCGGATCGCGCGGCACAGGAGACCTCGGGCCCGCGGCGAAAAGCGTAGAGATGAAGCGGCTCCTGGCAGCGCTGTTGCTCCTCGGCGCGTACCTCCCTGCGACGCCCGCGCGCCCCGACGTGCCGGCGGCGTGCGGCGGCAACGACGGAACGCCGGATCGCGTCGTGACGGGGTCGTTCGCGAAAGAGCTCCAGGGGTCGTACGTGCTCGTCCCGTTCGACGTGCCGTCCGGCTCGACGCGCGTGCGCGTGAAGATCTGTTACGACCAGCCGGACCCGATGATCCAGGTGCCCGGCGTTCTGTCGGTGCGGAACACGCTCGACCTCGGTATCTACGAGCCCCGTCCTTCGGGGGACGGCTTCTACGATGAGAACGAGTTCCGCGGGTGGGGTGGATCGAGCCGTCCCAACGTTCTGATCACTCCGGAAGCGTCGACGACCGTCGGCTTCTTGCCGGGGGCGATCCCGGCCGGCCAGTGGGGGGCCGAGGTCGGCGTCGCCGCGATCACCGGACCGACGGAAGCGAACCCGAGCTCGCTCGTGAACTGGCGCCTCGAGATCTTCACGGCGTCACTCGCGTCCGACCTCGACGCACCTTGGCAGCCGGCGCCCTACGACGAGACGCCGGCCAACCCCAACCCCGGCTGGTACGCGGGCGACATGCACGTGCACGCCGAACACTCGAGCCCGAACGACGCGACGATGGTCGAGACGTTCGACTACGCCTTCAACAAGGCGGGGCTCGACTTCCTGACGCTGTCGGACTACGTGACGTCACGGCACTGGGGCGAGATCGGCCGGCTGCAAGGGACGGCCGTGTACCCGAAGAACAAGCTCGTGATCCGCTCCGCGGAGGTCATCACGTATCGGGGCCATATCAACAACCATGCGACCGTCCACTACGTCGACTACCGCACGGGACCGGTCTACGTCCGAGCGAGCGACGGGTCGCTGACGAAGGTGCGCGACACGCAGCCGGCGAGCCGGATCTTTGACGACATCCACGCCGTCAGGAACGCCGGCGGGAAACAGCGCGGGTGGACACAGGTGAACCACCCGACCATCTTCCCGTCTCAGGTTCCGGCGTTCGGCAACTTCTGCCGGGGCTGCTCGTGGTCCTACTCCGACGCCGAGACCGACTGGTCGAAGGTCGACGCGTTCGAGGTGCAGACGGGCCCCGCGGGAACCACCGCGCCGGAAGGCGACGAGCTCGGTCCCAACCCGTTCACCGTTCTCGCCGTCGCGTGGTACGACCATCTCCGATCGATGGGCTACGACATCACCGCCGTGGCTTCGAGCGATTCGCACCGCGCCGGTCGGATCTCGCCGATCGGCGCGTTGCCGCTCGCGCTCAACTCGCCCGTCGGGGAGGGCACCACCGTCGTCTACGCGCGCGAGCTGTCGGAGAGCGGGATCCGGGACGGGGTCCTGGCGGGACGCGCGTACGTGAAGTTCTTCGGTCCCGACGGTCCCGACCTTCGGTTCACGGCGAGCGCCGGCGGACCCGAGGTCATGATGGGCGACGAGCTCGCGGCCTCCAGCGCGACGTTCACGGCGAGCGTCCTCAACGCCAAGCCGAGCAAACAGCCGCGCGTGTTGCTAGTCCTCCTCAACGGGATTCCGATCATGGCGCGACCGGTGATCGGCGATCACCTGACGGTGACGTTGCCCGGCGCCGTGCCCGGCGACTACCGCTTGCAGCTGATGCGCGGCTCGGCGTTCGAGGCGATGTCGAACCCGATCACGCTGACGGCGCCGTAACGCCGCTCAGCAACCGCCGCCGCCAGACCGTCCAGCCCATCGCCCACGCGAAGGCCACGGTCGCGACGACAGCCATCACGATGCGCGGATCGACGTGGTCCGCAGCCAGCCCAGCGAAGAAGATCGATGCCCCGATCGTCATGGTCACGAAGCCGTAGTCGAAGGCGAAAACACGTCCGCGGATGGCGTCCGGCGTGAAGCGCTGGAGACCGTACGTCGAAAGCGTCCACGTCGCGCCGCCGCCCACGTGCGCCACGCAGGCGCCGACCCCTGCGAGCGCCGCGGTGGGGGAGATCGAGAAGATGCCGTAGCCGATCGCGAAGATGACGCCAGCGATCGACAACCCGGTGAAAAGCCTGTCGTCCCGGCCACGGGTCCATCGGCGGAAGATGAAAGGTCCGGTCAGCGCGCCCAAACCGCGCGCGCTCATCAGCAGCCCTATCGTGCCCGGGCCTCCGTGGAAGACGTCGACCGCGAAGACGCTGACCAATCCGATGGCGCCGGCGGCGATGCCGAACCCGCCCTTGACGACGAGCAGCGCGAGGACGCGATGCTCCCGTCGCGCGAAAGAAACCGTCTCGCGGATGTCCTCCCCGATCGTCACGCCGTGGTCGCGGACGGGGTCCGTCTCGTGGAAGCGCCCCCGGATGGAGAGCAGAAGCGACGCCGAGATCGCGAACGTCAACGCGTCGCCGATGAACGCCGCGGTCTCACCGAATACCGCGGCGACGAGCCCTCCTAACGCAGCGCCGACCACGAGCATCGTCCCCCACGCCGACCCCATAAGGACGTTCGCGCGCGCCAGGTCTTCCCGAGAGACGAGGTTCGGCAGCGCCGCGGAGGAGGCGGGCTCGAAGAACGCCGAGACGGCCGAAAGTAACGACAGGAGGAGAAGCAGGACCCAGATGGTCGACTCCGATTGGAAGAAGACCAATCCCACGGCCAGGGCGGTGCGGATGAGATCCGCCGAGACCATGATCATCTTCCGGTCGATGCGGTCCACGATCACTCCGGCGAACGGTGAGACGATCGCGAACGGCACCGTGTGGGCCACGAACACGAGCGCCGCCAGCGTTGCGCTGTGCGTCTCCCGGAGGACGAGCGCCAGGAGCGCGACGTCCGCGAACCAGTCGCCGCCGAACGAGACCAGCTGCGCGAAATAGAGCTTGGCGAAATCGGGGTTACGACGGAACAGGCCCGGCGCCCGTGCCCGTTCCGGAGAACCCAGGGCCGCGGACTGTTCGGGAAAGTGTTCGGGGTCCACGGGCGCCCATCGTATTTGCAACGCCGGCCGGCCGGTGGCGTTTTGCGAGGCGCTACTCGCCGCAAATAGCCTGAGGCCGCGATGAGTGCGAGGGGTTCCGTCGAACACGATCGCCCGCCGACGGCGGGCGAGGCCGACGAGCGCGTCGCGGCGATCAAGAGCTTGTTCGACCTCTACCACACCATGTCGATCGCGGCGGCGTCCGGCCCGGCCGATCCCTGGATCGCCAAGGTGTTCTTCGTCGAGGACGAGCCCGCGGCGGGGAAACTCGACATCTGCTGCGCGCTGCTGAACGCCTCGCGGAAGTTCGCCATGATGCGCGAGACGGGCCGCGTCGCGTTCGTGGTCGCCGGGGACAACCCCGACCGGTGGGCACAAGGCACCGGCGACGTGGAGCTGGTCGAGGACGACGCCGACGGCGACGCGATCATGAAGCGGCTGGAGTCCAAGTCGCCGATGGCCGGGCCGTTCCTGCGGATGGCGCCCTGGACGGCCGTGCGGATCCACGTCGACCGGCTCAAATACACGGACATCACGAGCCGGCCGCCGGTCACCGAGTTCACGTTTGCCTGAGCAAGAGCGCGGCCTCGCGCTGTTCGTGCAAGCCACGCGGGCGAAGGTCCTCCCGGTCATGCTCGCCCCGATCGCCGTCGGGGCGGCGCTCGCGTGGTCGAAGCCGGAGTTCGATCGCGGCTTCTGTATTGATTCCTGCGGCCCGTCGTTCTCGTGGGGATGGTTACTGCTGACGCTCGTCGGCGCGTCCGCGATGCACCTCGGCGCGAACGTGATCAACGACTACTTCGACGAGGAATCCGGCGCCGACGCCGCAGCGCGGACCGATCCGAGCGGCGTCGCGACCGGAACCGGACTGATCTCCTCCGGCGTCATGACGAAGGGTCAAACGTTGCAGCTGGCGGGCGGACTCTTCGCCGTCGCCCTCGCGTGCGCGATCGCGCTCGCCATCGCGCGCGGGCCTCTCGTCTTGCTTCTGGGCGCCGTGGGTTTCCTGCTCGCGTTCTTCTACGTCGCGCCGCCGGTCCGTTACGGGTACATCGGACGCGGGCTCGGCGAGATCGGCATCTTCATCTCCTTTGGGTACCTCCCGCTCGTCGGTTCCTACTACGTGCAAACGTTGGACATCACGTCCGACGCGGCGTGGGCCTCGTTCGTGCCCGGGCTTCTCACGACGCTCGTGCTCTTCCATCATCACTTCTTGCACTGGAGGGCAGACGCCGCGGCCGGGAAGTTGACGCCGGTCGCCGTCCTCGGGCCCGATCGCGCGCTGACGGTCTCCTCGGTCGCGATCGTCGTGATCTATGGGCTGCTGGTGGTGCAAGCGATCGTCGGGCTCTGGCCTCCGGGCTCCATCGCGGCATTGGTGGCGGCGCTGCCCTTGATCGCTGCGGTGCGGAGGGCCAGGCGAGATCCGATCCTCCCGAACTATTTCCAGCTCCTGGGCGCGACACTCGGCGCTTCGATCCTCACGTCTGCGGTCTTGGTGGTGGCCCTGGTGATCCGCGGGCTGCGTTAACGCCGGGTTCGGCCTCGGTTCATCGCTCGTTCGAAGGATTCCCGGCTCTCCCGTAGAAGCTCTCGTGAGGCGACTACGACTGGGGAGACCGACTTGAGCGATTTCTCGGAGCAGGCGCGGGAGCTTGCCGCGCGGCGGATCGAACGAAGGAATTTCCTGAAGGGGGCGCTCGGCATTGGCGCGCTCGCGGCTCTGGAGTCGAGCAAGATCGCGCGGGCCCTCATGCCGTCGATCACCGCGCTGCCGGATCCGAAGAACAGCGGGCTCGACACGATCGTGCTGACGATGATGGAGAACCGTTCGCTCGACCATTACCTGGGGTGGATGGGCCAGGCGATCGACGGCGTCCAGGCCGGCTTCATGCAGCCGACGAAGCTCGACGTCCCCGGCTGTCCGGGCGGGCCGGCGACCAATCCGACGGTCTTCCCGGTCAAAGACGCGACGCCGGTGTCGACCTATCGCCTCACCACACACTGTCTCGGATCCGATCCGGACCACGGCTGGGACGGCAGCCGAGAGGAGTTCAACGGCGGCGCGATGAACGGCTTCATGTCGCGGTCCGACAAAGATGCGATGGGCTATTACACGGCGGAGGACATCCCGTTCCTGGCGTGGCTGGCCACGAACTACGTGACGTTCTCGAGTTACTTCTCGTCGGTGATGGGGCCGACGTACCCGAACCGTCGCTACTGGGTGTCGGCGAACGGCGGACAGCGCGACCCGAGCCGCAACGGGGACACGAAGGGCAACGACATCCCCACCCCGACGTTGGAGAACCCGCTGCCGACCGGTCATCCCTGGCCGACCATCTTCCATCAGCTCGACGCCGCCGGGATCCCCTGGACCTATTACCACAGCGATATCGCAACGGTGATGCTCTTCTTCAACCGCGTTACGGCGAACCCCGGCAAGCTGCGGTTCATCGCGGACTACTTCGTCGACGCGGCGGCGGGGCTGCTGACGCCCGTCGTGTTCCTCGACCCATCGTTCGTCGTGTGGGGGAACGACGATCACCCGGCCCGCGATGTCATGTGGGGGCAGCGGTACATCTACGACACGTTCCTCGCGCTTGCCCAGGGCCCGCAGTGGTGGAATCCCGCGACGAAGAGCGGCGCGGCGTACATCATCACGTACGACGAGGCCGGCGGGTTCTTCGATCACGTGCCGCCGCCGCGCGTGTACGACCCGGACGCGAACCCCGATCACTGCGAGGACTGGGGGCGTCTCGGGTTCCGCGTCCCGACGGTCGTCGCTTCTCCACTCTCGCGGCAAGGGCCGGGCGGCGGCGGGATGGTCGCGCAGAACCTGTTCGATCACACATCGATCGTGAAGTTCCTTCAGTGGCGGTTCGATCTCGGATCGCTCGCGAACTTCACCGGGGACGGCGTGTTGAACCTCGGGTCGCGCGACCTCGCTCCCGAGCTCCACAACATCAACGAAGTGTTCGACTTCGATCCGGCGAACGCGCACCCCGAGTTCCACTCCGAGCCTCCGGAGATCCCGCTGCATGCCTTGCAAGGTCTCGGCTGCGCGCAGTCGGAGATCCCGGAGGGCAACGGCGGCGAGAACCCGCTCGAAGGCGCCCCGGACGTGACCTTGCCGCCGCTTGCGCTCCCGAGACCGCCGGCGGCGACGACGGCGACCGGCCGCTACGTCGGTCCGCACGCGGACTGGGTGGAGCTGGCCGACGCCGGCTTCTTCGGGAAGTTCGACTTCCGCGAACGCGCGAAACAGGGAGTGTTCAGGGACTAGCCGAAGAGCTCGGCCGGGCGCGCGTCGCCGCCCGACCACGTTGCGATCTCGAGCGGGCTCCATTCGGCCAGGATGCCTTGGCCGTGCACCGAGGTCGATCCCTCGCGGGAGAGGTCCTTCTCGGTCATGATCCCGAGCGCCGCGATGAAACCGTTGAACTTCACCGGCGGTGTGTAGCGCCAGGTGAGTTCGCCGTCGAGCCACCACTGCACCTCGTCGAGTGCGCGGTCGTACGCGATGCGGACGCGGCGCCTGTCGCCCGGCGGGTGCGGGTACTCCTCGAAGATCGCGAAGTACTTGAGCGGCTTGGCATCGCCGGCGACGACCCCGGGGAACGGGAGTCGCGCGTAGACCGGCGCGATGCGATCGTGTCCCACGAACCAATCGAGGGCGCCGCCCTCGCTGAAGTCGAGAAGATTGAACGACACGAAACCGTCGTACAGATCGCCCGGCGCCGTCTTGTCGCACATCGATCGGATCTCGAGCTCGAACGAGACGCCGCCCTCGGGCGGAACGTCGAACGTGCGCGCGGAGAAGAACATGTGCTTCGCGTTGTCGAGGATCTGGATGGTGTCGTGCGCGCGCGTGAGCTCGCGCACGGCCACGCGCAGCCGGCCGTTCTGCACCACAGCGACGGCGTCGGGCTCGCGGTACTCCCAGAACGTCCCGTCCGGGAGCGGGAATCCGCCGATCACCCAGGCGGGCTTTTCGCCGACGATCGACGTGAAGTCGCCGTACGTCTCCCGGATCGCCTCGGTCACGCGCCTTCCCTCACGAAGGTCGGCACCTCGACCGGTGCGTCGACGCCCTCGCGCTCGACACGGTCCGCCGTCTCGAACGCGAAGCGGGCGATCTCGCCGACGGGCAGTCCCATGTGTTTTTCTCCGTACCCCTGGAGCCGCCGCCCGCCGCGGCGCAGGAGCGTCGCCGCGCCGTGCGCGTTGCCCCGCGCGCGATGGACCAGTCCCACGGCGACCTGCGTGATGCCTTGCCAGAAGTCGCGCTCGGTCTCGGGTGCCGGATGCCAGCCCTCCTCCCAGGCTTCGTGCGCCTGGAAGTAGCGGCCGGCGTTGAAGTGCTCGATGCCGCGCGCCAGCGCTTCCTCGGGCGTCCTCGCCGGCGGTGCCTCGGGCAGCGCGTTGGCGGCGCCGCGGGGGAGCGGACGGCCGAGCGCGTCGCGCGGCCGCGCGTTCTTCGGGCGGCCGGCGACGTCTCGGTCTCTTGGATCGTTCGCCATCACGTGTCCCGATCGCAGCCTACACTGCGGCTCCGGTCGGCGTTTCGGGCTCGATCGTGCGCTCGCGCGAGACCGACAGCACCTCGCGGAAGCGGTGGTAGAGCAGCGAGCAGGCCAGCAGAACGATGCCGATCCCGATGAAACCGATCGTGCGGTACGCGGTCGGCAGTAGCCACAGATCGGTCGTCACCATCTTGGCGATCGTCAGTCCAAAAACGCCCAGTCCGAAGGCACGCGCTCCGCGCAGCCGGAAGATCACACCGACGGCGAGCACGACCCCCGCGTACACGCCGAGGATCCCCGTGTACGTGAGCGACTCGAGCTGCCGCCCGCCGTGGGTTCCGAGTCGGGGCAACAGGTAGGCGTGCGCCTCCCAGCTCAACCAGACGATGGTGAGCACGTTCGCCGCGAACCACGCGACGACGCGGAGGTCGCGCTCGACGTGCTTCCCGGTCACCACTGCGGCGAGATACAGCGCGGCGATCTGCGTGACGAGCGTGAGCGATTCGAACGAGAGCAGAAGCCGGTCCGGCCGGTAGTCGACGCCGAAACCGAACTCGAACGACAGCGTGTCGGCGAGAGCGGTCACCAGCAGACCGAGTCCGATCAACCGGAAGGCTTGCATGCGGTACACGTGCCCCGCGAGGAGCAGCAGCGCGGCCTCGATCGTCCAGACGAAGCCGACCGCGACGCCCGTGGTTCCCATCGGCACCGCCACCGTGCAGAGAAGCAGCGCGATCCCGGCCTCGACGAAGGCCGCCTCGGTTCGGCGGGCGCGATGCGACGCGAGCGCGAGGGCGCCGGAAAGGATGCCGAGCCCGGCGGTGAACGGCGCGCGGGCGTCGAAGTAGCCGCGGCCGAGCAGTCCCATGACGACCGTGTAGTAGACGAACGCGGTCGTCCCCGCGAGCGCCAGGTCGGAGTCCGCAACGCGCGCCGGGCGGGCGATGCCGGCGACCAGGGGCACGAGCGCGAAGAGAACGAAGATCTCGGACGCGTACGCGATCGCGGATGCCACCGAGACGTGATCGACGGCCACGGCGAACAGGACCCACGATCCCGACGCCGCGACCCAGGGGATCGAACGCCAACGGCGCGTCGCCGACAGGATGAGGACCCCGACGTCGAGGATGAAGATGTATCCCGCGAGCGACGGCATCGACTCGTTCTGAGTGACGATGGGTCCGAGGAACCCGACGACGGTCGCCAGGACGGCGAGCGCTTCCGAATCGTTGACGACGGCGAGGAAGGCGCCCGTCGCCGTGATCGCGGCGAGCATCAGGAACGCTTCGGGGCCGTCGATCAATCGGTAGACGTTGTGCGCCGCCCACACGACGAGTGTGAGGAGGCCGATGCCGCCGGCGGTGACGGCCTGCGCGTAGCGCTCCCACCGGCGGCGGCGGGTCGCCTCGCCGACGATCAGCAGGGCGACGCCGCCGGTGATCCCCAGCGCGACGCGCGCGAGAGGATCGAGGATCCCGCGGTCGACCGCGAGCTTGTATCCGAAAGCGGCACCCAGAACGAGGGCGACGACGCCGAGTCGCGGGAACCACGTCCCGATGAGGTCGTCTTCGACGTTGATACGCCGGGGCGGCCGCGGGAGTTTCGGCGGCCGGGACCCCGACGAGGGGAGCGGGGGCGGGCCGGAGCCGAGCCCGGTTCGATCGGTCGCGTTCACGTTTCCTCCTTGGTCGTCGCGCCGTGTGCGCGTCACGACGATGGTGTCCCGGCCGCCGAGGCAGCGGTAGACGGGTTTCCGCTCATTCGCGGCCGCCGGAGTGCCCAATCGCGCCTGGGTACTTCCGGAAACGGGTGCCTATACTCCGGCCCGTGATCCGCACGAACACCACGGACGAGTTCTTCATCGACGCGCCTCCGGAGCGCGTCTACGACGAGCTCATCGATGTGACCCGGATCCGGTCCTGGTGGCCCGGCGCCCGCGCGCAGGGGAACGGCGCCACGCTGGAAGTGCGCGCGCCGTCCTTCCGGAGGGTCGCGCGCCCGGTCTCATTCGGGGCACGTATCGAAGGCCTGCGGCCGGGCGCAGGGCTCACCTGGTGGCTCGAACGGGGCGAGCTGCGCGGCCGGGCCGAGTGGTGGCTCGAGGCATTCAAGGCCGGCACGATCGTCCACTACTACCTCGACGTGGAACGGGGGGACGGCGGCCGGGCCCGGCGGACGCGCTCGGCCGTCCGCCGGCATCGGTGGGCGGTGCGCCGGGGCATCAACGCCCTGAAAGACCTGCTCGAAGGCCGGCGCTAGGCGACCGGCTCGCCCCGCTCCAGTCGCGCGCGGTTTCCGCCGATTCGATGGGTATGCAGGACGCCCTGTCCGACCTCGTGCGCTGTCCGTCGTGCGGCGCGAGCAACCCCGCCGACTCGGCGTGGTGCGGCCAGTGCCACACCCGCTTCGGCGCCGGCGCGCCGTCGAACGGAACGAGCATCCCAGAGGCTGCCGACGGGCCGTTCGGTCACCCGTCGATCGCGACGCGCGACGGCGTCGTCGTGTGGAGCTGCCCCGCGTGCGATGGGGAGAACCCGATCGAGGCGACGGCGTGCTCCCGATGCGGATCCAACTTCGCCACGTTCTTCGCCGGGCCGAAGACCGTCGAGGCGCCGCGCGGCTCGACCGGCTCGGCGGTGTGGGCCGCGGCTCTTCTGCCCGGCGCCGGCCACTGGATCTACCGTGCGGCCGGCCAGGCCGTCGCGCGCGCGGTGATGTACGTGTGGACCCTCGGGATCGCGATCATGCTCCTCGCACGTCCCCCCGCGTCGGGACGCCTGGTGGTCCGAGGGGTCGGCACCATCTTCGCGCTCGCGGCGGCGGCGGTGTGGTTGCTGTCGATGCTCGAGACGCTTCGCATGCGGGAGGGCGATCGCCGGCCGCTGATCGAGCCACGGGTCCTGACCTGGTTCTCGGCCGGCCTCAGCATGCTCCTGGTCTTCGGGCTCCTCGGCGTCGCGCTCGCGGGACGCAGATGAACAGCGGCCTCCATCGCACCGTCTGACCTCGCTGATCTGCGAGCCGGTCGCGCCGGGCAGGAGATCGGCCTTACGCGCTGAACCACCTCACACGTGAACCGCGGGTTGGGGAAGCTTTCGCTCTGTCTCCTGCTCGTCGCGCCCGCGCTTGTGCCCGGCATATCCCGCGCAGAGACCTTCATCAAGCTGACCGATGTGCGCGTCGCGATGGATGACGGTATTCCGCTCGCGGCGGACGTGTACGTGCCGACGGTGGCCGACGGAGACGGCGACGGCCTGTACCCGTGTGTGGTCGAGCTGACGCCGTACCGCAAGGAGAGTCGCGGCGCGGAAGGATCCAGCTACCTTCCGTCCAAGGGCATCGCGCTGATCGAGATCGACGCCCGGGGGACCGGAGGCTCGGCCGGCGAGTACGACATCGTGTTCTCCGTCCGCGAGCAAAAGGACACGGTGGCGTGGATCAACTGGGCGGCGACGCGCGCGACGAAAGACGGAGCCCCGCTCGGCCCGAAGAACAAGCTCTGCGAGCGCACGGTCGGCATGTACGGCGGCTCCTACTCGGGGATCATCCAGTACCTCACCGCGTCGCTTCCCACGCGGCGGGGCGACGTCGGGTCCGGCCGGTTGCCGGCCGGGTCTCCCTACCTCGCGGCGATCGCGCCGCAGCGCGCGTACGGAGACCTGTACCGCGACATCACCTACCACGGCGGGATGGTGATCGGCAGCTTCGGGCTCATCTGGTCCGGAGGCACGATCGCCTACTACACCGAGCCGCCGACGGACGTCTCCTCCGCGGAGGGAGGGACGGCCTGGACCGACCACATGACGAAGAACGACCCCTTGATCGTCCAGTATCTCGAGCGTCCCTACGCCGACGCACGATTCACCAGCAACGGATCGACGCCGGAGTGGTCCCAGCGGCTCTACGAGGATTCGAGCACTCTTCCCCGCATCGCCAACCTGCGCGTCCCGACGCTGCACTTGGCGGGTTTCTTCGACGCTTTCACGCGCGGCCAGCTGCGGACGTTCACCGAGGCATACGCGCTCGAGTCACGAGGCGGGCGGGGACCCAACTATCTGATCGCCGGGCCCTGGAACCACTCTGGAACGCACTTCATCGACCCCAACGAAGGCTTCAAGGAACGCCTGGGTGACTGGTACCGATACTGGCTGGAAGGCCGGGCGAACGGCGCGCGGGCGCCGCGATGGTTCCGGGGACCGCGCGTGACCTATTTCCAGATGAAGAGCGGCACCATCAACGCGATGAGTCCGGCCGACGGAACCTGGATGACGGCATCGACGTGGCCGCCGCCCCGCGTCCACGTTCAGAAGCTGTTCTTGTCGCCGCAGAACCTTCTGGGGCGGACCGCGCCGGACGCGTGCGCGGATGTGTGTGGTAGCTCGTGGCTGTACGAACCCTCGCAAGGGAAAGCGGAGACCTTGTCGCGGTGGGACAACGCGGCCGGGACGCCGCATACGCAGCTCGACCAGCGTCTCGACAGCGAGGGCGTCGCGTTCGAGACGCCGGCGCTCTCCAAGCCGCTTTCCGTCACCGGCCCCCTGGCCCTCCACATGATCCTCGGAACCCAAGGCGTCCCCGGCGATCCGTCGCTCGCCGCCGATTGGCCCGGTGCCGGACAGACAGTGGCTCCGTACCACGACACGGACATCGTCGTGAAGGTGTCCGACGTTGCTCCGGACGGGACGGCGACGCTCGTGACCCAGGGGTTCTTGCGCGCGTCGCATCGCGCGGTCGATCTCAAGAAGAGTCAGGTCATCGACCGCGTGAACATGGCGCCCTATCATCCGCACACTCTCGCGTCGCTCGAACCGCCCCCTGCCGATGGAAGCCCCCGGGCCTACGACATCGAGATCTGGCCGACGGCCAAGACCTGGGTGGCCGGGCACCGGCTCCGGATCGACATCTACTCGGCGGACTCGCCGAACCATCTGGCTCTGCTGAAGCCGGCGCTGAATACGGTCTACTTCGAGGGGTCGTACCTCGCGCTTCCGGTCAGCTGAATGCCGGCGTTCACCACGCGGCGATAACGCCCGGGATCTCCGCGAGCTTCTCGACGACGGCGTCCGGGCGCACCTCGGCCGGATCTTCCTGCCTGAACTCGCGCGTGAGGATCGTCCGCATGCCGACGGCCTGCGCGCCGACGATGTCGTCGTTCAGCCGGTCGCCGACGAAGACGGCGTGCGCCGGGTCCTCGCCGAGAGCCTTCAACGCGTGCAAGAAGATGCGCGCGTCCGGCTTGCGCACGCCTACCTCGCTCGAGAACGCGGCCGCGTCGAGGTACGGGGCGATCCCGAGCCGCCCGAGATCCTCGCGGACCTTGTGCGGGAAGAGGGACAGGTTCGAGATCAGCCCGAGCCGCAGCCCCCGGTCGCGCAGCGTGCGGAGCGTCTCCAGCGTGGAATCGGGAGCGGTGAGCGACTGCGAGAACGAGTCGTGGTCGATCTCGACGACTTCGTAGAGCAGGTCGTGCGGCAGCTCGTAGCCGATCGCCGCGAACGCCTGCTCGAAGAGGGCCACCTGATCCAGCTCCTCCAACCGGCGCTCCATGTACGAGCGTCCCACCATGTCGTCGACGGCGCCCGCGATCCGCTCGACGAGTTCGTCCACCTCCGGCGGCGCGCGGTCCTCGACCCACTCCGTGAGGCGCTCGCGAACCACGCCGTACGCGGCGCGCAGCGCGTCCTCGGTCCGTGCGAAGTCGACGAGCGTGTGCCCGAAGTCGAACAGCACGGCGCGAACGGTCATCGGGTGTTGAGTCTTGCCTGCTCGTCGGGGGTGCGCATGCTCCGGAACGACCGGTACAGCAGGATGTCGTAGACGATCTTCAGTCCCGCGCCGAGCACGAACGGAACGCCCGAGCCGGCGACCTTGACGGCCGGACCGTAGATAAGCGGACTCGTCGCTTGCGCGCCGGCCCGCGCCGTGTTGGTGAACATCGCGGCGGACGTGCGTTCCTCAGGGTCGACCACCGCAACGACGTACGACTGGCGCGCCGGCACGTCCATCTGGCTGAGGGCGTGGCGGCCGAGCAGCAGAACGATGGCGACGGTCGCGTTGGGTGCGAAGGGGATCGCTCCGAGAAGGATGTTCGACGGCAGGTGTGTGAACACCATCGTGTTGATCAGTCCTATGCGGTCGGCCAGCCGGGCGGCCACGACGAACGAGACCGACTGCAGCACGCCCACGCCGAAGAAGACGAGACCGAGGACCTCCGCCGAGGTCCCGTACTTGGTGCGGAACCAATAGGTGACGAGAGCCGGCACGACGAAGCCGCCGCCGAGTCCGTCGAGCGCGAACAACGCGGACAGCTTCGCGACGATGCCGCGCGATCGGCGCAGGGGAGCCGTCTCCCCGGGCGGCGTTTCCACGCCGTCAGAGAGCCCGTGCGCGATGATCGCGGACGCCACCGCAAGCCCGGCCGGGAGCAGGAACCACCGCTGCGAGGACGGGGCGCCCGGCAGCACGCGACGGATGGCGTCGGGCCCTCCGGCGGCGAGGGCGCCGAGCGATCCGAGGATCGCAGCGACCGCCGTGTAGCGGCCGAACCAGCGGTTCCGCCGTTCCTCCGGCACCGCGTGGGGGAGCATCGCTTGTTCGAGCGCGACGAACGGTCCGCTCTCCAAAGCGGCAGCCGCGACCGTACCCGAGAGGGCGGCCAGGAACAGCGCGACGAAGTCTCCGCTGAGCGCGAACACGACCATGGAGGCGGCCATCGCCAGCGACAGGACGACGTGCGAGCGGCGCCTTCCGAGCCGGTGTCCGCGGGTGCCGAGCAGAAAGGTGAGCACGGCAGACCCCGCGAGCGTGGCCGTGAGCACGGCGCCGGCACGATATGGCGAGAGCGCGTCGCCGAGGTAGACGCCGAGCAGGACGCTGGTGAAGCCGTACGCGAAACCGCGCAGTCCACGCAGCACCAGGATTCGACGTGCGTCGTCCACGCTGGAAGGATACGGGGCCGCGACGACGACCAGGAAGGGGGGTGTCATGGCGGACAAGACAGAAGGTTCGATCGATATCGACGCCGATCCGAAAGCGATCATGGCGGTCATCGAGGACTACGACGCCTACCCGGAATGGGCCGGGCAGATAAAGAAGGTTGAGGTCCGCGAGCGCGACGCGTCGAAGCGCGGGAAGCAGGTCTACTATGAGGTATCGCAAGGCCCAATGAAAGCCGACTATCTGCTCGAGTACACGTACAAGCCGGACGACGGCGGCGTGTCGTGGGTCTTCGTCGAGGGGCACGGCCTCCGCGATCTTCAGGGCGACTACACGCTCCAGCCGAAGGGTGACAAGACGCACGTGACGTACAAGGCGAAGGTGGACATCACGATCCCGATGCTGGGCCTGATCAAGCGCAAGATGGAGAAGCTCGTGATCGACACGGCCTTGAAGGGCCTGAAGAAACGCGTCGAGTCGCGAAGCTAGAAGCTCGAGCTCGTCCCGCTGACGCTCGTCGTGGGGATCGCAACCTGCGCGAAGTCGCTCTCACGCGCCGCGGTGATGTTCTGGTAGGTCGGTACGGCTGCCGCCACGCCCGTCCCCACCGTTCCACCGCTCCGGCTCCCGAGGACGATCCTGAGCTTCCTGGTGGCGGGATCCCACGTAACCGACGTGCTCGTCGTAAAGGTCATGGCCTGTGTCGTCGAGGTGTTGTAGTTGCCGACGAGGTTAACGGAGCCGAAATGGAACGTGCACGCGGAGGCGGAGAGGGTGAGCACGTCGCCCGTGGTGATCGTAGCCGTAACCCCGCTCGTGAGGGTCGGCGTGGTTCCGTTGGTCCACGCGGAACAGAAGGAGACTGGATCCAACTCTTCGCTGTATGTGACCTCCACGAAATCGTTAGCGCTGATCTGCCCCTGCTGCGGCGGGCCACCGCCGTTGTTCAACGTAACGTTCGTGACCGTGGGTGCTGTGGTGTCGGCGGTCCACGATAGCGTCGTGGATGCCGTATTCCCCGCCGTATCCGAAACGGTGACGGTGTACGCGCCGGGAGCTGCGGCGGCGCCGCTACCGCAGTTCGTGGGGTTCCACAGGAAGTCACTCGATACATAGAGCCCGCTCGTTAGCGTCGTGATTGTCTCGGCGTTGTGTGTGGTCCACTTGGTTGCGCTGAGCAACGGATATGCCGCAGATGCCGGTCCGGACGTCGAATCGCTTACGGAGCTGGCGAACCGCGCCCCGAAGTTCACGTTGGGACAGTTCTGGAAGTAAACGGTCGTACCTGAAACACCGGCGCCGAACGTGCGGGCGCTCGCGGCCGGCGCGATGGTCCACAGGTTGAACGTCGGCGCGACGGTGTCGACCTTGATGGTGGCCGTGGTGTGCGTGGACTCGGTGTTTCCTGCGTTGTCGGTCGACCAATAGCTGATGGTGTGCTGGCCCTCGGGGATAGTGACGGCCGACGCATAGGTCTGCTCGGACCCTGAATCGATCTTGTAGAAGGTGTTTGCCACTCCCGATCCGGAGTCGGTGGCGCTCAGCGTGAAGGTAGGCGCCGTGCCCTTGTACCAGCCGTTGGAGCCGTTCGGGCTCGAGGGGCTTATCGCTATCGTCGTTACCGGCGGAGTCCCGTCGCTCTGGACCGCGACAGACCCGCTCTCCGCGCTCTGTTTCGTCCAGGTACGCCATAGCGCCGTGACCTTGTAGGTGTACGTCCCCGTTAGAACGCCGGTGTCGTCGCAGCTCGTCGCGGTTATGAGCGAGCTCGGGGAGGTGCCGCACGCCGCGCTCGGCGTCGCGCCAGCGTACCGCTGCACGTAATAACTGACAGTGCCGCTGCCGGGCGGCGTCGGAGCCGTCCAACTTACGTGAACGGTCGATCCGGAGACCGTCGATGGAACAGTGACGTTCGTCGGTGCCGCGAGGCTTGCCGCCGACGCGCTTCCGAAACCGATGCCGAGCGCGGTGAGGAACGCCCACGCTGCGACGGACACAGCCAGCAACGCCAGCGTGCTCGCCGCGACGACCTTGACGCGCCTGCGCGTACTCACTTGGTCGCCGTCCCCGTGTAGAGAAGGCCGAAGTTCGCGCCCTGGCATGCGTTCTGGTTGATGGGGAGGTTCTTCAGACGGATCTGCGGCCGGTCGGCCGTCGGAACGGCAGCGCTCCCGTTCGCCGGCACCGCGACGGTGTGGGACGGAGAGAGCGGGGATTGCAGGAACTCGATGTTGGTCGAGGCCGGACAGGTAGAGGGGCTCGACGAGACGCTTGCGTTCAGCTGGGTGACGTAGATCGTCCAGTTGTTCGGGTTGTTGATCGTGAGCGCGATCGGCTTCCACGCGCCCGGCGTGAGAAGGCCGAGGACATTTCCCGAGATGGTGAATCCGATCTTGTTGACCTTCCACCTGTAGGTCGTGCTTCGGGAGGTTTTTCCGGCGGTGTCGACCGCGCGTACCGCGAACTGATGCTCACCGTTCCCGGTCGTGGCGACGCTGACGTTGTACGGGCTCGCGCAGGAGACCCAGGCGCCGTTGTCGACCGAGCACTGGAACGTGACGTTCGACGCGGAATCGGTCCAGGCGAAGGTCGCGTCGTACGAAGGGCTCGGGTCCGGCGGCGTCTCCGTGAGGACCGGGGCCGGCGGGCCGGACTTCGACGCGGCGAACGAGTACACGCCGGCGCCGAGGGATGCCGAAGCGAGGACGGCCAGAAGGATCACGAGAACCCTCGTGATTCTCCTCGCCGTCCGGAACCGCTCCATCTCGTCACTTCTCCCTTGCGATCGAGGGCCCCCCGGAGGGGCGGGCACGGGGCCCGCCCCTTCCAGAGCGTGGTGGTTGGTTGCTACGCGGCCTGCAGGTGAAGCGTGATGTCCGCTCCCTGGCAGGCGTCCTGGTTCGTGCCGCTCTCATCCATCGAGAGCGTGCCGGTGTAGCCGGTGCTGTCGCCGCCGGAAGTCAGCGTCTGCGTCCCGCCGGTCACCGTTCCGACGAAGTGGAACCAGCCCTCGTTGCAGGAGCTGTGCCCACTGTCGAACGTGACGCCGTTGACGGACGCGTACGCCGGGTCGACGTTGATCGAGGAGACCTGCAGATCGGACGTCGTGTTGTTGGTGATCGTGCCGGTCACGGCGACGTTGCCACCGGGGTGGATCCCGGCGCCGAGCGTCACGGTGACGTCGTAGTTGCCCGCCGAGCCGGCGAGCGCGTTGTCGCTCCCGGTCCCGTTGGTCGTCCAGAACGCGAACGCCGCACTTGCGATGGCCATCACGGCCACGACGCCGGCGACGATCACCAGCTTCTTCTTGTTACGCATCGAACCCCTCCTTGAGGTCGAAAACGAAAGGACGTGGTGCGGAACACTGCGGATGTGGCGTGCCCGCCGAACGGCGGCCCCCACGCGGTCTAGCGGGCTCTCACCTCCCCCTCCAACCCCTGGTATGCGGGCGGAGTCTTGCCAGAGCCCCTGCGCCCTCCTACGATCGAGGAACGGCAAAGGGGATCGGGGTTGCCACTCCGCCTCTCAGCCTCTGCCCCGCGCGGTTGCAGCCGTGCGGGGCATCTCTTTGGACGTGCGTCGGTACACGTGTGTTTGCTGAGCGGTGGGTTCGCCATTGGCTCCCCGCGGTCCAGGCGACCAGTTTTCGGCCCGCGGATCATCGCCTCGCTCCCCGGAAAGCGTTCCTCCGGGACGCTCAGGATGATGACAGCGGAGAGTGACCACTCACAACAGACTCAGGTCCCGAGACGGCGGGGCAGGAAGCGAAACGTCCTAGAGAAAATGCACCAGACGCACGTCGGTAGTTCTGGCGGTGGCCGGGACGCGGTTCTCTTTCGATCGCGATAGGCGATTTACGGCTGCTCAAACGGGTTGACGGGGTCGAGCACGCGCCCCTCGATCGGAGCGATCGCTTCGACGAAGTCGGCGCCGACGGAGCGCGACCCGACGATGAAGCCGAAGTGATAGGGCACGGCGATCTTGGGGTTGATGTCTTTGACCGCGCCGACCGCCTCCTGGACGTCCATCGTGTACGTCCCACCTGCGGGCACGAAGGCAACGTCCGTGCGGATGTCGCTCATCTCGGGGATGTGATCCGTGTCGCCGGCGAAGTAATACCGGTTCCCCGCGAGCTCGACCAGGAAACCCACCCAGTTGTTGTCGCGGGGATGCATCTCAAGGCGCTCGGGGCGCAGGTTGTACGCGGGGACCGCGGAGATCGACAGGCCGGCGGCTTCGATCGTCTCGCCGGGCTTGATGCCGCGGATGTCTCCAGTCACCGAACACTCGGTAGCGACGTCGTGGGGTGCGAGAACGATCGTCTTGTCGGTCGAGACGCGATCGATGTCTTCCTGCGAGAAATGATCCATGTGCGCGTGCGTGATCAGCAGAAGATCGGCTTTCGCTTCGCCGTCGGGAACGCCCCACGGGTCCACGTGAACGGTGAGGTCTTTGCCTTGCCATTTCAGAGCGGCCTGCTTGTACCAGGTGAACGCGTCGAGCATCTGGACCACCTCCGGGCGTAAGACTCTCGACAAAGGGCACCGCCGGTCAAGTGCGGATGCAGGTCTGTTGTTGGTCCCTACCCCGGCCGGTATGCTCTCAAATCCCTCATGCGCATCCTCATCTTCACGGGCAAAGGCGGCGTCGGGAAGACGACCGTCGCCGCGGCGACGGCCGTGCGCGCCGCGAAAGCCGGCGTAAAAACGCTCATCATGTCGACCGATCCGGCGCACTCGTTGTCGGATGCGTTCGACGTTCCGCTCGGAGGGGAACCGACGAGCGTCGAGCAGAACCTGTGGGGCCAGCAGATCGATTCGCAAGCGCGCCTCGAAGAAGGCTGGCGCGACATCCAGGACTACGTCCTCGGCATCATGGAGTGGGGCGGCGTCGATGCGATCAGCGCGGAAGAGTTGTCCGTCATCCCCGGCCTCGACGAGCTCTTCAGCCTCACCGACGTGAAGCGGGCGTCCGACGACGGCTCGTACGAGCTGCTCGTCGTCGACTGCGCGCCGACGGCCGAAACGCTCCGCCTGCTGAGCCTTCCCGACGTCCTCAACTGGTACTTCGAACGCATCTTCCCGATCGAACGCAAGGTCGCCAAGGTAGTGCGGCCGGTCTTCAACCGCGTCATCGGCCCTCTGATCGCGAACGAGCAGGTCTTCAAGGCGATCGAGCGCATGCACCACACGCTCGAGGACGTGCGCGGTCTGCTGACCGACCAGACGTCGAGCACCGTTCGCCTCGTGATGAACGCCGAGAAGATGGTCATCGCCGAGGCGCGCCGCACCTACACCTACCTCAACCTCTTCGGTTACCGGGTGGACGCCGCGGTCTGCAACCGGCTTCTCCCCGAAGAGGTGCACGATCCGTACTTCCAGAAGTGGAAGGCCGTGCAGAGCGAGCACCTCGGAACGATACGCGAGGCGTTCTCGCCCGTGCCGGTGCTGACGGTTCCGCTGTACGACCGCGAGATGATCGGCGTGAAGCTGCTCGACCGCCTGGGGAAGGACCTCTACGGGGCGCACGACCCGACGTCCGTTCTCTACAAGGACGAACCGGTGAAGGTCCGCAAGCGCGGCGACGTCTACGTGCTGTCGTTGCGGCTTCCATTCACGGCGAAGGCGGAACTCGATCTTCTGCGGAAGGGCGAAGACATCCACGTGAAGGTCGGACCGTACCGCCGCACGTTCATGCTGCCGACGATCCTGTCCCGCCTCGACATCGCCGACGCGGCGTTCGAGGAAGGGCGTCTGAACATCACCTTCGCGCGGCGCGAGCCGCCTCAGGCCGGCGCCGCCAAAGGGGGAGCTTGATGCCAGCCAAGAAACGAACGACGACGTCACGCGCGAAGAAGCCGGCACGGCGACCGCGGGCGGAGCCGTCTCCGCCCGAGCAGCCGACCGCGTCGCCGTTCACGCCGGGCATGGCGCCCGAGTGCTTGATGTGTCCGTTCGGAGTCGTCTTCTTCACGATGCGCAACACGCGTCCCGAGGTCATGGAACATCTCATGACGGCCGGTCAGGAGCTCTTCCTCGCGTTCAAGGCCGTCGTCGATCAGACGGCGGAGCGCTGGGAGCAGACGCAATCCTTGCAGCGCATCACCGTGCGCTGAAGTCGTGATTCCCTCGCGCGGCCCCGAGGCGCAGAGCGCCGGTCCGCCGACGATCGGCGTCGACATCGGTGGGACGAAGATCGCGGCCGGGGTCGTCGACGCCGACGGTCGCATCCTTCACCGCCATCAAGTCCCGAGCGAAGCCGACGACTCCGACGCTATCGTCGCGGCGATCATCGACGTAATGAAGGGATGCCTGGCGGAGGTGGGATCGGCCGCCGCGGTGGGCGTCGGCGCCGCCGCGTTGGTCGATTTCGAAGAGGGCGTCGTTCTGTGGGCGCCCAACCTCGCCTACAAAGACTTGCCCTTGCGCGCCCTGTTGATGAAGCAGGTGTCGCTCCCGGTCATCGTCGACAACGACGCCAACGTCGCGGCGCTGGCGGAGGCCGTGTGCGGCGCCGGGCGCGGGTCGATGCATCAGGTGATGGTGACGGTCGGAACCGGGATCGGATCCGGCCTCGTGCTCGACGGGCGTCTCTACCGCGGCCGCTACGGGCTGGGCGGCGAGCTGGGCCACATGATCCTCGTCCCCGGAGGCGACCTTTGCACGTGCGGCAACCACGGCTGCTGGGAGGCGGTCGCGTCGGGCCGCGCCATCGGCCGCCTCGCGCGCCAGCGGATCGAGGGCGGCGCCGGCGCGGACGTGTTGGCCGCGGCCGGGGGCGACGTCGATGCCGTCACCGGCGAGCTGGTCGGAGAAGCTGCGGTCGCGGGAAGCCCGTTCGCGCGTGACGTGCTCGGCGAGATCGGCCACTTGCTCGGCATCGGCTTCGCGAACATCGTCAACATCTTCGATCCGGAGTTGATCGTCGTCGGCGGGGGAGCGGCCGCCGGGACCGGCGAGCTTCTGTTGGCGCCGGCGCGCGAGTCCATGAAAGCGCACATCGTCGGTGAGGCGCACCGGAGGCCGGTCCGGGTCGTTCCGGCCGCGCTCGGCAACGACGCCGGGATCGTCGGCGCGGCCGTTCTGGCTCGCGAGTTGGCCTGGTCCTAACCGGCGCGCGGCCGCCTGGCGCCGCCCAAATGACCGCGAAGCGGACCAGACTCCTCGTGGTCCGCGAGGGCGTCCGTACAATGAGCCGATGACTCAGCCCGCCGAGGGGAGCCGGCGTCGCGTCGTGATCATGGGCGCGGCCGGGCGCGACTTCCACAACTTCAACACCGTCTTTCGCGACGACCCGGCGGTACAGGTCGTGGCGTTCACCGCGACCCAGATCCCGTACATCGCCGGCCGGCGCTACCCGGCGTCGCTCGCCGGGCCTCTGTACCCCAAAGGGATCCCAATCGTGGAGGAGCACGAGCTGTTCGAGCTTGCGCGACGCGAGCACATCGAAGAGGTCGTCTTCGCGTACTCGGATACGCCGTACGACCATGTGATGCACGCGTCGTCGATCGCGCTCGCCGCGGGAGCAGACTTCCGCATCCTCGGGCCACGCGCCACGATGCTCGAGCCGCTGGTCCCCGTCGTCGCCGTGTGCGCCGCGCGCACCGGCGCAGGGAAATCGCAGACGACCCGGCGCGTCCTCGAGGTTCTCCGCGCCGCCGGCAAGAGGGCCGTCACCGTGCGGCACCCGATGCCCTACGGCGATCTCGAGGCCCAGCGCGCGCAGCGCTTCGCCGATCTCTCCGACCTCGATGCCGCCGGCGTCACGATCGAAGAGCGCGAGGAGTACGAGCCGACCATCCGCGCGGGGCACATCGTTTATGCGGGCGTCGATTACGCCGAGATCCTCGCCCACGCCGAGCCGGAGGCCGACGTGATCGTGTGGGACGGCGGAAACAACGACCTTCCGTTCTTCGCGCCGACGGTGCATCTGGTCGTCGTCGATCCGCTGCGCCCTGGTCACGAACGCCGGTACCACCCCGGCGAGGCGAACGTGCGGATGGCCGACGCGATCGTCATCAACAAGATCGATTCCGCCACACCCGAACAGGTGGCCGAGGTCGAGGAGTCGGTGCGCGAGCTCAACCCCGAGGCGGTGATCGTCCGCGCGCGCTCACCGATCGTCGTCGAGGACGGCGCCGACCTGCACGGAAAGAAGGTCCTCGTCGTCGAAGACGGTCCCACGCTGACGCACGGCGACATGCGTTTCGGCGCCGGCGTGCTCGCCGCGAAAGCCGGCGGGGCCGGCGAGATCATCGACCCGCGCCCGTACGCCGTCGGATCGATCGGTGAGACGTTCCAGCGTTACCCGAACGTCGGGCCGCTGCTGCCGGCGATGGGCTACAACGACATCCAGCGCGCCGAGCTCGCCAAAACGATCAACGCGTCGCCGGCGGACGTCGTTCTCGTCGCGACACCGATCGATCTCCGCAAGGTGATCGACATCCACGCGCCGGCCTACCGCGTCACGTACGAGCTCGAGGAAGTCGGCTCGCCGACGATCGCCGACGTCCTGCGTCCCGTCGCCGGATAGCAGCCGTGCGTCTCGTCGTCGCCCTCGGCGGCAACGCGATCCTCCGTCGAGACGAGCGCGGAACCGCCGCCGAGCAACGCGCCGCGATTCGCGACGCGTGCGACGGGCTCGCCGCCCTCGCGGCCGGAGGCAACGACCTCGTCGTCGTGCACGGGAACGGCCCGCAAGTTGGCGCCTTGATGCTCCAGCACGCGTCCGCGGAAGCGGTCGTTCCAGCGATGCCGCTCGACGTCCTCGTCGCGCAGACGCAAGGGAGTCTCGGGTATCTCATCCAGCAGGAGCTGGGGGCGGCCCTGCGCCGCCGCGCCATCGCGTCCCCGGTGGTCGCCATCGTGACTGAGGTCATCGTCGACCCGGCGGACCCCGCGTTCCTGCGGCCGACGAAGCCGATCGGTCCGCACCTATCGTCGGCCGCGGCGGGGGAGCTGCGCCGCTCGGGCGTGCCGGTGACCGAGGTTCCGGGTGGAGCATGGCGTCGTGTCGTCCCGTCGCCCCGCCCCGTCGCGCTCGTCGAGGAGGCCGCGGTGCGTGCGCTCATCGCGGCCGGAATGGTGCCGGTGGTCGCCGGCGGGGGCGGGATCCCCGTGGTGCGCGAAGGGAACGGCTACCGTGGCGTCGAGGGCGTGATCGACAAAGACCTGGCGGCCGCGCTCGTTGCAGAGGTCGCCGGCGCCGACGCACTCGTGATCCTCACCGATGTCGAGCGCGTGATCGTCGACCGTGGAACGCGCGCCGAGCGCGCCGTAGACAAGTTGAGCATCGAGGAAGCGGAAAGCGCGCTGGCCCGCGGTCAGTTCCCGCCCGGCTCGATGGGCCCGAAGATCGAAGCGGCCGTGTCTGCCGTTCGCGCAGGCCGCCGCGCGATCATCGGCGCCCTATCGTCGGCCTCCGCGATCCTCGACGGCGCCGGCACCGAGATCGTCCCCTAGTCGGCCATCGTCCTACTTGAGGACACCACCACTTAAAAGCACGTCGCACGGATCCGGTGGCGCGAGCTGCCCTTTCGGGGGCCGCTAGGCGCCCTGATCGCGATGCCTTCGCAATCGAACCCAGTCATATCCCGAGGAGCCAGCAAATTCTGTGCAACGTTAAGACGGTTCATGCGTATTCAAGGTGCGAGGGAATCTCGTGAGATCGCCTAGAGGCCTCCGGGGAGAAGGCGCTGTGCAGCTCTGAAATCGCAGCCGGTGCGCCGTTGGCAAACCTAACGGCCGGCGATGCCGGTCCAGTTGGAAATCGCGGCGGCATCCGCCGTCGTCGCAGCACGAGCAGTAGAGGAGGATCCAATGAAGCCCTCTTCCGCTCTCATATTGCTGCTAGTAGCTTTTGTAGGGACGCTCGTTGCGGCGCCATCGCCCGCTCCCGCCGCGTGCGGTTACCTCACGCCGGTGCAATGTGTCCCCAATAAGACCCTTGGCCTTGCGGCGTGCTAGACGTCATCCGGGCGAAGATCAATACTGTCCGCGGCTACGAGCCAGGGGTGCTCCGCGGGCCGTTGCCATTGCCATGCCCGCCAAGTGTGTGCTATCCCCAGGGGACTGCGCAGACCGACAACAACGAGAACGGTTACGGCACTTGCAAAATCCAGTGGCGGGCCCTCCTAACCTACAATAACGATAGCTACTCGGGATACGTCGAGTCGGGAGCTCTGCTCCAGTGCGAGATGAACATGCGCTACATCGAAACCAACACGAGCGTCCTCCACGACAGCAAAGAGCAGAGGAAAAGGACACACGCCGAATGCGACTGGGGCACAGCGTACGAAGCCGGCACCAGCTGCCGGACCGTACAAAACGGCTATGAAGCCAGCACATGCAGTCCCACCTGCCGCGGGTTCTGGGACGCTCAATGGAGTTTCAGGCTGGAGTTGTTTGCGGACGAAGGCCGCTGGTATGACTGGGACCCGAAGTATTGCACCCCGTTGTCGGAGACGGTCCTGACGTGCGGCGACGAAGGCTCCGCGTATGTCTGATAGTGATGGCGACGTAGAGCAACTTCCCGAGCGCTATCGCCAGGCTCTTGACCAGGACGAGCAACGGTTTCTCTTGGCCTGGGTGAAGGCCTATCACGACAGTCTTGATCTTCAACACTGGGAAGAGCAGCTCCTGGGGCTCAACCACGACGAGGGTCGAGAGTACAGCGGCCGAATCATGCGCAAATTGCACGTGCGTTCGTCCGCGGACCTCATAAGGGAGTGTCTCAAGGCGATGGGCTGGTGGCCCCCGCCCAAACCGTCATGGTGGCGACCGAGGGCAAATGAACCGCCTCCTAGCTCTTGAGCAATCGCCCCGATAGCGTTGGACGAGACACTCTGAGGCACAGGCGGACTAGTCCAAACGTCATCGAAAATGGTGTCGAATCTAGATGGCGCCGAGCGCGTCGGCGAGCTGGCGCAGGAACAGCCCGACGTCGGTCACCATCCCGACCGACTGGATCGAACCGCGGTCGACGAGCTTTGTCACGGCGGCGGGGTTGATGTCGACGCACACGATCGGCACGTTCGCTGGCAGGATGTTCCCCGTCGCGATCGAGTGCAGCATCGTCGAGACCATCACCGCCATCCCGAGGCCCGGCACGCGCTTGCGCATCTCGCGCTGTGTCTCGAGCACGTCGGTGATCACGCCGGGCATCGGACCGTCGTCGCGCACGGAACCGCCGAGCACGTAGTCGATCTTGTTCGTCACCAGGTGGTACATCACGCCGTTCGTGAGCAGGCCCTGCGCCACGGCCGCCTCGAACGAGCCGGCCCGGCGCACGGCGTTGATCGCGCGGATGTGGTGCTCGTGCCCGTGCTCAGTCGGGATGCCTTCGTCCAGCGACACGCCGAGCGACGTCCCGAATATCGCCGCCTCGGAATCGTGCGTCGCGATCGCGTTGCCTGCGAAGACCACGTCCACCCACCCCGCGCGGATCAGGGCGCAGAAGGCGTCGACCGATCCCGTGTGCACCACCGCCGGGCCGAGGACCCACAGGATCTTCTTGCCGTCGTCCTTGACCGTGCGCATCAGATCGGCGATCCGCTGGACCATCAGCCCCTGCGGCTTCTCCGATGAGACCTCGCTCGACATGAACGAGAAGACCTGTCCGGTCCCTCCGCGCGGCCGCTCCAGCGGATGCACCCTCACGCCCACGTGTCCCGCCACCACACGGTCGCCGTTCTTGATCTCGCTCATCGGAACCGTCCGCGCGCGTGTGTCGTTCACGACGATCGCGCAATCCATCTCAGGGTTTTCGACCCACAGCCACGTGCCGCCGACGCGCACCTGCGTTGGGAGGTTCGTCGTCGAGTAGAAGCTCTCGGGGAAGACGCCGTCGCGGTCGGCGGGGATCAGCTCGGCGTCGCCGGTGTCGGGTAGCGTCGCTCCGAGGTCCGCCAAGCGGCCGAGGAGGCGGTCGAGCACCGCGCGCTCGGCGGAAATCTCGATGCGCGCGAAAGATGGGTCGTCGTGGGATTTCCCAACCTCGAATTGCGCGATGTGGTAGTCGGCGCCGGCCTCGACGATCTCATCCAGGACGCGCGGAAGGATCAGCGAATCGATGATGTGACCGCTGATCTCGACTGCTTCTGTGTCCAATCTCTCACCCGGGCCGAAGACTACCAGCGGAAATGGGCGACGAAAGCGAACGCCGGACCTCTTCTGTCACGTCCGTTACATCCCGTGCGTCGCGCTCGCGAACGTCGCTCATCGGGAACCGCCCGGACACTGGATGGCCGGGCGGCCGCCTCACGAAACGCGGCCGGGGTCCGTTGTATCGGGGAGAAGGAGGCAGACCCTATGCAGTCCTTCATCCAGGAGGAGGCGGCGCGTGAACGCAACCGCGCGCTCACGGTCGCCGCTCAACGCGCGGCCGAGAGCGCACGATACCGGCGTGCGATGAAAGACCGATCGCGCCTCAGCCGGGCCTTCGGAGTGCGCATCGTGCGCCTCGGTCTGAGGTTCACAGGCGGCCGGGCCGCGGTCGTCCTCCGAGGGACGAAGGTCGCGCCTGAACCGATGCTGGTGCGGCGCTAGCCCAATCTGTCCAGGGCCGCCGGAAGCTCGCTCATCGCGTCGATGACGACGTCGGCGTCCGCGACCTCCGACGCGTCGTCGTAGACGCCGCGGAAGCGGACCGATCCCATGCCCAGCGCGCGCGCCCCGGCGACGTCCGTGCGGCGCAGATCTCCGACGTGCGCCGCGCGCGACGGTTCGACGCCGATCCCGCCGAGCGCGTGGAGGAACATCCTCTCGTGCGGCTTCGGCACGCCGACCTCGTCGGAGAATGCCAGCACGTCGAGATACCCGAGCAGCCCGGCGCCCTCGAGGATCCGGCGA
>JBIOTQ010000019.1:0-23545 GCA_044866075.1 Actinomycetota bacterium | reverse complement strand
ACCGACGTAGACCATGAGCGGGCCTCCTTCCTCGCGCTCGTTGGAACCTTCCAGCGACCATAACGGTCGGACTGGTGAGCTGGGGAACGGGGGCCCTGTAAATCAAGAGCCCTTCATGGCATCAGACAGTGTCGACACCGTCAGACACGTCAGACGGTGTTCAGGCAACATGCCGGCCCCTCGGGGACGAGACTTCGCGCGCGAATGTAGCGATCCTGGTCGCGAGCTCTCGCGGGCAGTCGAGTGGGATGTCGTGGATCGAGTTGATCCACTCGATCTTCACGTCCGGGTTGGCGGCGCGGATCTGCTTCGTCGAGTTCAACTTCATCTCGTAGAAGTCACGCTCGTCATCCATCACGTGCGCGCGCGGACGCGCGCAATACATCAGGACGGGAACGTTGAGTCGAGCGAGCAGCTCCTTCGGCTTCTGGTCGTACATCGCGCGGAGGATCCGGAAGTGATTGGCTCTCGCCAAGCGCGGCTTCGCGCGGCCTCGGTCGTCGACTTCGAAGAGGCTGCGCATGACGCGCTCCACAGCCGGCGACCATACCTGAGCCAGAGGGCCGTCGCGGCCGTACGCGAGCAGATCGTCGATCGGCATCCCGGCGAGTTTCGGCGGCGCGAGCATCTCCCGGGCCGACCGCCAGTCCATGATCTCCGAGATCGAACCCATACCGCCGTCGACCGAGAGGATCCCGGCAACTGCGCGCGGATGCCGCGCCGCGTACTCGATCGCCACGTTCGCGCCGTACGAGTGGCCCACGAGGACCGGGGCCTTGGCCCCGACGGTCCGGAGCACGGCACCGAGATCCTTCGTGACGTCGTCGAACCCGTATCCCGAGGTCGGCTTCGACGATTCCCCGTGGCCGCGCTGGTCCACGGTCGTGACGCGGAAGCGCCGTTCGAGGCGCGGCACGACGAGATCCCAGATGTGCTGCGACGAGGCGAGACCGTGGATCAGGACGATATGCGGGCCGCTGCGGCCGAAACGGCGAACCGCCAGCCGCACCGAACCGCGGCGAACCGTCAGCGCGCGCACGCGGTCAGTCGATGCCCTGCGACTTCTGCAGCCGGCCCGAGAAGTCGACGGAAACCGCCTTCCACTCGGTGAACTCGTCGAGCGCGAGCGGCCCGGCTTCCCGGTGCCCGTTACCGGTCGACTTCATGCCGCCGAACGGCAGCTGCACCTCGGCACCGATCGTCGGCGCATTGATGTACACGACGCCGAACTCGAGCCCTTGGATCGCTTTGAAGGCGTTCGTGATGTCGTGGGTGTAGATCGAGGCGGAGAGGCCGTATTGCGTCGAGTTCGCGACGGCGATCGCCTCGTCGATGTTGCCTATCTCGATGATGCCGGTCACCGGCCCGAAGATCTCTTCCTGCGCGATCCGCATCGTCGGCGCCATGTCGCGGAACACCGTCGGCGCGATGAAGTTCCCTTTCGCATGATCGGCGTCGTCCAGCGCGTGGCCTCCCGTCAGCAGCTTGGCGCCTTCGGACTGTCCGATCCCGATGTATTCGAGCACGCGTTCCTTCTGCTTCTCGTTGATCACCGCCGCCAGATCGACCGACGGATCGGTGCCCGGCCCGACCTTGTAACTCTGAACCTTGTTCACCATCCGCTCGGAGAACTCCTCGAGCACCGAGCCGTGCACGGCCATCCGGGACGTCGCGGTGCATCGCTGGCCGCTCGTCGCGAACGCGCCCCAGGCGCCGGCCTCGACGGCGACGTCCAGGTCCGCGTCGGGCATGACGATCATGATGTTCTTCGAGCCGAGCTCGAGCGAGCAGCGCTTCATCATCTGCCCGCACTTCGCGTTGATCTGGCGGCCCACCTCGAGCGAGCCCGTGAACGACACGCATCGCACCGTCTTGTGATCGACGAGGGCGGCACCGGCCTCCTCGCCGAGCCCCGTCACGAAGTTGAGGACGCCCGGCGGAAGGCCGACCTCCTCGAACATCTGGACGAGCTTGAGCGCCAAGAGCGGCGTATCCTCGGCCGGCTTGAAAACGACGGTGTTGCCAGCGATCAGCGCCGGGAAGAGCTTCCACGTCGGGATCGCGATCGGGAAGTTCCACGGCGTGATCAGCCCTGCGACTCCGATGGGATGGCGGACCGTCATCGAGAACTTGTTCGCGAGCTCCGACTGCGTGGTCACGCCGAACATGCGGCGCCCCTCGCCGGCCATGTACACGGCGAAATCGATGCCCTCTTGGACATCCGCGCGGCTCTCGCGCAGGGTCTTGCCCATCTCGCGCGACATGAGCTGCGCCAGCTCTTCCTTCCGCTGCTCAAGGAGGATGCCGACGCGGTAGACGTAGTCGGCCCGTTTCGGCGCCGGCCTCTCCATCCACGCGGGGTACGCCGCTTTCGCGGCCTGGACCGCCTCGTCTATGTCGACGGCGTCGCCGCGCGCGAACGTGGCGATCAGGTCGTCGGAGTCCGCGGGATTCCGGTCCTCGAACAGTTCCCCCGAGTGGCCCGTCATCCACTCGCCCCCGGCAAGGATGTCCGGATACTCCTCGACCATGTGGCCCCTCCGTTCGACGCGCCGCCGGGCCCATCGTAGCGGCGGGGTGCGAGCGCCGTCAGGCCGCCTCAGTAGGATGTCCGGAATGACCAGCCGCTTCTCGGAGCTCATCGTCGACGCGCACGACACGCGCAAGCTCGCAGACTTCTGGTGCGCGGTCCTCGGCTACGAGATCACGGACACGGACGGCGAGGTCATCGAGATCGCACCCGTCAAACCGACGGTCGAGGCGTTGAAGGCGGGCCCGATCCCGACGCCGATCGTGTTCGTGCGCGTTTCCGAGTCGAAGACGATCAAGAATCGGCTCCACATAGACGTGAACCCGATCGATGCATCGCAAGAGGACGAGGTGCGGCGGCTCGAGGCCCTCGGCGCGAAGCGGATCGACATCGGTCAGGGCGACGTTCATTGGGTCGTGCTGGCCGACCCCGAAGGCAACGAGTTCTGCGTGCTGCGGAGCCTCGCTCCTTCCTAGAGACCGCACGATGGGCCGCGATCTTCCGTCCGGGACAGTCACGTTCCTCTTCACAGACATCGAGGGGTCCACGAAGCTGCTCCACGAGCTCGGCCCGGAGCGATTCGCCGATGCCCTCGCGACACACCGACGTCTCCTGCGAGACGCTTTCGCCCGGCACGGCGGGGTCGAGGTGGACACCAGGGCGACGCGTTTTTCTACGCCTTCCCGACGGCGACCGGAGCGACCGACGCCGCGATCGAAGGACAGCAAGCCCTTCGATCGGGTCCGATCAGCGTGCGTATGGGCCTTCACACCGGCACGCCGCACCTGACCGCGGAGGGATACATCGGCGCCGACGTCCATAAGGGGAGCGCGTATCGCGGCCGCAGGACACGGCGGCCAGGTGCTCGTGTCGAAGGAGACGCGTGAGGGCGCCGACGCCGAGGTGATCGATCTCGGCGAGCATCGATTGAAGGACTTCGGCGAACCGGATCTTCCAGCTCGGTCAAGAGCGGTTCCCACCACTCAAGTCGATCTCGAACACCAATCTGCCCCGTCCGGCGAGCTCGTTCGTCGGCCGCGAGCGCGAGGTCGGCGAGGTCCTCGAGGTCCTGCGAGAAGCTCGGCTAGTCACCCTCACCGGACCTGGTGGTAGCGGCAAGACGCGTCTCGCGATCAAGGTGGCGACGGCCTTGGTACCAGAGCACAAGAACGGCGTCTTCTGGGTCGGGTTGGCGTCGCTTCGCGACCCCGCCGTCGTACCGGAGACGATCGGCCAGACGCTCGGCGCGAAGGACGGCCTCGCCGCGCACATCGGCGAGCGCGAGATGCTGCTGTTGCTCGACAACTTCGAGCAAGTGGTCGATGCGGCGACCGAGCTGTCGCCGGTCATAGAGGCCTGCCCAAACCTGAAAGTCCTCGTCACGAGCCGCGAGCTCCTGCGGATCCGGGGCGAAGTCGAATATGCGGTGCCGCCGCTCGTGCGCATGGAGGCGGTCGAACTCTTCTGCGCCCGAGCGGGGATGGAGGCAAACGAGACGATCGCCGACCTGTGCCGCCGCCTGGACGACTTGCCCCTGGCCGTGGAGCTGGCCGCCGCCCGGACGAGCGTCCTCACGCCGGAGCAGATCCGAGAACGTCTGTCGCATCGCCTCGATCTTCTGAAAGGTGGACGCGACGCAGAGGCGCGTCAGGCCACCCTGCGCGCGACGATCGAGTGGTCGCACGATCTTCTCTCGGAAGAGGAGAGGGGTCTCTTCGCTCGCCTCGCCGTTTTTGCCGGCGGCTCGCCGCTCGACGCCGCCGAGCAGGTCGCCGGGGCCGATCTAAATACCTTGCAATCGCTCGTCGACAAGAGCCTTCTCCGCCACACGGACGATCGCTTCTGGATGCTCGAGACGATCCGCGAGTACGCGGTCGAGCGCCTCGAGGACTCCGGCGAGGCCGACGAGTTGCGCCGGCGTCACGCCGAGCACTTCCTGAGGCTCGCCGAGAAGGCGGAGCCGCATCTACGCGAGTACTCGGCCGAGTGGCTCGACCGGATGGAGATCGAGTTCGACAACCTCCGTGCCGCTCTCGACCGCCTCGAGGCCGCAGGCGAATCCCAGCTCGTCCTGCGCTTGGCCGGAGCGCTGTCGGACTTCTGGGGGATCAAGGGTCACATCGCGGAGGGTCGGCGCCGCCTGGAAAGCGCGTTGCGCGGCGACGAGCGCCCCACGGCCGCCCGCGCCAAGGCCCTGAACTTCGCGGGCGATGTCGCCGTCGGCGCCGGCGACGTCGCGACGGCGAAGGTGTGGGCCGAGGAATCGCTCGCGATCTACCGGATGCTCGGCGACGCGTGGGGCATCGCAGACTCTCTATTGATGGTCGGAATCACATCCGCGAGCGAGGGTGATTTCGCAGAGGCTCGGCAACACTTCGAGGAGAGCGCACAACGCTTCGCCGACCTCGGTAATGAGCACCACGTCCTTCTGGCCACACGTTTCTTCGCGTGGGCCTGCCACGAGCTCGGCGATCGCGAGCGCGCCCGGGCGCTCCACGAGGAAAATCTCAGCCGGGCGAGGGCGGCGGGCAACAAGCACATCGAGGCCACTACCTTGGATTCCTTGTCGAATTACGTGGTTGAAGAGGGCCGGGCCGAAGCGGCGGTGGAGATGCTCGTCGACGCCTATCGACTGCATCGGGAACTGGGCGACGTCTATCGGATCGCTCAGACGATCGCACGTCTCGCTCATGCGGTTGCTGCCTTGGAACGACTTGAGATCGGCACCCGCCTCCTGGCGTGTTCCGAGGCGCTGCGCAGTGACGTCGGCGCGAGCGAGAGCTGGCTCAACGCGTTGAATGAGCGGACCCTCGCTGCCGCCCGGGCTCGCTTGGACGAACCTGATGTTCCCGTGCGTGGGAGGAAGGCCGAAACCTTACGGCGGAGGAGGCCGTCGCGCTGGGCGCCAAGGCACTCGGTTCGAACGCGCCCTAGTCGCCGCGGTGTTCGGTGCGCTCTGAGCCTCGGGTCGTCGCCGGCTGTTCGTCGAGGAACTTCGCCATGCGGACCGCGTCGATGTATTCGTCGGGGAACCTCACGGCCCGGCGCTCGACGCCTTCGGTGACGTAGCCCATCCTCTCGTAGAGCGCGCGGGCGCGGGTGTTCGTGTCGAAGACGCGCAGCATGATCTTCTCGACGCCGACCTCGCGGGCCCACGTCTCGAGCGTCTCCATCACCGCGCGCCCGACGCCGACGCCGCGGCACGCCCTGCCGACGGTGATTCCGAACTCGCACAGGTGCCGTTCGCGCGGGCGGCGGCCGCGCTCGCAGCCGAGGCTCGCCACGATCCGCCCGTCGACCTCCGCCACCAGCCACACGCCGTCGTCGTCCCAGTCGCGCCGGTTTTTGCGCCACTGTCGCGCCGACCAGAACTCCTCCGGCGACGTCATCAACGTACGGGGCCGTTCGTTGGTCGCCTCCCACACCACCGCGAGGCAGCCCTTCGCATCGCCAGGCCGTGCGGGACGGACGACGCCGGAGCGCCCGTCTTTGGTCGTGAACGGGAAGCGACGCATGAACGAAAGGCTACCGCGCCGACGGGGAGCGACCCCGGATTTCTAGTCTTCGTGCCCGCCGGCGAGCTCGCGCGCCCGATCGGCCGCGGCTTTGATCGCGTTGAGGAACGCGGCGCGCACGCCGGCGTTCTCGAGCTCGCGGATCGCGGAGATCGTCGTGCCTCCGGGTGACGTCACCAGCTCGCGCAGCTCGACCGGATGCATCTTCGTCTCGCGCAGGATCTTGGCGGAGCCGAACATCGTTTGCACGATCAGCTCGGTCGCCACGTCGCGCGACAGTCCGAGCAGGATGCACGCGTCGATCATCGCCTCGGCGAGGAGCGCGAAGTAGGCCGGGCCCGACCCGCTCGTCGCCGTCACGGCGTCGAGGTGCTTCTCGGCGAGCCGCACGACGCGGCCGACGTGCAGCAGGATCTCCTCCGCGACCGCGAGATGCTTCTCGGTCGCGTGGCTGCCGGCGGAGACGACGCTCATCGCGTCGTCGACGAGCACCGGAACGTTCGACATCACCCGCACGACCGGAACCTCGACCGGGATCCGCCTCTCGATGAACGCCGTCGGGATGCCGGCCGCGACGGAGATCAGCAGGTTCTCGGGACGCACGGCGGGGGCGATCTGCTCGAGCAGCGCTTCCATGTCTTGCGGTTTGACAGCGATGATCGCGATGGCCGCCTCGCGGATCGCCGCCTGGTTGTCCATCGTCGTGACGACGCCGTGCCGCTGGGTCAGCGTCGCGCCGCGCTCCTCGCGCCGGACCGTGACGACGACCTCGTCCGCACGGCGCCAGCCCGAGCGCAGCAAGCCTCCCATGAGCGCTTCGCCCATACGGCCGCCGCCGAGGATCGCGAGCTTCCCGTCCATCACCCGACCGATGGTACCGGAGCCCGGAGGACGTGCCTACCTTTCCGCTATCGTGCCGCGCATGGACAGGATCGCGATCAACCGCAAGGGCTGGAACTACCGCGCGCGTTCGTATCAGAAGGCCATCGGCGGCGCCACGGCGTACGGGGATCTGGTGTGGGGACCGAACCGGCACCCGGAGGACGAGCTGAATGCCTTGGGCGACGTACGCGGCAAGCGCATCCTCGAGGTCGGCTGCGGCGCCGCGCAGTTCGGGATCGAGCTCGCCAAGCGCGGCGCCAAGGTCAGCGGGATCGACCTCTCCGACGAGCAGATCCGGCATGCGCGCGCGAACATCCGCAAGGCCGGCGTCGACTACGCGCTGTATCGCGGGAACGCGGAGAACCTCACGCGGTTCCGTTCGGGCTCGTTCGACATCGTGACGAGTGACTTCGCGCTCGGATTCATCGACCTCGACAAACTTCTGCCCGAGGTCAAGCGCGTCCTGAGGCCCGCAGGGTTCTGCGCCTTCTCGTGGGCGTCGCCGATCCTCGATTGCATGACGTGGGGCGGCTCGGCACCGGTCGTCGGGTTCGTGCGCAACTACTTCGACCGCGACCCCTTCGTCGAGGGCGGGAAGGATCCGACCTACGAGTTCAAACGGACCTACGGCGATTGGGTGCGCGCGTTCGCGCGCGCGGGATTGATCCTCGAGGATCTCGTCGAACCGCAGACCCCGAAGGGCGGCACGCACTGGGATTGGCCGCAGTACCGCTGGGAGCGGACGCACATGGTTCCCGGCACGTGTATCTGGAAGGCGCGGAAGCCGAAACGCTAGCGGCTGACGAGCTGACGCAGGAAGAACTTGAGATTCGCCGGCCGCTCCGCGATGCGGCGCATGAAGTACGGGTACCACTCGGTCCCGAAGGGAACGTAGACGCGCACGCGGTAGCCGTCCTGCGCGAGCTGCTCTTGCATATCCCGGCGGACGCCGTAAAGCATCTGGAACTCGAAGGTGGAGCGGTCGCGCCCGATCTTCGCGATCTGCTCGATCGCGAAGCGGATCAGCCGCTCGTCATGGGTCGCGATCATCGGATAGGACTCCGACGCGATCAACTTCACCAGCAGTTGGGCGAACGCGCGGTCGACGTCTGTCTTGTGCGTGTAGGCGATCTTGTGCGGCTCGCGGTACGCGCCCTTGCACAGCCGGACGGCGACCCGGCCCTCCATCAGGCGGTCGAGATCCTCCTCGGTCCTATACAGGTAGGCCTGCACCGCGACGCCGACGTGGCCCGGGTACCGGTCGGCCAGACGCAGCGCCGTCTCGATCGTCGGCTCGGTGTAGTGGTGGTCCTCCATGTCGAGCGTCACGGAGCTCTTCGCTTCGACCGCGCGCGCGGCGACCACCGCCGCGTTCCCGATCGCGACCTCCGGGTCGAGGTCGAGTCCCATCTGCGTCAGCTTCACCGACAGGTTGGCCTCAAGGCCCGCCGCGTCGACGCGCTCGATCACCGCCCGGTAGGTGTCGGCGGCGGCGTTCGCGGCCGTCGCGTCGCGCACGTTCTCGCCGAGGTAATCGAGCGAGGCGGTCATGCCGCGCTCGTCCAGCGCCTTCACCGCCTTGAGCGCGTCGTCGATGTCCTCTCCCGCAACGAACCGCCGCGCGACGAGCCGGCCGGCGCGGCCGGTCGCGATGCGGCGGACGAAACGCCGGTTCGTGATCGCGAGGATGAGGCTGCGCAGCATCGCTACTCGATCGTGACGCCGGCAGCGATCATCGTCGCGACCGCCGCGGCCCCGTCACCCGGCTCGAGGTCGACGGCGCGGATGCCCTCGCGCATGACGACCGTCGCGTAGCCCTTCTCCATGCCGTCGAGCGCGGTCGCCTTCACGCAGTAGTCGGTCGCGAGGCCGACGATCACCAGCCGCTCGACACCGCGCTCGCGCAACAGGCTTTCCAGCTCGGTCGCCGAGCGAGCGCCGGTGGAAGGATCCGCGACCGTGAACGCGGAGTAGCCGTCCTCCCCGCCGGTCCCCTTACGCACGATGGGAGAGTCCTCGTCGATGAAAAGGTCCGGATGGAACTCCGCGCCCCAGGTGTCGCGGACGCAGTGCACCGGCCAGACGCCGCCGTCCTTCGCGAAGTGCGGCGTGTCGGGCGGATGCCAGTCCTGGGTGTAGATCACCGACGCGCCGGCGTCGACCGCGTCGCGGATCTGCGCGTTGGCGTACGGGACGACGTTCTGGCCGTCGAGGACGTAGAGGTTCCCGGCGGGGTCGGCGAAGTCGTTCTGGAGGTCGACGACGGCGAGCGCGGTCCGCGGATCGTAGGTCGCCACCGGCCTCACCTCCCGCGCCACGCGGGTCTGGAGCCGAATCCTAACAAGCGAAGAGCCCGCCCTTCGTCGGGCGGGCTCTTCTGTCTGCAGAGGACTCTAGAACACCTTCGCGACGCGGCGGATGAAGCCGGCGCCGATCAGGGTCAGCATCCCGATGAACGCGAGGCCGGAATCGGCGACACCCGTGTTCGGGAGCCGGTCGGCACCGGGGTTGGCGCCCGGCGACGCCTTGTAGGTCGCCTCACCGCCGAACACACCAGCGTCGACGGCGACGGCCGGGGTGTTCACCGCGGCCGCCTGGACGGAGAGCGGGGCGAATCCGCCGAGGCCGCTGAGCACGTCGAGCGGCAGGGTCGCCGGCACGTTCACCACGGCGGCGTCGAGGCCGATGTGGGCAACCGAGAGCGCACCCTTGGCGAAGTACAGGCCCGACGCGTTCTTGCCGGTGCTCCGCGTGACCTTCAGCAGGTCCAGGGCCGGGTGCGGCAGGTTCAGACCCGTGGCGTCCAGCACGCCGCCCAGCGTCGACTCGACCGTGTCGATCGCGGCGTTCAGCTGCGAGCCGAGAGCGACCAAGTGGTTCGCGTCGACCACCGTCAGGTTACCGACCTTGAGCGCGCCGATCGCGGCGTTGACCACGGAGGTGGGACTGGTGTCGGCCCTCAGGTCCATGGCGACGTCGACGAGGTCGAGCGAGAGCAGCGGGGTGGCGAGCAGATCTTCCACGATCCCGAGCAGCGTGTTGCAGGTGCTGTCCACCGTCGCGGTCGCAGTGTCGACCGCGTCGAGCTGACTCGTCACCGGCGCGATGAGCAAGCTGAGGTCGCCGAGCGCGCCTCCGCTCAGACCGTTGAGCGTCGTGACGACGGTATCGGCGGCGCCGGTGATCGTGGCCACCGCGTCGTCGAACGCCGCGCATGCGGTGGCGGGATCGGCCTGGAAGGCGTCGATGCTCGCCTGGAGCGCGTCGATCTGCGAGAGCACCGTGGTGCACGTGCCCGCCGGGGCGAGCGCGCAGAGGGGCGCGAGAGCCGTCTCGAGCGTGGCGAGGACCGTCTCGAGCGCGTCGATCTCGCCGGAGCCGACGCCGATCGCGGTGGTGACCGAGGTGAGGGTCGCGCACGCGGCCGAGGTGTCGACGTCGAGCGACTCACCCGTGTCCTCGATCGCCGCGCAGGCGATCGCGAGCGGGTTCACGCCGAGCTGGTCGAGGAGCGTCCCGAGATCGAGAACGTCGACGTTGCCGATGTTGACGTCGCGCGAAACGGTCGACGAGGTGGAAGCGACGACCGAGTCGGTCGACGAGCTCGCGGTGCCGATGTTCGTGAAGCCGGAGAGGGCGTTGATGTTCGAGAGAACGAAGTCGACGGACGAGGCGACCTTCGTGGCCGAGATGGCGTTTGCGATCGTGGCGCTCGAGATGTTCACGCTCGCGAGGCCGGCGATCGACTTCGTGCCGGTCCCGACACTCGTCGAGCCGCTCTCGGACGCGGACGTGGCCGTGCGTGAGGCACCGCCGTTAAGCGTCGAATCGCCGACGGTCCCGGTGATGAGCTGGCCGGTCGACTTGAGGATCGAGGTGTTGAAGCTGTCGGCGAGGTCGGTCCCGAGCTTCACGAGGGTGTTCCCGACCTGGACTTTGAGGATCGTGTTGTCCGAGTTCGCTTGTCCGGTGACGCCGGAGATGGCATAGCCCGGGCTCGCTACCAGCACGAGCGCGAGCACGACGACGGAGATGAAACCGACCATCTTCCTCATCAGGACACCCTCCGTGGGCTCGATGGCAATGTTTATGCAGACCGTGCCGGGACGCTTGCCCGGCGTCTGCGGGATTGTCGTTCGCGAGGAGAGCCGGAGGGTATGCCCTAGGCGGGCTATTCTCTGTAGTCCTGCGGAGCCAAATATCGCAAGGACCTACACATCTGGCCAGCATCTCGCACTGGACACGCCGTCGCGGGAGGGACGAGCGAGACGCGAAAGGGGACGATCGAGTCTTTCGAATGGTCAGAAGACGTACATAGAGCCCGAGAGATCTTACCGGCTGGTCCGGCGAACACCTTGCGGCATCCGCACGATCCGGCCCTCAGACTTCTCGGGCTCTAAGTGCCCCGAGCGACCTTCCTGCGAACCGTCTCGGTTTCCTTGTGGTAGTCCCCACAGACGTTCGACTTTGGGTCGCTTACCCTACTGGTAGTTTACCCACCGGACCAACGAGACGGCCTATCCCATCGGCCCGATAGTGCACCCCCACTCGGTTGGGCTCCTTACGGCCAGCCCGCCCGCCGGTACCCCAGTCGGTTCCCTGACTCGGCCCGCTCCGGGCCGCTCGGGGCACGCGAAAGATACCACGCACGTTAAGGCGGTCAAGAACGGCAAAATCCCTGGTCGTCTCGAAAAAACGGGGAAAAACCCTGGTCATTCTCGAACGGTCGGTTCCGCAAATTTTTGCGCGGCTCTCCACGCCATATCGCGCGCGAGATACGACGCGAAACCAACTTCGATCGCCGGCATGAACATCTCGTCGGATGTGGTGAGGATCGCGCCGAGCAATCGATCGAGCTCTTCGTCGTTCACGGCGTCGAGCGGAACGCGCCCGACGAGGAACACGTCGCCCACGTCGTCGATCGCGAAGCGCACGCCGTACACGCGCATGTTCGCGCGCAAGAACATGCGATAGAAGTCGGCGTGGTTCTCCGCCGCGCGGCGGATGAAGAACGATTCGATGCTCAGCGTGCGTTCCCGCACCGCGAGGAGAACGGTGATCGAGAACTTCTTCTCGCCGCGTAACTGTAGCGCCCAATCGTTGTCGGAGACGCGCTCATTACGGATGTCACGATCGGCGAGATAGGAGGCGATGATCTCCGTGACCCCGGCCACGGAGGTCAGATGCCGTAATCGGCTCGGATCCGCCCGAATTCCTGCGCGGTGATGCTCATGATCAGATGATCGATGTACTCACCCTCTATCCACGAGCGCGCGCGCAGCCGGGCTTCCTCGACGAAACCGCACGACTTGTAGAGACGCAGCGCGCGTTCGTTGTCCGCGAGGGTCCAGAGTTCGACCATGCGAAGGTTGCACGTGTCGAAGGCGTACGCGAGGAGCGTCATGAGGGCGTCGCGCCCGTAGCCCTGCCCCCACGACTCGCGATCGCCCACGAAGATGTAGAGCGAGGCGATCCGATCGCGAGGCCTGAAGTTGTTGAGGCCGATACGCCCAAGCGGCTTGCCGCCGACGTCGATGATGAACGGGTGTCCCTCGACCGTCGCGCGCTCCTCCGATTCCTTGATGTCCTCCGCGGTGAACGGACGCGTGTAGTCCATCCAGCGGAAGACGACCTGATCGTTCTGCCACCGCAGGATGTGCGGGTAGTCGGCCGGCTCGACCCGGCGGAGCGTCACGCGGCGACCCTTGACCATCGCGGCCATTGTACGAGCAGGAGCCCGCGGCGCGGGCCCGCCGCTCAGGCGGGTTGAACGAGCTCTTCGTAGACGGCCAGAAGGTCGATCGAGGCGCGGCGCCAGTCGAAGCGCCGCGCGAAGTGAGATCCCGCCGTCCCCATTGCCCCCGCCGTCGCCGCGTCGGAGAGCACGCGTGACAGGGCATCCGCGTACGCGACCGGCTCGAAGCTCGGGACGAGCAGCCCCGTCACGCCGTCCCGGACGGTCACGCCCAAACCACCCACGTCGGACGCGACGACCGGAGCACCGCAGGCGGAGGCTTCGATCGCCACGAGACCGAAGGACTCGCTCCGCGAGGGGATCAAGACGGCATCGGCGGCGCGATAGTACCGCGGGAGGTCGTCGTGAGGGATCGCGCCGTCCAGCCGGACGGCGTCGGCGATGCCGAGGTCGGCCGCGAGCCTCGTCAGCGACTCCGGCTGAACACCGCCTCGTCCCGATGGCCCGCCCAGGACGACGAGGTTGATGCGGCCCGTGAGATCGGGGTCGCGCCGCGCCAGTTCGGCCACCGCGCGGACGGCAACCTCCGGTTGTTTCAAGGGCTGCAAGCGGCCGACGAAGAGGATCACACGACTGCCGGAAAGCCCGAGTGAGGCCTTCGCCTCCTCGCGATCCCCCGGCGTGAATACGTCGGTGTCCACACCGGGCGCGATCACCCGCACGTGCCGGGGCTCGGCGCCGTACAGGTTCACGAGATCGGCCGCCTCGCCGATCGTCGGCGCGAGGATGCAATCCGCGGCCTGGACGACGCGTTGTTCTCCGCTGATCCGTCCGGCCGGCTCGGGTGATTCGCCGGGCGCGAGCGTTCGGTTCTTCACGCGTCCAAGGGTGTGGAACGAGTGGACGAGCGGGATGCGCCAGCGCTCGCGCGCGAGACGGCCGATCCATCCGGACAGCCAGTAGTGCGAGTGCACGACATCGTAGATGGGAGACGCGACGTTGATGCGCGCGGACTCCTCCCCTTCGAAGCGCATCATCGCGCCCAGGAATTCCGTCAGGTAGCGCGGCAGCTCTTCCTTCTCGACCGGCCGGTCCGGTCCGGCTTCGAGATGCACGACCCGCACACCCGGATCGACGTCGACGACGTGCTGCTCGGGCCCGGCCGCGCGCGTGAAGATGTCGACCTCCACGCCCATCTCGGCGAGCCGCCGCGCGACCGAGCGGACGTAGACGTTCATCCCACCCGAGTCGCCGAGCCCCGGCTGGTCGAGCGGGCAGGTGTGCACGGAAACGAGCGCGACGCGCTCGACGTTCGCGGGCCGGACCCGCGGCACGCCCTGCCGAGGCTCCTGCATCGTCATCCGCGCTCGACCAAGAGCCGAACGATAGGAACGTCGACGGCACCGAACCGGTACTTGTACGGCTCGGTGCCACGCAGGAAATCGAAGACGGTGCAGCCCTCCTCCGCGGCGAGCCGGATGCATTCGGCCATCAGGACCATGCCGGGCGCCAGCTCGCGCCTCGCGTGATCGAACGCCGAGTTCCATACGTCCCAGGAGTCGCCGTAGCGGAACGCGTAGACGCCGGCCCACGGCTCGCCGGCGATCTCGAGCAGCGCGAGGCGCAACCAGTCCTGTGAGAAGAGCATCCACGCGAAGCTGCCGAAGAAGGTCGCCATCCCTTCGTGCATGAAGCGGCCCTTCGGGCCGTCCGAGGATCGGTGCATCGCGAAGAACTTCTCGAGGTCGTCGTCGAGGGTCTGTTCGGTCGCGAGCCGGACCTCGTACGCCCCGGCGTCGCGCTCGAGCCGACGCGCCTTGCGAAGGATCTCGTGGCGCAGCTTCCCCGAGATCGACGCGAGATAGGCCTCGAACGACGCGTTCGGGATCGCCACGCGCGGACACGCCTCGTGCGCGGTCTCGGTCACGGGGTACCCCGCGTCTTTCGCGGCGTTGGTCAGGGCTTCGATCCAGCCCGAGTCGGCGGCGAGCCCGTCCATCTCGAAGCTCGTCCAGGCGTCGTCCGCGACGGCCGCGAGGACTGCTGCGGCGATCTCGTCGCGATCCTCGGGCGCGGACACGGGGCCGCGGTAGTCGGTGGTGTCGTGGTCGCCGGCGAAGCTCATCCGGCCGCCGGGCCCGAGGGCCAGCGCGGCGATGCCCTGCAGGGCGTCGCCGTCGGAGATCTCGACGATCCGCGGGGTGGCGCCGGCGCCGAACTCGCTCCACCACGTGGCGAGGTACTGCGGGGTGTGGAAGACGCTGGCGGCCGGGTCGCGGTCGAGAAGCGTCCGCCACCGACGTGCCAGCGCGGCGAACGCGGCGGGGTCGTTGTGCACCGCCGTCGGCATGCCGCGGGCCAGCGTAGCAGGGGCTCCGGAAGCACCCATCGGGCGTGTAAACGTGCGGAAGCCCGGCGTTATGCCGGGCTTCCAGGTTGCGTCGTTCGGCCTTATCCCGCCTGCTCGACGACGGTCTCCGCCGCCGCCGCGACGGCCTTCGTGTCGGCCTTCGCGGCCTTACGGACGGACGTCGCCGCCGCCTTCACGCGCGAGCGAGCATTCTTCGTCTGCTCGAGCGCACGCTTGGTCGGGCCCGACTTCGAGATGCGCTTCACGAGCTTCTCGCCGCGCTTCGACAGATCGTTGATCGTCTTCGTCGCACGCTTACGAGACTTCGTCGTGAGCTTGTCGATCCGCGTGGATGCGGTCTTGTAGACCTTGGTCACGCGCGTACGCCCGTCGCTCCGAAGCGATGCAGCCTTGCTCGGGAGGTTACGGATCTCGCCGGCCGAGTCGATGATCTGTATCGGGAGGCTCGTAACCCTCTTAGGAAGGCCCTTCGCCTGCTCGAGCGCCAGATCGCCGGCTCCGACCGCCGCGTAGAGCGCCTTCTTCGCCGTGCTCATTCGTTACACCCCCTTCCCGATCAGATCGAGGATTGAGGCGGGAGAGCGAAGGGGAGCCGGGTGAGGGCCACAGAGAGCCTGTGTCTCCGCCCTCCCGCCGAAGCATGTGGTCATCGGGTCCTCCGCGTCGCGCGCTTGGCCGCCTTGCGGGGCCGCGGCGTGCGCGACGGAGTCTTGGATGCCGCTTTGCGGGGAGCCGAGCGCTTCGCCGCTGCGACCTTGCGGACCTGCGCGCGTCGCGGCTTCGTCCCCGCTTCCTTCTGGAAGCCTTGATAGAGGTCGAGGAGGATCTGCTTCTGCTTCTGCGTGATCGTGGCGTCGCGCCGGATCGTCACCTCGAGGTCGACGTTGTCCGTCCGCTCCTCGAGGATACCGGCCTTGACGTAAAGGGTTTCGGCGGAGATGCGCAGCGCCTTGGCGATCGCCTGGAGGATCTCGGCGCTCGGCCGGCGCAGGCCGCGCTCGATCTGGGAGAGGTAGGGGTTGGAGATGCCCGCGAGCTTCGACAGCTTGCGGAGGGAAAGGCGCGAGGCGCCACGCTGATCGCGGATGAACCGCCCGAGCTCCCGTACTCGCAACGACCGCTCCCTAAGTCGTGATCCCTACCTCGTTTTCGCCACTGCCTAGAAGCCGAAAATCAGGCTATCGCAGCCAGAAGGGCACTGCAAGCTAGCAGCAAGCACCCGATAGCATTTTGCGAACGGGCAGGTCACGAGCGGCTGAGCTTGCCTCGCACGCGGAAGGTCCCGACGGGGAGGCCTCCGCCGAGGACGGGCGGAGGTGCAAGGCCCGTCGGGACGTCGGCGCCGAGGAACCGAAGTGTTTCGAGAACGGCCGCCTCGGCGCCGCGCATCGCGCCGTCGCGCGCTTTGAGCGCGAACCCCATGCCGGCGTTGATGAACGCGCCGCAGAACATGCCCTCCGCGCCGACCTTGACGACGACGGCGGGAACGGCGTCGAGGACCGCCGTGCACAAGCGTCCCGTCCCGGCGACGAGGAACGGGTGCGCCCGCATGGCGGACACGGGGTACGGCGCTGCTTCTTCGATTCCGGCGAACACGCGGGCCGCGTCCTGCAGGCGGTACGCGAACGTCGGCACGCCGCAGCCGTCAACGCCGATAGTCTCCGCAGGCTTGCCGGCGAGCGTCGCGAGGAGCTCCGCGACCGCGCGCTGGAGAGGGTGGTCGGGCGCGCGGTAGTCGTCGCGCGGCCAGTCGTTGGCCACCGCCGTCGCGAGCATCGCCGCGTGCTTCCCCGAACAGTTGTGCAAGATCGGTTTCGGTTCGCGCGCGAACTGCTCCCGTGGGTGCGCGGGCGGACAGCGGAGCTCGGATTCGTCGAGATCCGCCGCCGCGAGGATCCTCTCCACGACGGCCAGGTGCGCGGGCTCCCCGTTGTGCGAGGCGCAGGCGACGGCGACGCATTCCTCGTCCGGCGGTTTCCAACCCGCGTCGATGCACACCGCCGCTTGGATCGGCTTCGCCGTGGACCGGAGGTACGCGAGCGTATCAGCCACTCCCGCGCTCGCCTCGACCTCACCGCCGCGGCTAACGATCGCGACGTCGACGAGGTGCGTGCTCTCGACGAGGCCGGAGCGCTCGACCTCGACGACGAGCGGCGGAGCGGTCACTCGCCGAGGGCCAGCCTCTCGGCGAGCCAGCGCGGCAGGCCGGCGTCGAGGATCTTTCGCGCCGCCGTCTCGGTCGGGTACGCGACGCGCCGCCCCGTCACGCGGCCGTCCTCCCAGATCAAGAACGCAGCGCGCGCGTCGCGATCGCGCGGCTGGCCGACGCTTCCGGGGTTGACCATGTAGCGCTCGCCGGGTGCAAAGGCGAGATCGAGGTCCTCGTCGAGCACCCACGCGTTCACGGTGCCGTCCTCCCTCGCGCGGAAGACGGTCGGGAGGTGCGTATGACCGAAGAACGCCAGCGGGAACGCGTCGAGCGCGAAGCTCGCGGCGGCGTCGGGGGCGGCGAGGAGATATTCGGCCACGGGATCACGGACGGACCCGTGCACCAGGAGGGCCGAGGGCGTATCGCGACGCGGGCTCAATGCTTCGAGATAGTTCTTCGTCTCGGGCTTGATCGTCTCCGTGGTCCAGGTGATCGCGGCGGCGGCCACCTCGTTGAACCAGGACACGTCGAAGGCGCCCGTCGCGGCCAGATCGTGGTTGCCGGCGATCGCGATCGCCTCGCGGTCGGCGAGCCGCGCGATGACCGCGTCCGGATCGGCGCCGTAGCCGACGATGTCGCCGAGGACGATCAGCCGTTCGCAGCCGGCCTCGTCGGCGGCCGTGAGGACGGCGTCGAGTGCTTCGAGGTTGGAATGGACATCCGACAGCACCGCCGTCCTCATCGACCGTGATTATCGCCGCTATTGCCGTTGGCGGACGCGCTTATCGGCCCCCCACCCGCCCGGCGGACCCGATCTCGTATGCGGCTCTACGACACCTGGCGCGCGCCCTCGCCCAGGAAGATCCGGCCGCTTTCGGAATCGGCGCAGAGGTCGACGAAGCAGCGTACGACCTCCGGGTCGAACTGCGTACCTCCCGCCTTCGAGATCTGCTCCAAAGCCTGTTCGAACGTGAGCGAGCGGCGGTAGGGACGGTCGGACGTCATCGCGTCGAACGCGTCAACGAGAGCGAAGATGCGCGCCCCGAGAGGGATGCCTTCGCCGTGGAGGCCGCGGGGGTAGCCGGTACCGTCCCACTTCTCGTGGTGCGCTTCCACGACCGGAAGCGCGGGGTGGAGAAACTTCACCGGCGACAGGATCTGCGCGCCGAGGAGCGGGTGGGTGCGCATGATCGCCCACTCGTCGTCCGTGAGCGGCCCCGGTTTCGACAGGATGCGCTCGGGGATCCCGATCTTGCCGATGTCGTGGAGGAAGAAGCCGTAACGAAGCGTCTGATCGGCCGCGAGCTCCGGAGCGACGCGCTGCGCGAGAGCCACCGCGTAGTCGTGCGCGCGGTCGAGATGCGACCGCGTGTGGGTGTCTTTCGCTTCGACCACGAACGCGAGCGTGCGGACCGTGGCGAGGTACGACTCCTCCAATTCGCGAAGCGCGTCTTCCAGTTCGGCCGTGCGCGCGCGCTCGCGGCGGTAGACCTCGTTGAGGTCGTGCGCGAAGGAGAGGAGCTGGGCGCGCAAGCGCCCCTCCTCGGCCGGCGGAAGTAGCGACTCCGCGGCGTCGCTCACCGGAGCGCCCCCGAGATCGTCGTCAGGAGCTCGAGTGGGCTGAAAGGCTTGGTGAAGTAGACGTCGGCTCCGGCCTCCAAGCCCCGGCGGCGGTCCTCGGGAGCGCCCTTGGCGGTCAGCATGATCACGACGGCGTCGCTCGTTTTCGCATCGTGTTTCATCCGTTCCGCAACCTCGAACCCGTTGAGACCCGGCATCATCACATCCAGCAGCACCACGTCGGGAGGACGTCTTGCGGCGACCCGGAGTGCCTCCTCGCCCGAGGACGCCTCATCCAGGTGATACGACGCATCCTCCAGAACCGCGCGCACGAGATCGCGGATCAGAGGGTCGTCATCCACGATCAGCACCCGGGGTTTTCGGGACGGTCCCCGGGCCGCGGAGAGAGCCATGTGCATATCTATGCGACCAGTTACGCTAGACCGTCCATAGTCACTTCGGGCGATATCCGAAGTACGTAAATCGCTAGGGACGTGCGCAGCTACGCATCGACGAGCCGCCGAGCGAGTTCCTCAACGATGCGGTCGATAACCGCCTGGACGGCACGGCGCGAGTCCGACACTTCGCGCTCCGCCTCTTTGAGCGTTTCGCTGACGGAGGTGATCTCGTCGTCGGGGAGCTCGGTCAGACGCGTGAGCATGTCGTTCGTGACGAGCTTCTCGACGCGGCGACGCGGGTTCTCGAAGATGGGCGGCGCTTCGAGGTTCGGAAACGCGCCGCGGTGGGTGCGTGTCTCGTCGGCGAGGATCTCGGGCAGGCGGTCGATCAGCGAGCGAGGTGATTCGCCAGACGCACGCCGCTTACGTTCGGCTTCCAGGAGGTCCATGCGCGCGTGTAGGAGACGGCGCTCGTAGGAGAAGACGAACTCCTCTTCCTCACATTCCTCGCGCTTCGCGCGGAGGTCTTCGGTCGACAAGTCGCCGAGCCCCTCGATGTACGAGGGGTCCAAGATCCTGTCGATCCGCCGGTTAGCGCCCCGTGTCATGTCGCACCATGCTAGAGGGCGGCCTGCTGCTTCGCCATCTCCCTGAGATCCTTCTTGAGGATCTTGCCGATCGGGTTTTTGGGCAAAGCGTCGAGGAAAACGACGTCTTTCGGGGTCTTGTAGCGGGCGAGGTGCTCGCAGGCGTAGGCCATCAGGTCGTCCGCCGTCGCGGACTCGCCGGGCCGGAGGACGACGTAGGCCCGGACCTCCTCCCCCATCTTCGGGTCGGGGATGCCCACGACGGCGGTCTCGAGGACGGCGGGGTGCCCGTAGAGGACCTCCTCGACGTCGCGGGGATAGATGTTGAAGCCGCCGCGGATGATGAGGTCCTTCTTGCGCTCGGTGATGTAGAGGTAGCCGTCCTCGTCGAGGTGTCCCATGTCGCCGGTGTGGAACCAGCCGTTGCGCATGGCCTCGGCGGTGGCGTCGGGAAGGTTGTAGTAGCCCTTCATCACATTCGGGCCTTTGACGCACACCTCGCCGGTCTCGCCCGCCGGGAGCGGCTTGTCGTCCTCGTCCATGATCGCGACTTCGATGTTGGGAACCGGCTTCCCGCACGAGCCGAGACGGCGCGGGTCCTCGCGGCGCATGACGCTGACGGTGGGAGAGGTCTCGGTCAGGCCGTAGCCCTCGAGCACGCGGGCGCCGGTGCGTTTTTCGAACTCTTCGGCCAGCTCGACCGGTACCGGCGCCGCTGCGACGACGATGAACTCGAAACTCGACCAGTCGACCTTGTCGAAGTCGGGGTGGGCGAGCATGTACGCGAGCATCGTCGGGACGACCGCGCTCGATTTCGCGCGGTGCTTGTTGACGGCCTCGAAGAATCCTTCCGCCGTGAACCAGCGGAGCAGCACGCCTTTGAGCCTGTGGAGCTGGCCGACCATGGTCGTGCCCATCCCAAACAAGTGCGCGAGAGGAAGGCACGAGATGGAGACGTCGCCATCCTGCGTCAGCCTCAGCGCCGAGCTGTTCTCGGCGTTGAAGAGAAGGTTCCCGTGCGAGAGCATCACGCCTTTGGGACGGCCCGTCGTCCCGCTCGTGTAGAAGATGACGGCGATGTCGTCCTCGGCTCGATCCGCGATCTCTTGTTTCGGAGTTGCCGCGTCGGTGAGTTCCTGGAACGAGAGAGCGCCGTCGGGAATCGGGTCGCCGAGAACGATCACCTGCGGCGGATGGGGCAGGTCTTTCATCGCCTCCGCGACGTTGCCGTAGAAGTCGGGGCTCGTCACCACCGCCGTCGCTCCCGAGTCGGTGAGGATGTGACGGATCTCGGGCACGGCGAGCATGAAGACCATCGGCATCACGACTGCGCCGGCCCGGCTGATGCCGCCGTACACCGCGCCGATCTCGGGGATGTTCGGCAGCATGACTCCCACGCGGTCCCCCGGAACGATGCCGGCTCCTTCGAGGGCGCCGGCGAACCGCTTCGCGAGGTCGAGCAGTTCGCGATTGGTGTATTCACGGCCCTCGAACCAGACGGCGGGATACTCGCCGAACATCTCGATGTTCCTTTGTCCGAGAACGGCGATGTTCATCGGGGCTCCTCTCGCGCTCACCGGGGATGCGGCCTCCATGATGGAGGAGCCTGCTCGTTCGTGTCGAGGGGCGGTCGCGCCTGCGTAGGGTGAAGAGATGAGGGCGGCCGCGCTGGCGATCTACGGACTGTTCGGGTTCCTCGCGCTCGTCGTGCGCAGCGTCGTCCTGATGCGCGCGACGGGAAGGTCGCCGCTTCTCAAACCGCCGACTCCTCTCGCGTGGCTGGGGCAGGCGTTGCTCACGGCGGGCCTCTTCGCATCGCCCGTCGGTGTGGCGGTCGGCGAGGACGGGGCCGGCGCGCGCAGCGTGGTCGGGCTGGCTCTGCTCGTTCTCGGGGTCGTCGGCGTCGTCGTCGCGCAAGGGCAGATGGGGCGATCGTGGCGGGCCGGTGTAGATCCGTCGGATCGCACGGAGCTCGTCACCGACGGGCTTTTCCGACGCGTGCGCAACCCGATCTACACGTGCATGATCATCGCCGGTGCGGGGATGGCGCTGGTGGTTTCCAACGTGGTCACCGTCGTCTCGGCGAGTGCGATCTTCGCGGGGTCGGAGGTCTTGGTGCGCGGCGTGGAGGAACCGTACCTGCGGTCGACGCACGGCGAGGTCTACGAGAGCTACGTCTCGCGCTCGGGCAGGTTCGTTCCGCGTCTCTAGCGGTGGGCGTCGAGCCAGGCGGTGACGTCGCCGATGACCTGGTCGCGTTCGGGTTCGTTGAAGACCTCGTGGTAGAGGCCGTCGTAGACCTTGAGGGTCTTGTCCGTGCTCGCCAGCGCGTCGCGCATGTCCTTCGAGCCCGACGCGTCGGCGATCGGATCGTCTCCGCCGTGGATCAGAAGCACCGGTAGGGATACCGACACGGCGGCCTCGAACGCGCGCTGCGCGGCGAGCATCACCGCCGCGGTGCACTCCGGTGGAACGTTCTCGTTGAAGACGAGAGGATCTTCCGCGTACGACTTCACGACGGCCGGATCGCGCGAGACGGCGGTCGGCGGGATCCCCGGTGCGTCGGGGTCGGCCAGCGAATCGAGGGTCGCCTGTCCGGGCGCGATCGGGCACGCCGAGAGGACGAGGCCGGTGAGCGCGGGCGCGCCGCGCTCGCCGAGGTACGCGAGCGACGGCAGGGTTCCCATCGAGTGCGCGAGCAGGAACCGCGCGTTGCCGCCGAGCAACGCCAGGCCCTCGGCGATGTCGTCGAGCCAGTCGTCGGGGGACGAGACCTTCCCGGGAAACCCGTCGGCCTCGCCGTGCCCGCGCAGGTCGATCGCGTGCGATGCGTACCGGGCGTCCGCGAGCTTCTCTTGCACGTACGCGTAACGGCCTTTGTGCTCGGCGAGACCGTGGATGATCAGCACCGACCCGGTGGCCTCGCCGGTCGGCGTCTTCGAGACGACGGGGACGCTCATTCCTGACACACGCAGAACTCGTTGCCTTCCGGATCGCACATCACGATCCAGTCGCCGCCGGATTCGGGCGAGCCGACGAGCCGGGACGCGCCGAGCTTCTCCAGGCGCGTCGCCTCCGCCTCCATGTCGGTGGTCTTGATGTCGACGTGCATCCGGTTCTTGCCGGGCCGCGGCTCGGGGACGCGCTGCAGGATGAAACGCGGGCCGTCGCCCACCTCGGGGATGAGCGCGAGGTACGGCTCGCGGTGTCCCTGGACGCGATAACCGAGCGCGCCGGCCCAGAAGGGCGCGAGCGCCTCCGGGTCGTGGCAGTCGAGGACGATCTCGATGGCCATCGCTAGAGCCCGTAGGTTTTCGAGATGATCTCTTTCATGATCTCCGTCGTTCCGCCGCCGATCGGGCCGAGCCGCGAGTCGCGCCACGCGCGCTGGATCGGGAACTCCATCATGTAGCCGTAGCCGCCGTGCACCTGCAGCACCTCGTCCGCCACCTTCCAGTCGAGCTCGGTGGACATCCACTTCGCCATCGAGACCTCTCGCAGCGCGTCCTCACCGGCCGCGATCTTGCGCAGCGCGTGATACGTGAGGCAGCGCGCCGCGTGGATCTCCGTCTCCATATCCGCGAAACGGTGACGCCATACCTGGAACTTGGAGAGTGGCTTGCCGAAGGCGCTGCGGTTCTTCGCGTACTCGATGCCCATCTCCAGCGTTTTGTCCGCGGCGTTGACGGCGGCCAGCGCCATCACGACCCGCTCCCACTGGAAGTTCTGCATGATGTAGACGAAGCCCTTGCCCTCCTCGCCGAGGAGGTTCTCGGCCGGGACGCGGCAGTCGTCGAAGAAGATCTCGCCGGTGTGCGACGTCCACCAACCGACGGTCCGCATGCGGTTCGTGCGGAA
>JBIOTQ010000018.1:0-26232 GCA_044866075.1 Actinomycetota bacterium | reverse complement strand
AATGCTTTGTGGCTGATCATCCTGTGCGGCCTGGCATCGATCGTCTATGGCGTGTGGGCGACCAAGTCGGTATTGGCGGCCGACGCCGGAACGGTGCGCATGCAGGAGATCGCCGGCGCCATCCGCGAGGGCGCTAACGCCTACCTGGCCCGCCAGATGAAGGTCGTCGCGATCCTGATCCTGGTGCTGGTCGGCGTGCTGTTCCTCAGCGTGTACCGCTCGGGCCACCCCGAGACCCTGACCTTCGCCCTCGGCCGCGCCGGGGCGTTCCTGGTCGGGGCGATCTTTTCCGGCCTGGTCGGGTTCGTGGGCATGCGGATGGCCACCACCGGCAACCTGCGCGTCGCCGCGGCCGCCCCCGTCGGGTTCGGCAAGGCCCTGATGTTCGGCTACCGCTCCGGCACCATCACCGGCATGCTCACCGACGGGCTGGGCCTGCTCGGCGGCACGGTGATCTTCATGATGTACGGCGAACACGCCTACGAAGCCCTGCTCGGCTTCGGCTTCGGCGGAACGCTGCTGGCGCTGTTCATGCGCGTCGGCGGCGGCATCTACACCAAGGCGGCCGACGTCGGTGCGGATCTGGTCGGCAAGATCGAGAAGGACATCCCCGAGGACGACCCCCGCAACGCCGCCACCATCGCCGACAACGTCGGCGACAACGTCGGCGACTGTGCGGGGATGGCCGCCGACCTCTTCGAGTCGTACGAGGTCACGCTCGTTGCGTCGATCATCCTCGGGGCCGCCGCGTTCACGGGCGGCCCGGCGGGGTCCAAGTTCGCCATCCTCGGCGTCATGTTCCCGCTGTTCGTCCGCGCGATCGGTGTCGTCACGTCGATCCTCGGCATCTACATGGTGCGTCCGCGCTCGGAGACCGAGCACGGGATGAAGGCGATCAATCGCGGCTTCTTCATCTCGGCCATCGTTTCCGCCATCGCGGTCTTCGTCGTGGCGAAGCTCTACATGAAGACCGACGCGCACCCGAACGGCGACCTGCGCGTCTTCTGGGCCGTTCTGATCGGCCTCATTCTGTCGAGCGTGATCCAGATCCTCACCGAGCACTACACGTCGACGACGCGCAAGCCCGTGAAGGAAGTGGCCGAATCATCGCTCACCGGTCCGGCGACGACGATCCTCTCCGGGTTTTCCGTCGGGCTGGAGTCGACGGTCTGGGCGCTGCTCGCCGTGGCCGGCGCGATCATCGGAGCCTTCGCCCTCGGAGACAACATCGCCGAGCGCCTCTACTTCATCTCGCTGACCGGCATGGGCATGTTGACGACCGTCGGCGTCATCGTGTCCATGGACACCTACGGTCCGATCTCGGATAACGCGCAGGGCATCGCCGAGATGTCCGGCGAGTTCGAAGGCCGTCCGGCCGAGATCCTCACGGGCCTCGACGCCGTGGGGAACTCGACGAAGGCGATCACGAAGGGGATGGCGATCGCCACGGCCGTGATCGCGGCGACCTCTCTCTTCGGATCGTTCCGCGAGATCCTCATCGAGAACAACGCGTGGCCCGGCGGCATCCGGATCGATCAGCCCGACGTCCTCGTCGGCCTTCTGATCGGCGGCGCCGTCGCCTACCTCTTCGCAGCGCTCGCGATCCGCGCGGTCGGTCGCGCGGCCGGCCAGGTCGTGTTCGAGGTGCGCAAACAGTTCCGCGAGCACCCCGGGATCATGGATTACTCCGAGAAACCCGACTACGCGCGCGTCGTCGACATATGCACGCGCACGTCGCTCCGCGAGCTGATGACGCCGGGCTTGCTCGCCGTCATCACGCCGATCGTCGTCGGCTTCGCCCTCAAGGCGGAAGCGCTCGGCGCGTACCTCGGCGGCGTCATCCTGTCCGGGCAGCTGCTCGCCGTGATGCTCTCGAACGCCGGCGGCGCGTGGGACAACGCCAAGAAGCTCGTCGAAGAGGGTCTGTACGGCGGCAAGGGCGGCGAAGCACACAAGGCGACGGTCATCGGCGACACCGTCGGCGACCCGTTCAAGGACACCGCAGGCCCCGCGCTCAACCCCCTGATCAAGGTGATGAACCTGGTGGCTCTCCTGATCGCGCCGCTGATCGTCCGTCACCTCGACGAGACCGCGCTCCGCGTCACGGTCCCGATCGTCGGCGTGATCATCCTGGCGGCCGCGATCGCGTACTCGAAGCGCCGCCGCTCCGAGGAGCAGCTGGCGCCGAGAGAGGCGCCGGCGACGACCGCGGCGACGAAATAGGCGAGAGTTTCCCCGGAGTTCCGCGCAGGCGCGGCCCCGAAGGGTCACAATGAAGAGCGAGGGGTTGCGCTGATGGGTTTCTTCAAGAAGGCGATCGGAAAGCTCTCCCAGGACGAGGGCGAGAGGCGCGCGGCGACGGTTCGCGATTGGGCCGAAGGCCAGTCGGGCTGCACGCTGATCAGCGAGGCCCAGCCCCGGCAGACGGCGCGCGTCGCCGGCGTCGTCGAGGGGATCCGCGTCCGGCCCCGCGAGGGCGTGCCGGCGATCGAGGCGGTCATCACCGACGGCTCCGGCTCGGTCACGGCGGTGTGGCTCGGCCGCCGGGTCCTGCCCGGCCTTCAGCTTGGGAAGCGGCTCATCGTCGAGGGGCGGCTCGGGGGAGACCCGAAAAACCTTCAGATCATGAATCCGCGCTACGAGTTCGCCGGGGCGCAGCAGCCCGACTAAGGCCGACCCGCGATCGGGTCAACCGGGGTGGGCGGGAGGCCGATCAGGCGAGCGAGTGCCGTCCGATTGCTTCTTCCGGCCGATCAAGGTCGATCGCAACTCGTCTTCGCTGTCCGACGTCGTGATGGCCAGCATCTCGTCGCCCGATGTCAGCGGAGTCTCCGGCTCCGGGATGATCACGTGACCGTCGCGCACGATCGCGATCAGGGCGCTGTCGTGCGGCAACCGAAGGTCGTACACGTGGCACCCGTCGAGCTTCGAGCCGGGCTCCAGCGTCAGCTCGACCAGCCGCACCTTCCCGTGCTCGAGACGCAACAGCTCGACGACGCCGCCGACCGTCACCGCTTCCTCGACGAGCGAGGTCAGGATGTGCGGCGGGCTCATCGAGATGTCGACGCCCCAGGATTCGGTGAACAGCCACTGGTTACGCGGGTGGTTGACGCGCGCGACGACGCGCGGGACCGCGAACTCCTGTTTCCCAAGGAGTGAGATCACGAGGTTGTCCTCGTCATCGCCGGTCGCCGCGACGAGGACGTCGGCGCGCGCGAGGTCCGCCTTGTCGAGCACCCAGGGCTCACAGGCGTCGCCGTGGATCCAGTTGGCGTCGACGGTCGCTTTGGCGCGCTGGTAGATCTCGGCACTCTGCTCGATCACCGTCACGTCGTGGTCACGCTCGGTTAGGTCGGCGGCGAGGAACCTCCCGACGTTCCCGGCGCCCGCGACGACGACCCGCATCTAGTGCTCCACCGGGTGGGTCAAGCGTTGCCGCAACGCGTCGACCGCCTCGCGCCGGACGATCACATGAGCGATGTCGCCTTCCTGGAACGTGGCGTCCTCCGCGGGTATGGACGCCTTGCCCATGCGGTCGATCGCGACGACGAGCGCGTCACCGGGCTCGCCGAGATCGGAGACCGGTCGTCCGGCGAGCGCCTCCGGAACCTCCAGTCGCAGCATCACCATGTCCCCGTCGCCGATCGCGAGCTCCGTGTGCTCGATGCCGTGGAAGAGCTGGTCGTAGATCTCGGCCGACGCCCACTGCACCGTCGCGACGGTGGGGATGCCGAGCCGGCGATAGATCTCTGCGCGCCGGGGATCGTAGATCCGGGCCACGACCTTCTCGATGCCGTAGTACTCGCGCGCCACGCGGGCCGAAACGATGTTCGAGTTGTCCCCGTTGGTGACGGCGACGAAGGCGCCGGCTTCGCGGATCCCGGCGGCCTCCAGGACCTCGCGATCGAAGACGATGCCGACGAGGGTCTGTCCCTCGAACCCGGGAGGCAACCGCTCGAAGGCGTGGGGGTTCTTGTCGACGACGCTGACCGTGTGCCCCTGTTTCGTCAGGGACACGGTGAGGTCCGACCCCACCCGGCCGCAGCCCGCGATGACGACGTGCATCGTCGTCACCATACCGTTGCTTCGGTTGTCCGCAAGTTGCTCTCTCCGCCGCCTACTCGAGGTGGTACGGGACGCTCGTGAGGACCACCCCCGGCTCGTAGAGCAGGGACGCCTTGATCGCGAGCGCCGTCTGGTTGTGGAGGAACTGGTGCCACCACTTGGAGACGACGAACTCGGGGACGACGATCGTCACGACCACGTCCTTCGCGGACGACCGGATCTGACGGATGAGCTTGAGGAGCGGCCGGGTCACTTCCCGGTAGGGCGAGTCGATGATCTCGAGCGGGGCGTCGGTGCCGCGCGCGGACCAGTCGCGCATGACCTTGGCCGCCTCGCTTTCGTCGACGTTGAACGTCACGGCGCGGATCTCGGTCGGCTTGATGGCGCGCGCGTACTCCAAGGCGCGGGCCGTCGCGTTGTGGGCGCCGGCGACGAGGACGATGGCCACGTTCCGGGTCGGCTGGATCGGACCGGCCGCGTCCCCCGGGCGGCCGTCGGGGGCGTGGAGCGGGACGTCGGTGACCACGACCTGCGGCTCGAACAGCATCGCCGCTTTCAGCATCAGCTCGCGCCGTTGGCGCACGAAGTGGCCCACGCCTCGCCCGCGCAGCGTCTCGGGGAGGACGATGGTCACGAACTCGTTGCCCTCGCGTTCGATCCCGCGCACATACCTCCGCACCCCGTCGACGGGATCGTCGTCCTCGTCCAGGACGTCCAGCGAGATGTTCAGGCGTTTCGCTGCCCACGCCGCGCGGACGCTGTCTACCTGGTCGCGATCTCCGATGTACAGCGCGCGTAGCTCGATCGGCCGAAGCGCGCGCGCATATCCCATGGCGCGCATCACCGCCTGATCGACGGCCGCGACGAGGACGATGGCCCGGGTCCCTGCCAGCTCGGGCTCGCGATGTTCCGGTGCGCGCAGCTGGTACGCGATGGATCGGTAGTGCTTCTTGATCCCGCGGAACATCAGGACGATCAAGGGGATCGCGATCACGACGATGTACGCTCCGTGCTTGAACTTGGTCATCGTCACGACGACAAGGACGATGCCGGTCGCGGCTGCGCCTATCCCGTTGATCACGGCGCTCCTCTTCCAGCCGCGGTCCCGGACCTTGAACCAGTGACGGACCATCCCCGACTGCGACAGCGTGAAGCTCGTGAATACGCCGACGACGTACAACTGGATCAGGCGGGTCACGTCCGCATCGAAGATCCAGATCAGAACGGACGCGAGGATCGCCAGAACGATGATGCCGTTCGAGAAGACCAGCCGATCGCCGCGGTTCATGAACTGCCTCGGCATGTAACGGTCTCTCGCCAGGATCGAGGAGAGCCGTGGGAAGTCCTGGTACGAGGTGTTGGCCGCCAGGATGAGGATCAACGCGGTCGCGGCCTGGATCACGAAGAACATGAAGCCGTGACCGAAGGTCGTCTCCGCGATCTGCGCAACGACGGTCTTCTCGTGCAGTCCTTGCTCGATGGCTTGCTCGGTGATCGGACGAACATGGAAGGAGTGAGCCAGAAAGCTGATGCCCAGGAACATCGTGATCGAGATCGTGCCCATCACGGCCAGCGTCGCGGCGGCGTTCTTCGCCTGCGGCCGGCGGAACGCCGGCACCCCGTTGGAGATTGCCTCGACGCCGGTGAGGGCGGTCGATCCCGATGAGAACGCGCGCAACAACAGGAACAGGCCGAGGCCATGCTCCGGGCGAAGCTCGAGGTGCGCTGTCGCTGCCGTCGGACATCCGCCGATGCACTGCACGAAACCGGCGGCGATCATCGCGTACACACACAGCACGAACCCGTAGGTTGGGACCGCGAAAAGCGTTCCCGACTCCTTCACGCCCCGCAGGTTCATCAGCGTGATGAACGCGACGAACACGAGCGACATCCCGACGCGGTAGCGCCCGAGATCGGGAGCGGCCGACGTGATCGCCGCGACGCCGGCGACGACGCTCACCGAGACGGTGAGCACGTAATCGACGAGCAGAGCCCCCGCCGCGATCAAGCCCGGCGTCTCGCCGAGGTTCTCGTGCGCCACGATGTAGGCGCCACCCCCGGAGGGGTAGGCGCGGACGGTTTGCCGGTAGGAGATAACGACGATGAAGAGCAAGGTCGCGATCGCCGCCGAGAGCGGCATCACGAACCGCAGCGCACCCGCACCCGCCAAGACCAGGACGAGCATGATCTCTTCCGTTGCGTATGCGACCGAGGACAAAGGGTCGGACGAGAAGACGGGGAGCGCGAGGATCTTCGGAAGGAGCTGATGCGGCGCTTCCTCGGTCGCGAGCGGCCGCCCCACGAGGAGACGCTTCAGGATCGAGCTGCGCTGCGAGGGGAGCGTCTGCGTCACGGGCGGTGCTCCCGGGTCGGATGTTCGATCTCGGTCATCGATCGCACGAGGAGGTCGAGGGCGCGTCGCTGGCGCCGGTAGTCGGCCCACGCCCGGAATGCGCGCAGCGCGATCCATCCCGCGGTAAGGCCGAGCACTGCCACCGCGACGATCCGGTCGAAGATCGGTACGACTGCCATGTCCTCGATGGCAGCATCGGCGCCCGGCCGTGAGGGCCGCGTTAGGGTCCGGCTGTGATGCATGAGGAAATCGTGAGGACGGCAGGCGGATATTTGTGGGGGCGCGTTCGCCGCCGCATGCTTCCTTCGTGAACGTCCTCGAGCTCATCGAACGGCGCTCCCCGCTCCGCTACGTCGCCGCGGCCGTGGCGCCGGGCGCCGCCACGCTCATCGGGCTCGGGATCGGCGACGAGCGGACGGCGGCGGCCTCGCTCGTCTACCTCCTCGCCGTCGTCGCGTCGGCGACCGTCGGGGGGCTCGGTTCCGGCATCGCCGCGTCCGTCCTCTCGTTCCTCGGCCTCAACTACTTCTTCACCCCGCCGCGGCACACGCTGTCGGTCGGCAAGGCCGACGACGTGATCGCGCTCGTCGTGTTCATCTCGGTCGGCATGATCGTGAGCACGCTCGTCGCGCTCGGGCTCGCGCAACGCGCGCGCGCGGAGCGGCGCGAGATCGAGGCCCGCAGCCTCTACGCCATCTCAAGCCGGCTCCTCGGCACCGACGACCTCGACGGCGCGCTGACGGAGCTCGCCGCCTCGATGGTGCGGCTCTTCGGGCTCGCACGATGTGAGGTGCAGATCCGGGGGGACGACGGCACGTTGACGCCGCGCGTCGCGGCCGGCGACGACGCCTCGCCCGATCAGCCGGCCGTCAGCGTGCCCCTGGCGACGGCCGATCGAGACCTCGGCGCGCTCGTTCTCTATCCGAAAGGCCCGACCTTCGGCGACGCCGAGCGACGCGTCGCCGCGATCTTCGCGCGACAGACGGCCGCGGCACTGGAGCGAGGCCTGCTGGAGCGCGAGGCGCGCGACGCACGCGTGTCCGCCGAGACAGACCGCGTCCGCCGCGCCCTGTTGTCCGCCGTCAGCCACGACTTCCGCACGCCGCTCGCGTCGATAAAAGCCGCCCTCACGACGGTGACGGCCGGCGGCGAGCGTCCTCTGTCGCAGGAGGAGATCTCCGAGCTCGTCCGCACCGCGGTGGAAGAGACCGACCGGCTCGAACGACTGGTGTCGAACCTTTTGGATCTGACGCGCATCCGCTCCGGCGCGTTCGCGCCCGAACGCGTCGCGCTCCCGGTCGACGACGTGATCGAGGACGGCCTGGCCGGGCTCCGCGGCGTCCTCACCGGGCGCCGGGTCGAGATCTTCGTCCGGCCCGACCTGCCGCCGGTTAGCGTCGATCCGGTCCAGATCTCGCAGGTCTTCCGGAACGTGCTCCAGAACGCCGCCAAGTTCTCGCCCGACCGGTCCGAGATCCGCATCGCGGCGTCGCGGTGGCAAGGCTCGGTCGAGGTCCGGGTCGCCGACCGCGGGCCGGGGATCCCGCGCGCCGAACGCGAAGCGGTCTTCGAGGAGTTCTACCGGGCCGGCGACGGGCGCGTCGCCGGGACCGGTCTCGGCCTGGCCGTCGCGCGCGCCATCGTCCAGGCGCACAACGGCGCGATCTGGATCGAGGACACGCCCGGCGGCGGCGCCACAATCGTCGTTCGATTGCCGGCGGCAGAGAGCTGATGCCGACCGTCTTCGTCGTCGACGACGAGCCGCAGATCGTGCGCGCCTTGCGCGTCGGCCTGTCGGCGAGCGGCTACGAGGTTCGCTCGGCCGGCAACGGCGAGACGGCGCTCGAGATGATGGTGACGGATCCGCCGGACGTCGTCCTGCTCGACCTCGGTCTCCCCGGCATCGACGGGGTCGAGGTGGTCAAGCGCCTGCGGGGGTGGTCGGCCGTTCCGGTGATCGTCCTCTCCGTGCGCGAGCGGCAGACGGACAAGGTCGCCGCGCTGGACGCCGGCGCCGACGACTACCTCACCAAGCCGTTCGGGATGGACGAGCTGCTCGCGCGCATCCGTGTCGCGCTGCGACGCGCGGGCCTGCCGGGAGCGACGGCGGGCGCGATCGTCCGCGCCGGCGACGTCGAGATCGACCTCACGAAGCAGCTCGTGAAGCGAGGCGGCGCCGCCGTCCATCTCACGCCGACCGAGTACGCGCTCCTCGAGGCCATGGCCACCAACCCCGGCAAGCTCCTGACCCATCGCTGGCTCATGGAGCGTTCCGCCGGCGCGGCCACCGGAGGGGCCAGCCAGTACGTGCGCGTCTACGTCGCGCAGCTACGCCGGAAGCTCGAGGCCGACCCCGCGAACCCACGGTGGATCCTCACGGAACCCGGCCTCGGCTACCGGTTCGCCGAAGAGTGACCTAGTGCAGGTGGTAGGGAACGCTGGTCACGACCGCGCCGGGCTCGACCAGAAGCGCGCCCTTGATCGACAGAGCCGACTGGTTGTGGAGGAACTGGTGGTACCACTTCGCCACCACGAACTCCGGGATGATGACCGTGACCACCGTGTCGGGTGATCCCGCCCGGATCTGACGGACCAATTTCAGGACGGGTCCGGTGATGTCCCGGAACGGAGACTCGAGGATCTCGAGAGGAACGTCGACGGCCGCGTCCGCCCAATCCCGCATCACCCTCTCGGTCTCACGCTCATCCGTCGCGAACGTGATCGCGCGCACCTCCGTCGGCCTGATCGCGGACGCGTACGCCAGCGCGCGCAGCGTCGCGTTGTGGACGGCCGAGACGAGCACGATCGCCACGTTGCGCGTGGGCATGATCGGTCCGGACGCGTCCGTGTCCCTTCCGTCGACAACCGTAGGGACGTCCGTTACGACGACGCGTGGTTCGAACAGCAGGGCGGCTTTCAGCAGCAGCTCGCGCCGCACGCGGAGGTAATGGCCCATGCCGCGCCGGTGCAGGGTCTCGGGGAGAACCACGGTGATGTACTCGTTCTCGGAACGCCGCATCGCATGGACGCGAGCGCGGACCGCGTCGACGAGGTCGTCCGTCTCCTCCTCCGTATCGAGGGCCACCGGCAGTCCGCGGGCCGCCCACTCCGCACGGAGCCGATCGATCGACCCGTCGGCGCCCACATGCAGCGCGCGGACCTCGAGCGGCCGCAGTGCGCGCGCGTAGCCAAGGGCGCGCATCGACGCCTCGTCCACCGTCGGGACGAGGACGAGTGCGCGCGTTCCCACGACCTCCTTCGGCCGCCCTTCCGGCGTGCGGAGCTGCTCGCCGACGCTCGCGTAGTGCCGGTTTATCGCCTTGAAGAGGAGCACGATGAGCGGGACGGCCGTGATCACGATCCACGCGCCGTGCGTGAACTTCGTGTACGCGACGACCAGCAGGACGACACCGGTCGTGACGGCGCCGACCGCGTTGAGCGTGGCGCGGGCGCGCCAGCCCGGCGGTCTTAGCTTGCGCCATCGAAGCACCATGCCGGTCTGCGACAGAGTGAAGCTGGTAAACACCCCGACGACGTATAGCTGGATGAGCCGCGTCACCTCCGCCTGATAGATGACGACCAGGGCCGACGCGAACAGAGCCAGAAGGATCACGCCGTTAGAGAAGACCAACCGGTCGCCCCTGTTGATGAACTGGCGTGGCATGAAGCGATCGCCCGCCAGGATCGACGACAGGCGGGGGAAGTCCTGGAACGCGGTGTTCGCCGCGAGTACGAGAACCAACGCGGTCGTGATCTGGAGCATCGCGAAGCCGAAGCCTCCGCCCCAGATGGTGTGCCCGATCTGCGCGACGACCGACTTCTCTTCGACCTTGTGTCCGAGGAGGCCGGTCAGCTTGTGGGCGATGTCCGCGTCGAGCGGCCTGACGTGCAGGGCGTTGGCGAGAAGCGTGATCCCGAAGAACATCGTGATCGAGATCACGCCGAGCGCCGCCAGCGTGGTCGCGGCGTTCTTCGCCTGCGGTTTGCGGAAGGCGGCGACCCCGTCCGCGATGGCCTCGACGCCGGTCAAAGCGGTTGATCCCGAAGAGAACGCGCGAAGGATCAGGAACAAGGACAGGCTGTGCGTGACCGGGAAAGCGACCTTGAGCCCGCGCGTCGCCTCCGCGATCTCCGACTGGGGACACCCGCCGACGCACTTGGCCGCGCCGAGGGCGAGCGTCGCCAGAACCATGATGATGAACGCGTAGGTCGGGATCGCGAACAAGGTGCCCGACTCCTTCACGCCCCGAAGGTTCATGACGGTGATGAACGCGATGAAGATGAGCGCGAGAGCCATGCGATGCTGGAGCAAGCTCGGGATGAAGGACGCCACCGCGAACGCGCCGGCCGCGACACTGACCGCCACCGTCAGGACGTAGTCGGTCAGGAGCGCGCCGGCGGCAACGAGCCCCGGCGTGACGCCGACGTTCTCCTTCGTCACGATGTACGAGCCGCCGCCCCGCGGGTAGGCGCGGACCGTCTGGCGGTAGGACGAGATCACGATCGCCATCAGCGCGCCGACCGCGAGCGCGATGGGGATCGACCGCGTCAGCGCGCCGGTCCCGGCGGCGATCAGGACGAGGAAGATCTCCTCGGTGGCGTAGGCGTTCGACGACAGGGCGTCGGACGCGAACACCGGCAGAGCGAGCGTCTTCGGAAGGAGCTGGTGTCCGGCCTCTTCGGACGCGAGCGGGCGGCCGAAGAGGAGCCGCTTGACGATGCGGCCGGCCGGCATCAGGCGTTCTGCGGGGCGTTGACCATCATCTGCATCATGCGGCCGTCCGGACGCCGGGGCCAATCGCATCTTGGGTGGGTGGGTGGGTGGAATCGAAGCCTGGTTATCATCGGCCGAAAGGAGGAGGTGCTGTTCCAGATGCGATCGCACACCGAATACGTGACCTTCAACACCAAGCAGGAGCGCGAGTACATCAACATCACCGACCAGGTCGCCGACGCCGTCGGGAAGAGCGGCGTCCGCGAGGGCCTCTGCCTCGTCTCGGCCATGCATATCACGGCCGGCGTCTACGTCAACGACGACGAGCCCGGCTTCCGCGACGACCTGACTGCGATGCTCGAGCGGGTCGCTCCACAGGGCGCGGACTACCGCCACCACGAAACGGGTGAGACGAACGGCGACGCCCACCTCAAGAACATGCTCACCGGATTCCAGGTCGTGCTGCCCATAACGAAGGGAGCACTCGACCTGGGGCCGTGGCAGCAGGTCTTCTACGCGGAGTTCGACGGCCGGCGCCGCAAGCGGCTGGTCGTCAAGGTGATCGGGGAGTGAGCGGTGGACATCTCGGATGCTCGAGCGCTTGTACGCGAGAAGACCACGAAGGACATCACCATTCGGCACCTCGTCTCTGTTGAAGGGGTCATGCGTCGCCTCGCGAGGCACTTCGGTGAGGACGAGGAACGCTGGGCCCTAACCGGTCTCTTCCACGATCTGGATCAGGACATCACGGCCGACGACATCGAGCGCCACGCGCACTTGGCTGCGTCATGGCTGCGCGAGAAGGACGTCGACGCGGCCGTCGTCAACGGCGTGCTGGCGCACGCGCATGAGGAGTACCGCACCGACCTCATGTCCCGATCGATCGTCGCGGCCGACGCCGTCGCCGGCCTGCTTGTCGCCGCCGCGCTGGTACGGCCCGAGAAGGCGATCGGGATGAAGGTCTCGAGCGTGAAGAAGAAGCTGAAGGAGTCGTCCTTCGCGCCCGGCGTGAATCGCGACGAGATCCACGCCTGCAGCGAGATCGGCCTCGACCTCGACACGTTCATTGGCCTCGGGATCGAGGGCTTGCAGCTGGTCGCCGCCGACATCGGCCTCGCCTGAGGCTCCCGGGACACTTCTGTACCAAGGTCCCTAGCTCCGCCGGGCCCGCCGCGTATCGTGGGCCGGATGGCCTCTTTCCGCGCCCGCGCCGCCGCGCTCGCTCTAAGTGTTGCGAGCCTCGTCGTCGTGTCGCCCGTTGCCGCGCATGCTTCCACGGTCCTGAGGGTCGGCGTCATGGAACGAGATCCTTGGCAGCGCTATGCGGAGAGGAGCGGAGCGACGCTCGGGCTCGGCGTCTTCCCCGACTCCCGCGATCCGCTGCGTTTCGTCGAGGAGATCGGCACCGGAGCGCCCACCGCGCGGCCGGGCGCGCGCTCGGTCGTTCGCGGGGAACCTGGTTCACTCGGCCGCGCGCTGCGCGATGCCGGAATCCGGGTCGAATTGAGCGCATCTGATTCGCGGGCCCGCGCGAGTCTTGCGCGAGCGTTCGAAGGAGCGACCATCGTCGGTGCGGAGCCCGGCAGCGGACGCTCTCTTCAACTCTTCGACGGGCCGATGATTCTCCTGGGTCTCGGCGAGAAGACGCCTGTCTGGATCGCGGTTTGCGCACGAGCACCGTGCAAGGAGAAGAGCGCGATCGCCGCCGGGGGGATCGCACGACGGCCCGCAATCGTGACGCCATACGACCTCGCCGCCACGATCCTTGACATGTTCGATATCGAGCGAACAGAAAGTTTCATCGGCAATCCTCTCCACGCGGACGACGATTCGCAGGCGCTTGATCGGATCCGCAGCCTCGCGAGTCATCTCGAACGCGGTGCTGGGCTCGGCGCAACGATGGGCGCCTCCACGACTTTGTTGGCGATCGGGGCACTCTTCGTCGGGTTGCTGCTGAGGGCGGGGGGTCGGCGAAGGCTATCGTCGCGCGCCGGGCAGGCTGCGGGCATCGCCGTCGTCGGCTATCTCGTCGCGTTGTTCGTGCCCAGCGGCGACGGCACCGTGCGCGCGCTCGTGATCACGGCGGTGATCGTGATCGCAGCATTTGTGGGTCTGCGAGATCCGGAGCGGGGGATGGGCCGCCTCATGCTCGGCCTCGCCGGCGGGTTCGCCTTCATCGTCATGGTGGCGCCCTTGCGGCCCGGAGGATTGCCCGGCGCCGCGATCTGGGGGAACCCGCTGATCTCGTGGCGCTTCACCGGTCTTCAGAACTTCGAGGTGTCGTTCCTCGCTGTGGCCGTCGTGGTCTGGGCCGTGCTCGCCGGACTGAAGCCGGTGTCCCTCGCGGTCGTGTCCTTCGTGGCCACGGTTATCATCGGCGCGCCGACTGTCGGGTCGAATTTCGTCGGCGTGCTGACGATCGCGTTCGGTGCGTCGCTCGCCGTCTTTGCCTTGGCGCGGCGTCACGTCGAGCTCTGGCAGGCGCTCGTTTCTGTCGTTATCGCCTCGGCCGCCTTCGTTCTCTCGTTGCTCGCCGACTCCGCGTCGCCCGTATCGCACGGCGGCCGGGCGGCGCGGCGGATCTCGGAAGGCGGGTTCTCGACGCTGGTCGATTTCGTCGAGGCCCGGCTGCGCCTGAACCTGGACTTGATCAAGTCGTTCCCCGTAGGAACGGGGTTCCTTCTGGTCGCGATGATGCTCGCCGTGATCGCTTCCTTGATGGTTTGGGGAGCTAAATCGGGAGCGCCGCGCCGCGGTCGGATCGCGGCCTGGGCCGGCTCGGCGATGGCGCTCTCCTCCCTCGTGCTGGAGGACTCCGGCTTCTACTCGGGCGCCGTGATGCTCGTTGCCGCGGCCGCTGCGTGGATGACCGTGACGGCGTCAGAGGGGGAGGACGGACTCAGCCCGTCTGATCCTGCGCCCGCCGGCGCCGGATGAAATATGCGGCGAGCCCGGCCACGACCAGAGCCGCGATCACGTACGACGCGACGCGGAACGAACCGAGGATCGAGTCCCAGCTTTGACCGAGCGCATAGCCGACGCCTGTCAGCGCGAAGACCCACGGCACGCACCCGACCGCCGTGTAGAGCGTGAACCGGCCGAACGGCATGCGCTCGATTCCGGCCGGCAGAGAGATGAAGGTGCGGATCACGGGCAGCATGCGCGAGAAGAAGACGGCCGCTGTCCCGCGCTTGGCCCACCAGCGCTCGGCCTTGTCGATGTCGTGCGACCGGATGCCGATGTACTTGCCCCAGCGGTCGAGCGGCGACCTCCCGACGGCGCGGCCGACCCCGTACGCAAGCCACGACCCCACGACGTTCCCGAGGACGCCCATCAGCGCCACGACGACGAAGTTCAGCTGTACGGCGTCGGTTGGATGATCGGGCGAGGCGAGGAACCCCGCGAACAGCATGGTGACCTCGGAAGGGATCGGGATGCAGGCCGACTCGAGCAGCATCAGCACGAACACGGCGAGGTACCCGTGTTTCGCGAACCCCTCGATGAAGGCTTCCACGGCCCGGGAATGATAGCGACGGAGCCGGCGTTATTTGCGCAGGTCGTGGCCTTGCTAGTTGACACGGCCCCGACGGCGGCGCTACAAGCCCCGCCCCGTAAGGGGTTCCTCCGAACCCACGTCGACTTCCCCTAGGTCCTCCTATGGCGAAAAACATCGTCGTCGTCGAGTCGCCCACCAAGGCGAAGACGATCGGCAAGTACCTCGGCTCGGACTACACGGTCCGCGCCTCGATGGGTCACGTCCGCGACCTCCCCAAGTCCACGAAGACCGGGCTCGGCGTCGAGGTCAACGGCGGCGTGAAGCTCACCTACGCCGTTATAACGAAGGCCAAGAAGTTCATCAGCGAACTCAAACGCGATGCGAAGGATGCCCCGCAGGTCTTCCTTGCGACCGACCCCGACCGCGAGGGCGAGGCCATCGCGTGGCACATCGCCGACGCCGCCAAGCTGACGAAGGACCGCGCGCGGCGTGTGACGTTCACCGAGATCACCCAGACCGCCGTGCGCGAAGCCTTCGCCAACCCCCGCGACATCGACGACAACCTCGTCAACGCGCAGCAGGCGCGACGCGCGGTCGACCGCATCGTGGGTTACCGCATCTCGCCGGTTCTCTGGCGGAAGGTGCGCAGCGGCATATCGGCCGGGCGTGTGCAGTCGGCGGCGTTGCGGCTGGTCGTCGACCGCGAGCGCGAGATCCAAGCCTTCAAGCCGCAGGAGTACTGGACGATCGAGGCCGCCCTCGCCACCGAGGACAAGTCGAAGTTCGGCGCGCGCTACCCCTTCCTCGAGAAAGAGAAGTTCGCGCTGCCGGACGAGACGTCGGCGCGAGCGCTGGTGGACGCGGTCAAGGAAGCGGAGTGGCGCGTCGCGCAGGTCAAGCGGCAGGAGCGCCGCCGCAACCCGGCGCCACCGTTCATCACCTCGACGCTGCAGCAGGAGGCCGCGCGTAAGCTCGGCTTCTCGGCGAAGAAGACGATGGCGGTGGCGCAGCAACTCTACGAAGGGATCGAGATCGGCGACGAGGGCTCCGTCGGTCTCATCACGTACATGCGAACGGATTCGCCCCACGTCGCCGAGCAAGCGCTGCACGAGCTGGGCGACCTGGTTCGCGATCGCTACGGCAAGGAGTACGGGCTCGACAAGCCGCGCCGCTACAAGTCGAAGGCGACGCGCGCGCAGGAGGCCCACGAGGCGATCCGTCCGACCGAGGCCCCCCGCGACCCCGACTCGCTGTCGCGCTTCCTCGACAAGGACCAGATCCGTCTCTACACCCTGATCTGGCAGCGCGCGGTGGCCTCGCAGATGGCGCAGGCGATCTTCGACGCGGTGTCGGTCGACATCGCCGCCGCGGACCACACCTTCCGGGCGAGCGGGCAGACGGTGCGCTTCGACGGATTCATGCGCGTCTACACCGAAGGTCGCGACGACCCGACCGGCGACGAGGATCAGGAGGGCGCGCTTCCCGACCTCGCCGAGGGTCAAGTGCTGACGCTGCAAGGCATCGAGCCGGTGCAGCACTTCACCGAGCCGCCGCCGCGGTACACGGAAGCGTCTCTCGTGAAGGCGCTCGAGGAACTCGGCATCGGCCGTCCATCGACGTACGCGTCGATCATGTCGACGCTGCACGACCGCAAGTACGTGCACGCGGAACGGAAGCGGCTGTCGCCGACCGATCTCGGCTTCGTCGTGTGCGACTTCCTCTCGGACGTCTACCCGAAGGTCGTCGACCTCGGGTTCACCGCAGAGATGGAAGAGGAGCTCGACAAGATCGCCGAGGGCGAGCTTCAGTGGGAGCCGATCGTCAAGGTGTTCTTCGACGAGGTATCGGAGATCGCGGAACGCGCCGAGGAGAAGGCCGAAAGACCTCAAGAGACGACGGACATCACGTGCCCCGAGTGCGGCGCCGAGACCGGCGCCAAGATGAAGAAGACGTGGGGCCGGTACGGTTGGTTCCTGTCGTGCGAGCGGTTCCCCGACTGCAAGGCGCGCATGGCGATCGAGGAGACGGGTCCGGACGGGACGCCGAAGCCCTCGCGCGCCGAGCCCGAGATGACCGACATCCCGTGCCCGATCTGCGGTAAGCCGATGCTGAAGCGCAGCGGTCGCTTCGGGCCGTTCCTGGGATGCCAGGACTACCCGAAGTGCAAGGGGACGAAGAACCTCGACGAGGTCGAGGGGCCCGAGATCGTCTGCCCCAAGTGCAAGCAAGGTCGTGTCGTCAAGAAGCGCACCAAGCGGCGCAAGGCCTTCTGGTCCTGTAATCGCTACCCGGACTGCGATTACGCCATCTGGGAGCCGCCGATCGGCGCCTGTCCCGAGTGCAAGGGCCCCGTCGTCTCCGACGGCGAGACCGGTGCGAAATGCTTGGGCTGCGAGAGAACCTTCGATCGCGAGACGATCGAGGCGGCGACCGCCGAAGCGCTCGAGAAAACGCGCGTCGGCGGCGCCCCCGCAGCACCGGCCTCCGAAGCCTGAGTGCTAGTCTGAATCCCCGGGCAGGAGGCGCTCCGAGCGCTTCTCGGGGAGGGTCCTAGTCATCACCGAGTCGTCCTCGACGCGAGCCATCGTTCCGCCGAGCGAGAAGCCGTCCTCCTTATTCTCGCTCCTCAAGAGCCGTTACTTCCGCCGGCTCTGGGCAGTCACCACGGTGTCCAGCATGGGCGATTGGCTGGGCGTCTTCGCGCTGACGATCTTCGTCCAGCAGCTGTCCGGCGGGGAAAACTCGGAGTTCGCGGTCGGCGGCGTGCTCCTCTTCCGCGTCGTTCCGGGATTGTTCTTCGGCCCGTTCGCCGGTGTGCTTGCCGACCGCTTCGACCGCCGGCGCTTGATGATCACGGCCGACCTCGCCCGCGCCGGGCTGATCGCGTCGATCCCGTGGATCCGCCACCTCTGGGCGCTCTTCTTGATCTCGGCGGTGATGGAGGTCCTCACGTTGCTTTGGTCGCCGGCCAAAGAAGCCACCTTGCCGAACCTCGTCGAGCGGGACGAGCTCATGACCGCGAACCAATTGTCGCTCATCACGACCTACGGCACGTTCCCGATCGCCGGCGCTCTCGTGGCCGCGATGGCAGGACTGGCCGGGCTCCTTGGGCGCATCGACGCGCTCGAGGTCCTGCGCCGGCAGCCGAACTCGCTGGCGTTCTTCCTCGACGCCGCATCGTTCCTCTTCTCCGCGGCCATGGTCGCGACGTTCCCGCGGCACCTGATGAAAGCGAAGCGTGCGCGCACCGAGTTCACAGCGCGACACGCATTCCACGATTTCGCCGAAGGCCTCCGGTTCGTGCGGTCCGATCGCACCGTGCGGACGCTCGTCATGGGCGCGTGGATCGCATTCACCGGTGGCGGCGCCGTGATCTCTCTCGGGCCGATCTTCGCCCAACGCGTCGTCCACGGGACGAAGGCTGCCAACGCGGCCGCGTGGGGCGCTCTCATCGTGGCGGTCGGAATCGGGCTCGTGGGCGGGATGATCACAGCGGGCGCCATCGCGCGGCGCGTTCCCCGCGAACGCATCTTCCCGATCGGCCTCATCGTGTCGGGCGGCGCGGTCATCATCGTGTCGGCGATGACCTCGATGGCGCCGGCGATCGCCGGAACGGTCTTCATCGGGTTCGGTGCCGGCGTCGCCTGGGTCACGATCTTCACCTTGCTCCAGGAACGCGTCGAGGACCGATTGCGCGGGCGAACGTTCGCCACGCTCTACACGGGCATCATGCTGTCGCTCTTCGTTGCGCTCGGCGGATGGCCGCTCCTGGCCGGGGCGATCGGCGACCACACCGTCGACATCGGATCAAACGTCCTCGACCTCGCCGGGATCCGCATCGTCCTCGCGGCCGGAGGCGTGTTCCTGATGATCGCCGGCCTGCAAGCCTTGCGCGCGATGCGCGGCCCGAAGCTCACGAAGATCCGCGGGCGGCTGAGCGGGCTGCAGTTCCACACGACACCCAAGATCGCCGGCGGCGCGCGGGGCGGGATGTTCATCGTGTTCGAGGGCGTCGAAGGGTCGGGCAAGACGACGCAGATGAAGCTGCTCTACGAAGAGCTGACGAACCAGGGGCACAACGTCGTCGTGACCCGCGAACCCGGAGGAACGCCGATCGCCGAGCGGATCCGAGGCATCGTCCTCGACGCCGGCGCGAAGGAGATGGACCCGAAGACCGAGGCGCTTCTGTACGCCGCGAGCCGCGCGCAGCACGTCGCGGAGGTCGTCCGTCCCGCGCTCGAGGCCGGCAAGGTCGTCCTGTGCGATCGCTATCTCGACTCGTCGCTGGCCTATCAGGGGATCGCGCGCGGCCTCGGCGAGGAGGACGTGCTACGGCTCAACGTTTGGGGGACCGACGAGACGCTGCCCGACCTCGTCATCCTGCTGCACCTCGATCCCGAGATCGGCCTGTCGCGCACGAAGGGCGACCCGGATCGCATGGAGCAGGAGGACATCGCGTTCCACCGCAAGGTCGGCGAGGCCTACCTGCACCTGGCGCGCTCGTTCCCGAGCCGCTTCTCGGTGATCGACGCGGGGGGCCCCGCGGACGAGATCCACCGTCAGGTGAAAGCCGCGATCCTGCCGTTCCTGCGCGAGGCGACGCGGTGAGCGCGCGAGATCGGGCCAACCCGGGTGGGAGGGAGGCCGATAAGCGCCACCATCCACGGCCTGGAATGTGGGAACGGCTCGTCGGCCAGGAGGCCGCCGTCGCCTCGTTGCGTGAGGCGCTGGCGTCGGCGTCGCCCGGTCACGCGTGGCTGTTCGTCGGCCCGGAAGGAGTCGGCCGGCGTCCCGCGGCGCTCGCGTTCGCCGCCGCACTGAATTGCGACGTGTCGAACGTCGGCTGCGGCGAATGCCTATCCTGCCGCAAGGTCTTGCGCGGCGCGCACCCGGATGTGCATTTCATCGTCCCGGAGGGTCAGCAGATCCTCGTCGACCAGATCCGCGGCTCGTCGACCGACCGCGGCGTGATCCCCGAGGCGTCGCGCACACCGATGGAAGGCCGCACGAAGGTGTTCATCCTCGAGGATGCCGCGCAGCTGAACCCCCATGCGGCGAATGCATTGCTGAAGGTCCTCGAGGAGCCGCCGGCCGGCGTCGTGTTCCTGCTCGTCACGGCCGACGCGGAGATGCTGCCGGAGACCGTCGTGTCCCGGTGCCGGCGCATCGACTTCATCCCCCTCGGCCCCCAAGCGATCCGCACCGTCCTCGTCGACCATCACCGTCTCGAGGAAGAGCGAGCCGCATGGGCCGCGCGTCTCGGCGGGAACCTCGCGCGCGCTTTGCGCCTCTCGTTCGACGCGGACGCCGCCGCGCGCCGGGCCTCGCATGCGGCCCTGCCGGTGGTCCTCGCCGGCGGCGACCTGGCCGCAGCGATCCGTGCCGTCGACGACATCCGCCGCGAGGCCGAGATCGCCGGCGACGTCTTACGCGAACAGCACGCCCGCGAGCTCGAGGAGCTCGCGGAGCTGATGGGCGAAGGGCGCGGAACCGCGGCGGGCCGGAAGCGCGTCCTCGATCGCCAGAAGCGTGAGGCGAAACGCGCCGAGTTCGACGCATACATCTACGCCCTGGACGATCTCGCGTCGGCGTACCGCGACCGGCTCATCGGTTCGGTCGGCGCCGACGACGAGCTCCTCACCGACCCCGACGCCCCGCCGATTCGCCGGCCTGCCGACACCACGGCGGTCCTGCGCGCCATCGAAGCGATCGAGCGCACGCGGCTCGCGATCGAACGGAACGCGCAGCCGCGCCTCGCCCTCGAGGCTTTGTTCGCAGAGCTCGGAGCGTTACCCGTTTCCTGACGAGGAATCGCGCTTAGGCGCGCCGAACATCTACGCTGACCTAGATGACAGTCCGGAAGCTGCTCCGCCTGGATCCCGACGACACCGCGCGCGCGTTGGCGAAGGTGTCGCTCTTCGCGGGCTGCTCCGACGACGACATCCGTGATATCGCCGCGATCGCGCACCTGCTCTCGTTTGAGGACGGCTCCGTCATCGTCCCCGAGGGTGAGGAGGGCCAAGGCTTCTACCTGATCATGTCGGGGGAGGCCGCCGTCGTTCGGCGCGGGAAGGAGATCAGCCGGCTGAGCGCCGGCCAGTTCTTCGGCGAGATCGCGCTCATAGAAGGAACGCCGCGGACCGCGTCGGTCATCGCCGTCGGCTCGGTGGTGTGCCTCGGGATCCTTCGCGCCGACTTCCGGCCGCTACTCATCCGGCAACCTCGGATCGCCCTGCGGATCATCGAGGAAGAGGGCCGCCGCTACGAGAAAGTGGGCGGAGACGCGCCTGGTAGCATGGTTCGCGTTCCTCCGCCGGAGTAGCTCAGGGGCAGAGCAGCCGCCTCGTAAGCGGCAGGTCGCCAGTTCAAATCTGGCCTCCGGCTCGCGAATTTGGACTCCTCTATCATGCCGGCGTGACCCTGCGTTGCGGGCGCTCGTGCGCCCGATGGATCGCGATCGTCGTCGGCCTCGGAGCGCTCGCCGGCGCCGCAATCAACATCCACGAGATCTACTCGACCTACTCCGAGTTGCGTTCGCTGCGATGGCCGCTCGCTGTCTCCGCGGCGGTCCTGTGGGTGGGGCTGGCCGTGCTCGCGTTCGCCGGCGCGCGATGGCACGGCGCCGTGTTCCTCGTCGCAGTGATCGCGGCGACGGTCGAGGTGCTCGGCGACTACGACGTCGAGAGCTACTTTGTCCCGCTTCTGTCCTTCGCGGTGATCGCCCTCATCATCGCGTACCGGCAGAGCGGGGATCGTGTGCGATCGCTCGGGCGAGGGAGGCTGGCGCTCCTCGCGCTCTCGCTCACGCTGGCGTTGCTCGCTGTGGCTCAGATGCAAGTGCCGGGCGACGCGATGAACTGGGAGCGCGTGCGAACCGTGGCCGGTACAACCGAAGTGCGGAGTTTCGTCGGGGCGCCGCCGTGCGCGCCCTTCTCGCCGAAGACCAAGCTGCTTCTCGATCAGGGCTGCGACACGATCATTCCCGCGGAACGCGCGAGGTTGATCCTCGGGTACGCGGCGGCTGCGATGCTGGTCGGCGCGGCCGCCGTCGCAGGGTGGGTGGGGGGCCGATCAGGCCGGGTGAGTTAACCGGCCCTTCTGAGCGCTTCTGCGAGGACGCGGTGCGCGACGCCGCGGCGGAACATCTCGGCGCGTTCCCGTTCCGTGACGCCGCCCCAGACGCCGTAGCGTTCGCGGTTCTGCAGAGAGAACGCGAGACACTCGGAGCGGGCGGTGCAGACGCCGCAGATCTCTTTCGCGCGCCATGCTTCGTCGTCGGAGATGGGGAAGAAAACCTCGGGATCGACGCCGCGGCAGGCGCCTTCCTCCTGCCACGTCATTCGAGCCTCGTTCATGTCACCTCCCTCAGACTGCTAGCTAGAGTTTAACATCCCGGTTGCAAGAGTTAAACCGTGAAACCGCGGTTTTTCCGCGTTTTTTCGCGCGTGCACTTGTGACGTGCTTGCGGGGAAGTCCAGGTTTTTCGCGGGTTGTGCGCTTGCGAAGAGGCCCTGACCTGGGCGGGAGCTGTGGTACCATTGCGCCGCTTTGAGACGCTCTCTGTTGCACAGCGTGCTCGCCACGGCGGTCGCGGTGGTCCTGACCGCCGCCCCCGCTCTCGCGCAAACACCGGCCGCCACGGCCACCGGAGAGCCCACGATCGCGAAAGCCCCCGCGCCCTGGACGTACTACATGGCGCTCGCAACGATCGGGATCGCGGGACTCACGCTGATCATGGCCGTCGTCGGCTACATGATCCAAGCGCCCGGTTTCCGCCGCGGGCAGCGCTCGGGCCAGGCGAGCTAACCCGCACAACGCGCGCTAGCGTGGGGGAACGTATGAGCGCCCCCGACGTCGTCGACTGGGACCTCGCGCTGCGCGTCGGTCGCGCGGTCGCCGGGTCCGGACCCAAAGTTACGCAAGCGACGCGCGACCAGGTACGCGCCGACTTCGAGGGTTTCGTGCGCGTCGCCGACGAGCTCGTCACCGACTTCACCGGCCTGCGTCCGGCCGAACCGGCCGGCAAACCGATCGTGCTCGATCGCGGCGGATGGATCGGCGTTAACATCGACGGATTCCGAGCGCTGTTGCGCCCGCTGGGTGAGAAGTTCCAAGGGATCCGCGCCGGCGGAAAGCTCGGACGGATGGCGATGGGGCTGCAGCTCGGCCTCCTGCTCGGGTACCTGTCCCAGAAGGTTCTCGGCCAGTACGACCTGTTGCTCGCGAGCGGCGGCGCGGGGAAGGTCTACTTCGTCGGCCCCAACGTCGTCGCGGCCGAGCGACGGTGGACGTTCGACGCGCGCGACTTCCGGCTCTGGATCGCGCTCCATGAGGTAACGCACCGGACGCAGTTCGTCGCGGTCCCGTGGCTGCGCGATCACGTCGCGGGTCTGGTCGAGCGCTACATCTCGACGGCCGAGATCGATGCGAAGCGCGTGCGCGAGGCCATCGCGAACATCCGCCGCATCGTCGCGCAAGGGCCGCAGGCGTGGAAGCGCGTCAACCTCCTGACGTTGTTCCTCACGCCGGCGCAGCTCGAGGTGGTCCTCAAGATGCAGTCGCTCATGACCGTCGTCGAAGGGCACGGCAACTTCGTCATGGACCGCGTCGGCGCGGAACACATCCCGACGTTCGAGGACATGAAGGGGTCGCTGCAGGCGCAACGCGAACAGGCGAGCCTCGCGGAGCGGACGCTGCAGAAGGCGATGGGCCTCGACATGAAGTACGCGCAATACTCGCAAGGCGAGGCGTTCATCGCGGCGATCGCGGACACCTCCGGGATGGACGGCCTGAACCTGGTGTGGGAGCGCGCCGAGAACCTGCCGACGATCCCCGAGCTCACCGATCCCAACGCGTGGCTGGCCCGCGTCCTGCGCGCGGACGCGCCGGCGAGCGGCTAGCGCCATGGCCGACCCGCGCGCGGTGCGGAGCCTGACCGGCCGCGTGCGCGGGACGATCGACCATCGCGGACTCCTCAAGGGCGGTGAGTCGGTCGTCGTCGCCGTCAGCGGCGGACCCGACTCGCTCGCGCTCCTCCACCTGCTCGTCCGGTTGTCCCGGGAGCTCCGGCTCTCGCTGCACGTTGCGCACTTCGACCACCGCCTGCGCGAGGATTCGGAGAAGGACGCCGCGTTCGTCGAGCGCGAGGCCCGGCGCCTCGCCCTTCCCGCGACGGTCCGCGCGGCGGACGCGACCGACACGCCGCCCGGACAGTCGCCCGAGGAGGCCGCACGAGAGCGCCGGTACCGCTTCCTCGACGAGGTCGCCGACGCGACCGGCGCGTCCCACATCGCCACGGGGCACACGCTCGACGATCAGGCGGAGACCGTGCTGATGCGGGTCCTGGCCGGGACCGGCGTGCACGGCCTCGGCGGGATCCCGCCGATCCGCGGCCGCATCGTCCGGCCGCTGATCGACGTCCGCCGTGGCGAGACCGAGGAGTTCTGCCGCGCGCTGCGCCTCCGGCCCCGCCGCGACCCCACCAACGCCGATCCGGCCTTCCTCCGGAACGCGCTCCGCAACGAGCTCGTACCTGTGGTCCTCGAGCGCTTCAACGTCCGCGCGCCCGAGTCGCTGGCGCGCCTCGCGGACTTGGCGCGCGACGACGACGCACTGCTCGACGAGCTGGCGGCGTCGGCGATCGCCCCGGAGGTCGAGGAGGGCGGGGTCCGCCTCGACGTCGCGTCCTTGCTGGCGCTGCATCCGGCGTTACAGCGCCGCGTCGTCCGCCGCCTCGTGCAGCTCGACGCCGATCACGTCGAGCGCGTGCTGCGGCTGGCGCGCACGGGAACCTCCGGCGACCAGATCGATCTGCCGTCGCGCTTGAACGCACGCCTCGAATATGGTTCCCTCGCTTTCGAGCGCGCGACTCCCCGGCCGGAACCGGCGTCTCCGGTCGCGCTCGCGGTACCCGGCGTGACGGACCTTCCCGCTTGGTCGATGCGGCTGCGCACTTGGATCGAGACGCGCGAGCCGTCGGCGTGGCCCGACGGCAAAAACACGTGCGTCCTTGATGGTGCGTCCACCCACCCGCCGCTCGTCGTTCGGCGGCCTCGGCCCGGCGACCGGTTCCGTCCCCTCGGCATGAGCCGCGCGAAGAAGCTCGGGGATTTCTTCACGGACCAGAAGGTGCCGCGCGCGGAGCGCGCGCGCAGTGCTTTGGTGACGTCGGGCGGCGAGATCGTCTGGGTTGTGGGGCACAGGCCGGGCGACCGGGTCAAGGTTACGACGCGAACGAGAGAGTTCCTGTGGATCGAAACGGCCGGGGGTTCGGGGGTCTAGGAGCCCCCGACGGAAGGGGCGATGGATGACGGAGCTCAACGAGGACATCGGCGAGATCCTGATCTCCGAGCACGAGATCCAGAACAAGGTCGCCGAGCTGGCGAAGGAGATCACGGAGGACTACCGGGGCCGGGACCTTCTCCTCGTCGGCGTTCTCAAGGGCGCGTTCATGCTCATGAGTGATCTCGCGCGCCACATCACGATCCCGTTGGAGCTCGACTTCATGGCGGTGTCCTCCTACGGCTCGGCGACCAAGACGAGCGGTATCGTCCGGATTCTGAAGGACCTCGACCTCGACATCTCAGGGCGCGACGTCCTGATCGTCGAGGACATCATCGACTCGGGCCTGACGCTTAGCTACCTGATCAAGAACCTGAAGGCCCGCGGTCCCCGCTCGCTCGAGGTGTGCGCGTTGCTGTCCAAGCCGGAGGTCCAGAAGGTGGAGCTCGACGTGCGGTACGAGGGGTTCGCTCTGCCGCCCGTGTTCGTCGTGGGGTACGGCCTCGACTACGGCGAGCGGTACCGGAACCTCCCCTATGTCGGTACACTCAAGCCCCACCTATACGAGGAGTAGGGGCACGTGGCCAGGATGTTCCGCGCGACGCTCGAGATGACGATGCACAACAAGAGCCCGTTCGCGCGGGTGCCGATCGCGAGCGAGGTCGTCGAGGAGCTCGGCTTGCGTCCCGGCGACACCCTGAAAGCCTCGGTCCGCGGGACCGAGTTCACCGGCAAGGTTCACGGATCGCTCAAGACGCCCGGTCTGCTGCTGCCGATGGACGTCGTCGAGTCGCTCGGGCTCCGTGAGGGCCAAGGGCTGCGCGTCACCGTCCTCGGCCGGGCCGGCTGAGCGCTCAGCGGCGTCTCAGTTCACGGCCGTACCGTCTCCGGAGGGAATCTTCAGATGCGTCGGCGCGTTTGTGCTGCTCAGGGGCAGAAACCATTGAGACGGTTCTCGTGCGAGTGTTACCCTGGGCCCGGGACTCAGGCCGGCCCCCTTCCACTCCGAACTAGGTTAGAGTTCCCTTTCACGGACAAGGATCGGAAACGAAGTGCCACCGCTCGGAACCGGTAAGCGAACCCCTCCGCAGTCACCCATGCAGCGGCTCTTCCGTGGGCCTGCCATCTATCTCGTTCTCGTCCTTCTGTTGCTCTGGGCGTTTCTGTCCTTCGTCTCGAGCACGCGCAACGTCAAGGAACTCTCGCTCGACCAGTTCGAGAAGGCGGTTCACGACGGGCAGGTGGCGACCGCGACGATCTACGACAAGGACCACCGCGTTGAGGGCGAGCTACGCGATCAAGCGAAGACCAAATACCGCGTCA
>JBIOTQ010000017.1:0-32105 GCA_044866075.1 Actinomycetota bacterium | reverse complement strand
CGACCACCCGGCGCTACCTGACCGACAGCGCAGTTCTCGAGACGGCCTGGCAGACCGCAACCGGGACGCTCGTCCTGACGGAAGGGCTGGTGCTCGATGTGCAGCGAACCCTCCGGCCGCAGATGCTCCTCATGAGGCGCGTGGAGGCGCGCGACATCCCGGTCGAGGTGGTCGTCAGATTCGATCCGCGCCTGCGCGGGCGCGGCCCGCGCGCGCGGCGTTGGCACGACGGCCTCGTCTGCACATGGGACGCACTGGCTCTGCATCTCCAGTCGAAGCCGGCCGTTCGGATCGAGCCGGCCATCGACACGACCGTGACCATCCAGCCCGGCTCTCCCGTCACCTTCGTCCTCTCGCTTTCCGATCGGCAGCCGATCATCGTCGCGGACCCGGACGACGCGTGGCGGGCGATGGACGAGACGCGTCGCTACTGGGCCGGGTGGGCCGCCGAGATCTCCTACGACGGCCCGGTGCGGGACGCGATCGTTCGAAGTCTCGTGACGTTACGGTTGCTCACCTTCTCGCCTTCGGGTGCACCGGTCGCCGCCCCCACGACATCGCTGCCGGAGTCGCTCGAAGGCAACGCGAACTGGGACTATCGGTATTCGTGGCCGCGTGACGCGAGTATCGGCGTCGAGACATTCCTCGGGTTCGGCCAGACAGAAGAAGCCGAATCGTTCCTCCGTTGGATGCGACACGCGACACGACTCACCCATCCGCGCGTGGCTCCGCTGTACACGATCTACGGTCGCCCGCCGCCCATGGAGCACGAGCTCACCGACGCCGCGGGGTACCAGAACATCAGGCCCGTCCTCTTCGGCAACCGTGCAGCCGAGCAGCAGCAGCTCGACGTGCCGGGCTGGGTGATGGAAGCGGCTTGGAAGCTGACGCGGGCCGGCAGGCATCTCGACGCGTCGACGTGGCGCTTGTGGTCGCGCTTCGCAGATTTCACATCCGAGCATGCGCGCGAGCCCGACGCCGGTATCTGGGAGGAACGCGGACGCGATCGCCACCACGTCCACTCGAAGCTGATGTCGTGGCGCGCGCTCGAGCGGGCATGCAACATCCTCGACGCTCGAACCGACGGCGTGCCCAGCCGCCGGGCGGCGCGACGGAGTACGCAGTGGGCGGCCGAACGTGATCGCCTGGCCGCCGAGATCCCTGCCCGCGGCTTCGACGCCGAACGCGGCACCTATAAACGCGACTACGACTCGAACGAGCTCGATGCCGCCGTGCTCAGCGTCCTTCCGGACTTCGAACCGGGAGATTCACCGCGGCTCGCTGGCACGATCGCCGCGATCCGTTCGGAGCTCTCGGCCGGTGGCGCGCTCCTGTACCGCTTCGCTTCCAGCAGCCGCACGCTCGGCGTGCCCGAGGGCGCCTTCTTGGCCTGTTCGTTCTGGCTCGTGCGCGCGCTCGCGCACGCGGGTCGGGTCGATGAGGCCGCGGCGGTCTTCGACGAGTGCCGTCGCACCGCGAACGACGTCGGCCTTTACGCGGAGGAGATCGATCCCGGCAGCGGGCGGTTTCTGGGCAACTTTCCGCAGACGCTCTCGCACGCGACGATGGCGCAGGCGGCGCTCGCCCTCGACGACGCTACGAAGGCCGGAGCAGCGCCCCCAGCATCGCGCCGAAGGCGACGTGCGCGAGAAGCGTGACGGCGGGGGTTTGCGTTCCGTAATTCAGCGCGAGCAATCCGGGTGGCTCCAGGACGTGATCGAGCCGCGGCCCCTCCCGTTCGGATGCCATGCGCGGGTGCACCCCCGGCAGCAGAGGGATGATCATGGTCAGGGCGATGGCACCGTGTACGAGCCCGAACAAGGCGCCCAGCCACCAACGTGCCCAGCCGAGGAGCGCGAACGCGCCGGCATACATCAAGGCGAACACCTGTCCGTTCACCATGTGGATCACCACGCCCGCGACGCGTGCTCGATCGGGGTCTGCGGTGACGACGGTGCCGAGCATCATCGGCAGATCCATGCGCGACAGGCCGGCGAGTTGGGCGCCGACCATGAGGGCCGTCAAGACCCCCGTTGCGACGAGCCCGAACGTTCCCCAGCCGGCCCAATCCATGGCTCGGTTTGTTCTTCCCTCGCCGCGGGAACGCAATCGTTGATGAGCCTTTCGGATGCGGTCGTTGTCGTCACCGGCGCGTCGGCTGGAGTGGGACGCGCATCCGCCCTCGCGTTCGCACAGCAGGGCGCGCACCTCGGCTTGATCGCGCGAGGCCACGAGGGCCTCAAAGGAGCCCAGGCCGACGTGGAAGACGCCGGGCGCCGGGCCGTCGCGGTCGAAGCGGACGTCGCCGACGCCGACGCCGTGGAATCCGCGGCGGGTCGGATCGAACGAGAGCTCGGGCCCATCGACGTTTGGGTGAACAACGCGATGGTTTCGGCGCTGCTCCCGTTCTCCCGCATGGATCCTGCGGACTTCCGGCGCATCACGGAAGTGACGTACCTCGGCTACGCCCACGGGACCATGACGGCGTTGCGACGGATGTTGCCGCGCGACCGCGGTTCGATCGTTCAGGTCGGCTCTGCGCTCGCCTATCGAAGCATCCCGCTGCAGTCCGCGTACTGCGGGGCGAAACATGCGATCGTGGGCTTCACGGAATCCGTTCGCACCGAACTCCTTCACGAGCGCAGCCATGTGCGACTGACCCTCGTGGATCTACCGGCCCTGAACACGCCCCAGTTCCACTGGGTGAAGACCGATCTTCCGCGCCATCCTCAGCCGGTGCCGCCGATCTACCAGCCGGAGGTGGCGGCCCGCGCGATCGTTTGGGCCGCCGAACGAGCTCCACGTCGAGTCAGCGTCGGCGCTCCGACGACCCTCACCACGATCGCACAGAAGTTCGTCCCCGGGCTGCTCGATCGTTTCCTGGCGCGCCGCGGATTCGACGCCCAGCAGGCTTCGTTCGCCGTCGAGCAAGACCGGCCGGACAACCTGTGGAGACCGGTCGCCGGTGATCACGGATCCCACGGCGAGTTCGACGATCGTTCCAAGGATCGCAGCATCCAGTGGGACCTGCGCAGCCGTCCGCGGCTTACCGCCGCCGTGGCTGCCGGAACGACCGCCTGGCTGTTGCGCCGCCGAACCCGCTCGGCCGCGGACGAGCCCGACGATTCCTAGACCGCCGCGGCCGCTTCGGCCGCCTGCTCCGGCACCGTCGGGGCCGCCTGTTCGCGCTGTGGCGCACCGGACGGGATGAACCGCCAGGCGATGACGGCACCGGCCAGCAGCACCAGACCGGCGATCAGCACCGCGAGGTGGAACCCGTCGAGGAACGAGGACCCGAAGGCCTGCTGAACCGCCAGCTGCTTCGCCGGCGGAAGGTTCGCCACGATCGACGGATCGAAGCGGCCGTGCCCGGCCGTTTCAACGATGGCGCGCTCGGCGCCGGGCGCCAAACCTAGTCCCGCCACCGCGGCCGTCAGCGAGCTCTTGAGCTTTGTGGTCAGCAGCGTGCCGAGGAGTGCGATCCCGAAGACGCCGCCGACCTCGCGGGCGGTGTTGGTCGTCGCCGACCCCAACCCGGCGCGCGCCGGGCCGACCGCGTTCATGACCGCGGCCGTCATCGGCGTCATCGTCGAGCCCATCCCGATCCCCATGATCATGAAGATGGGGATGAGGTACCCGAACGACGTCCCGATGTGGATCTGGGTCTGCAGGATCAAGCCGGCCCCGGCCAGCGTGAGTCCGATCACCATCGGCCAACGCGATCCATACTTCGACGCCAGGCGTCCGGCGTTGGGCGCCGCGATGATCACCATCGCGGTGAGGGGGAGGAAGCGCAGTCCGGTCCCGAACGCGTCGTAGCCGCGCACGAGTTGCATGTAGAGGCTCGCGAAGAAGAAGGTTCCGAACATCCCGAGCGACACCGCGAACGCGACCGACGCGCCCGCCGAGAACGCCGGGATGCGGAAAAAGCTCAACGGAAGCATGGCGTGATCGGTACGCCTCTCGTACGCGACGAAGGCGACGAAGAAGGCCGCCGCGGCGACGAGAGCTCCGACGATCAGCGGGTCGCCCCAGCCGAGCTGGTTCGCCTCGATCAAGCCATACGTGACGCTGAACAAGCCGGCCGTGCCGAGGCCGAGTCCGCCGAGATCGAGCCGGCGCAGTTGCTCCGCGCGGCTCTCGCGGATCACGCGCGACCCGATGATGAATCCCAAAGTTCCGATCGGGACGTTGAGGAAGAAGATCGACTCCCAGCCGACGTGCTCGACCATCCAGCCGCCGACCGTCGGGCCCAGAGCCAGCGCGAGACCGGACACTCCGGCCCAGATCCCGATCGCCTTCGCGCGCTCGTGCGCGGGGAACGTGACGGTGAGGATCGAGAGCGTGCCGGGCATCAGCAGCGCGGCGCCGACGCCTTGCATCGCGCGGAACGCGATCAGCTGCGAGGTGTTCGCGGCGAGCCCACACGCGAGCGACGAGAGCGTGAAAACCGCCAGACCGGTGAGGAACATGCGCTTGCGTCCGTAACGGTCGCCGAGGATGCCGCCGGTCAACAGCAAGCTCGCGAACGCGAGCACGTAGCCGTCGACGATCCACTGGAGGCCGCTGACGCCCGCTCCGAGATCCCTCGACAACGTCGGCAACGCGATGTTGACGACGGTGTTGTCGAGCATCGCCATGAAGAGGGCGAAGCACATCGTCAGAAGGACGATGATCTTCTCCCGCTTGTTCTCCCCCTCGAACATCACTGCACCTCCAGCATCTTCCGCGCGGCGTCGACCAGGTGAGCCCGCCGCCTCTTCAAGGCCTCAGGTGTGTACGGGTTGCCGCCCGACACCATGCGGGCGAGCTGCGGCAACGCGAACCAGACCTGCACCATCCCGATCAGCGTTACGAGGAGATGCCGCGCATCGAAGCTCGGATCGATGACTCCGGTCCGCTGGAACTCTTCGATCTGCTCAACGTGCTCCCCGAGGTGTTTCTTCCTCTCGGCTTCGTTCGGAACGGGTTTTCCTCCGAAGTCGAGGGCCTCCCAGAGCATCAGGCGCGTCACCCACGGGTTCGCGGCGTGGAAATCGAAGAAGTCGCCGATGACCTCGGGGAACCGGTCGGGATCGTCGGTCGCGATGCGGCCCATCTCCTGGACCTTGAGCTCCAAGACGTGCCGGAACAGAGCTTCCTTGTCCCCGTAGTACTGGTAGATCAGCGCCTTGTTGGCGCCGGCCCGCGAGGCGATCTCGTCGACCCGGGCACCGGCGAACCCCCGCTTCGAGAACTCCTCGAAAGCCGCTTTCAGCAAGCGGTCCTTCGTCGTCGCGACGGGAGTCATCGTGCCGGTCAGAGTAACTAACCAGTTAGTTACCTGTCAAGAGAGAGGTTGCGGCCCAGAAGCGGGCACCGCGACAATGAAGACATGGAGCTGATGGCGACGACGACCGGCTCCCCCTCAACGGAGGAGGAGCTGAAAAACGCCTCCGCCGACGCGGCGGAGAAAGGTCTTCGTTTCGAGGATCCGTACTGGGACGACGCGTTCTGCGCCTGGTGGGATCCGACGCTCCGCACCTGCTGCTAGCCGAGGGGGTCACGCGTGGCCGGCATCGCCGCCTGGGGTTCCTACATCCCCACGTATCGCTTGGATCGGAAGACGATGGGACGCGCGTGGGACACGCCGTCGTTGCCGGGGGAGCGATCCGTCTCGGCCGGCGACGAGGACTCCTTGACGATGGGCGTGGAGGCGGCGCTCGCGTGTACGGCGGGGCTCGATCTCTCGTCGCTCGACGCGATCTACTTCGCGACCACGACCTCGCCGTACGCGGAGAAACAAGGAGCCGCGACGATCGCGGCGGTGCTGGACCGGCCGAACGCGTTCACCGCGGACGTGACAGGCTCGCTTCGTTCGGCGACGACGGCGCTGCGTCAAGCGCTGGACGCCGTCACCGCCGGGAGCGCGCGCGAGGCGCTCGTGGTCGCCGCCGACGCGCGGCCCGCGGAACCGGCCACGGCGACGGAACAACTCTTCGGCGACGGCTCCGCAGCGGTGCTGGTCACGGCCGATGGCCCAGCGCGCATCGTCGCGACGAGCGGTGTGACGGAGGATTTCACCGGCCCGTGGCGGCGGACCGGCGACGATTACGTCCGCGCGTTCGAACCGAAGCTCGATACCGAATACGGCTACATGCGGTCGGTCGGGTCCGTGGTCGACGAGATCCTCAACGGCGCCGATATCTCTCCGGACGCGATCGCGCGCTTCGTCGCCTACGCCCCCGACCCGCGGACGTCGGCGTCGGTCGCGAAGAAGCTTGGCTTCAACTCGGATCAGGCACGCGATCCGCTGTTCTCTACCGTGGGGAACCTCGGCGCGGCGCACGTCCTCGTCGCGCTCGCAGAGGCGCTCGACGAAGCCGACGCGGGAGACGTCATTCTGGTTGTCGGCCAGGGTGATGGCGCCGACGCGCTGCTCGTGTCGACGACCGATGCGATCACCGCGGCGAAGCGCCACCCGACCGTGGCGGATCTGATTGCGTCGAAGCAGCTCTTGCCGAGCTACGAGTCGTATCTGCGCTTCCGCCGGCTGTTGCCGTCGGACGCGTCCGATCCACGCTCGTCGACCGTCCAGTACTGGCGCGACCGCCGCCAAGCGCTTCCGTTCGAGGGAGTGCGCTGCACGGAGTGTGGGCAGGTGCAGTTCCCGGCGAACCGCGCGTGCGTGGAATGCGGCGCGCTCGACAAGATGGAGCCGATGAAATTACAGAAGCACGGGCGGATCTTCACGTTCACGCTCGACCATCTCGTCGGCGGCGAGTACCTCGAGACGCCGGTGCCGAAGGTCGTCGTGGATCTCGACGGCGGCGGACGCGTCTTCTTCGACATGACCGACGTGGATCCCGCCGAGGTGAAGATCGGCATGGGGATCGAGTTGACCTTCCGGCGGCTGCACGACGGCGCCGGTTTCCACAACTACTATTGGAAGACGCGTCCGCCGCGCACCGCGCTGACGAGCGCGTAGGAGGAGCGCCATGCCGGGCATCAGGGATCGCGTGGCCGTCGCGGGAGTCGGCGCGACGCGTTTCACGGAGCACTGGGAGAAGGACCAGGAAGACCTGCTCTGCGAAGCGGTCGACGAGGCTTGCCAGGACGCCGGCATCGAGCGCTCGGACATCCAGGCGATCTGGGTCGGCATCTACTACCACACCACGGGTTTGGGCGGCGCCGCCGCCGTCGACCCGCTGCGCATGTACGGCATCCCCGCGACGCGCGTCGAGAATTTCTGCGCGTCCGGGATGGACGCGTTCCGCAACGCGTGCTTCGCGGTTGCCGCGGGCGTGTACGACATCGCGCTCGCGTGTGGCGTCGAGAAGATCACCGACCAGGGCTCTCGCGGCCTGCCGAACATGCGCGAGGGGATGCATCCGTTCCTGCCGGCCGCCAGCGCTCCGGCCCTCTTCGCTATGTCTGCGACGCGCGCGTTCGAGGTTCACGGCTGGACCAAGGAAGACCTCGCGCGCGTGGCGGTCAAGAACCACGCGAACGGCGAACACCACCCCAAGGCGCACTTTCGTCGCGCGATCACGATGGAGACCGCGCTTAAGGCGCCGATGATCGCGCACCCGCTGGGCCGCTTCGACTCGTGCGCCGTCTCCGACGGCGCCGCGGCCGTGATCGTGACGCGTCCGGAGATCGCGAAGCACATGAAGCACAAGGACGATTACGTGATGGTGAAGGCGAACGCGATCGCGGTGTACACCGCGCAGCCGATGTACAAGCCGTCTTTCGACTACATCGGCTTCCCGGCCACGCAGGCCGCCTCGAAGATGGCGTACGAGGAGGCCGGGATCACCGACCCCTTCGAGCAGATCTCGCTCGCCGAGGTGCACGACTGCTTCACGATCACCGAGCTGCTGAACTACGAGGACCTCGGCTTCTGCAAGAAGGGGGAGGGAGCGAACTTCATCCGCGACGGCCTCTCCGCCGCCGACGGCCCGCTGCCCGTGAACCCGAGCGGCGGCCTCAAATCGTTCGGCCACCCGATCGGCGCGACCGGCTGCCGTATGATCGGCGAGGTGACGCGCCAGCTGCAGGGCCGGGCCGAGGGCGTGCAGGTGAAGGACCCCGAGCTGGGCCTCGCTCACAACCTAGGCGGGCCGGGTGCGGTCTGCTCGGTCACCATCCTCGGGCGTCAGTAGAGGCGCTCATCCCTCATAATGAGGCCGGCCTTCCCCGAGGCCGTCTCAGAGGAGCACTCCCGTGATCCTGTCCGACCGAGACATCCGTAAGCAGATCGAGAATTCGCGCGTCGTCATCGACCCGTTCGACCCGGACGCGATCCAACCCTCGAGCATCGACCTGCACGTCGACGACACGTTCCGCATCTTCGCCAACAGCCGCTATCCGTACATTGATGTGAAAAAGCGGATGGACGACCTGACCGAAGAGGTCCGCGTCGCGCCCGACGAGCCGTTCATCCTCCACCCGGGAGAGTTCGTGCTCGGATCAACACTCGAGAAGGTGACGCTTCCGGACGACATCGTCGCTCGCATCGAGGGGAAGTCGAGCCTGGGGCGGCTCGGGCTCCTGATCCACTCGACGGCCGGCTTCGTCGACGCGGGATGGTCCGGACACCTCACGCTCGAGCTGTCGAACGTGGCCAACCTTCCGATCACGATCTACCCGGGGATGAAGATCGGACAGCTGTGCTTGTTCGAGATGACCTCGCCCGCGGACAAGCCGTACGGCGCGCGCGGCAAGTACCAGGGGCAGCGCGGTCCGACGCCGTCGAAGTTCTACGAGGACTTCGCGAAGGCCGCCGCCAGGGCGCGAACGGCCGCAGCGAAGCGTCGCAAGAAGTAACGGCTCAACGTTCGAGGGCCGGGGCCTCAGCGCGCTCTCGCATCATCCCGTCAACGACATCGCGGACGAGAGCGCGCTGCTCGGTCGTCACCTCCGGAACGACTGCCTCCAGCGCCGCGAGGAAGATAGCGAAGAGGTCCTCGCCGTCCATCGCCGCTTCCGTCACGCGGGAACGCGTTCTCGCTCGCGTGTGCTGCGGCTGCGGCTCACGAGGTGATCGACGACGAAATCGGCGTCGCGGCCGCGGCCCGGCAGGACCTCGGACGTGGCCGAGTACTGGAACGAAAGACCGACGAAATACAGACCCGGCTCCGTCGATACGCCGCGGGTGTGGATCGGCTCGCCATCCGTTTGGAACGCGGGCAGGTCGATCCACGAGAACTCGTAACGGTATCCCGTGCACCAGATCACGTTCGGCACGTCCAGCGTGCGGCCGTCCTCGAAGACCGGAAGTCCGTCGCTGACGCCGACGACGCGGGGGACACGCTCGATACCGGCCGCGGCGAGGTCCTTCGTGCGACGTCGGATGAGCGGGTCGGCCTTCGTCCGCATCTTGGGGATGACCTTCCGTCCGATCGGTGTGCCGTAGGTCAGGACGAAGTGACCTATGAATCGGATGACGGAGAAGACAACCTGCGCCCGCTTGCTGCTGTGGGGAACCGGGATCTGTCCCGACTCCTTCCCCGCGAGCCACGTTGGCCTCGACTGCACGAGCTCGTACGCGATCTCCGCTCCCGAGTTGCCGACGCCGACCGCGAGGACACCGCCCTCTCGCAACTGCGCTGGATTCTTGTACTGGCTCGAATGCATCTGCACGATTCGGGAGTCGAGCTGCGCCGCGAACGCGGGCAACTTCGGAACGCGGTTCGCACCGGTCGCGACGACAACGTTGTCGGCTTCGAAGCGGCGGTCGCCGGCCGTGATCACGAAACGATCGTCCACCTTCGCTACCCGCTCGACGGCAACGCCGTGAAGGACGGGCAGCTGGAAGCGCGCCGCGTACGCCTCGAGATAGTCGGCCATCTCGTCCTTGGTCGGGAAGTAGTGGGGGCGCGCGGGGTAACGCCAGCCGGGCAATCCGTTGAAGCGGGCGGGGGTGAATAGGCGAAGCGAGTCCCAGCGCTTGCGCCAGGCATCGCCGGTCCGTTCGTACGCGTCGAGGATCACGAACGGCCGGCCTGCCTTCGCCAGGTAGTACCCGGCCTTCAGGCCCGCCTGCCCCCCGCCGATAACGACCGTTTCGAAGCGCTCCGCGTCCATGGCTCCCCCTTATCGTCGTTGGCGCGACGCTACGTCGGCGTCGGCACGAGACGCATCGGGAGAAGCACCCAACCTGCGGCGGAGCGGCCTGGGTATTCCTATGTATCTAGACGAGGTCGTGCTCGTAGGCGTAGGCGGTGGCCGCCGCGCGGGACGAGAGGTCCAGCTTCGTGAAGATGTTGCTCACGTGACGGGCGACGGTCTTCTCGCTCAGCACGAGCTCGCCCGCGATGGCGCGGTTGGTCTTGCCGGACGCGATCAAGCGCAAGACCTCGATCTCGCGAGCGGTCAGCCCGCCCGTGTCCTTCGTCGTCGCCGGCGCCGAGACGGAAGCGAGACGGGCCAGCGCCGGCGCCGCACCGAGCTGCTCGAAGGTTGTGCGCGCCGCCTCCAGCTCGAGGTCCGCCGTGTCTCGATCGCCGAGATCCCGGCAAGCGAGCGCGATCAGCACGCGTGCACGCGCGACGTCGTAACGCGCGCCGAGCTCCTGCCACGCCGCCGACGCCGGGCGCAGCGCCGCGACCGCAGCGCGGGCGTCGCCTTCTGCGAGGAGCACAGACCCAATCGCATACGCGGCTAACGCCCGCAGCATCGGAGCGTCGAAGCGCCCGGCGATCGAAGCAAGCTCGTCGGCAGCGGAGCGTGCGGCCGGCAGGTCCCCGGCTGCCAGCGAGATCTCGACGAACGCGGGAAGCAGCTTCGCCTGCGACACGGGATCGGTCGCCTCGTCAGCCTCACGTCTGATCGACGCCGTCGCCGCCTCGATCTGCCCCTGCGCGAGCCGCATGAGCGCCATCCCCGGCTGCGGGTTCCGTCCGTTCAGGCTCGCTCGCTTGTAGGACTCTTCGGCGTTCGCGAAGTCGCCACGCAATCGATGGATCTCGCCGAGCTGGTAATGCGCGGCGCCGACCGCGGGGGTCGGAGGGTCCGACAGCCACTTCTCGGCGCGCTCCGCTTCGTGCAATGCGTCCGGCCAGTCGCCGTGCAGCTGCAGGATCTCCGCGCGGTGCACGAGGCACTGTCCGCGGAATGGCACGAGGTCCGGCTGCGCGTCGCACCAGCGCGCCAGAGCAGCCGTCCATTCCCCGGCCCGGCGCACGTCGAAGATCTCCTGACACAACTCGATGACCGCGCAGTACACGATGCCCGACTGGATGGGCGATACCTCGCCGCCGATCACGGCGAGCATCGCCTCGTCGATGAAGGTGAGCCCCTCGGCGATGCGGCCGAGCAAGACCAAGGCGTTCCCGCGGCCGAGGCGGCCAAGAGCGAGGAGATCCGGATCGCCGAATCGTTCGGCGATCGTGGACACCTGGACGAGCATCTCGAGGGCCGTCGCGGCATCGCCGGCGAACAAGTGCTGCAGGGCCGTCGGGAGGATCACGTATCCCTGCTCGACGCAATCTTGCCCGTCCGCGAGAAGCCGAGCGGCTCGTGACAGCCAGCCGTTCGCTTGAGCCCGGTCACCGCGGTTCAAGAATTCCATGCACAGGTAGAAAGCGGCCCGCGCGGCCTGCTCCACGAGCTCGTCGCGAACGAACGCGTTGTACGCGCGCGTCGCTGCTTCGATCCCCTCGTCGACCCGGCCCGTCAAGATCGACGCCGTGGCAAGGAGCAGGAGATCGTCCGCGTCGAGCGGGGACCGACGGCCGGCGGCCGACAGCTCGGCGACCGCATCGCCCCACCGCTTCCGCGAGAAAGCCTCACGACCTTTGTCGAGGGCCTTTGCCGTCGTGGTCACGAGCGTCAGGGTAGCGGCGGCCTCGTTGTTCCGGTAGCGTGGCCTTCCTCGCGGGCGTAGTTCAATGGTAGAACGAGAGCTTCCCAAGCTCTAGACGAGGGTCCGATTCCCTTCGCCCGCTCCACTCAGCGGCCGACGTCGCGCAGGAACGACCGCACCTCTTCCGTGAACCTCTCCGGCGCTTGGACGCTGCTGACGTGCCCGACGCCGGGGATGAGCACGAGCTTCGAGTTCGGGATGGCTGCGTGGAGGTCTCGCGCGACGGACAGCGGCGCGCGCTCATCTTCGTCGCCGTACAGGAGCAGCGTCGGGACCTCGATGCGGGAAAGGACGTCGCGAACGTCGGCTTCCGCGAAGGCGCGGGCCATCGCGCGCAACCCGACGGGATGGAACTTCGCGATGCTGGCGGCGAACGCGTCGAGGATCTCGCGGTGAACGGACGACGAGAACATCGTCGGAGCGACGGCGGCGGCAAACTTCTCCGGCGGACGATCGGCGAGCTGCAGGACCTGATTCAGCCGAAAGGCAACCTGGTCCGCGGGAAGCGAGCCCGCCCATCCAGCGTACGTGTCCGCAAGAACCAGCGAGCGCGGAAGCGGGCGGTGCCGTCGGTACAGCTCGAGCGACAAGCCTCCGCCGAACGACAGGCCGGCGACGTGCGGCCGTTCCACCCCAATCTCATGGATGAACCCCGCGAGGCAGTCGGCGAAGTCCGCCAGCGAGAAAGACTCGGGCGGATCAGACGAGCGTCCCGACCCAGGGTTGTCCCAGGCGACCACGGTGTACTCGTTCGAAAGGTTGTCGAGCTGATGCCGCCAGGTCGTGACCGCGTCGCCGACGTACCCGGGAACCAGCACGACAGGCGGGCCTTGCCCGACGCGTTCGTACGCGACCCGGAGCCCGGCGACCTCGACGAACATCAGAGCCGGGCGATGAACGACGCGAAGCCCCACACGAACACGAGGAGTCCGATGATCGCGTTCGTCAGAGCCCGGCCCCGTTGGATGGGCTTCGCCGGCGTCTTCTCCGGACGGAACCGCGGCTGAAGGAGCGCGTATACGTTCGCCAAGAGCAGCGCACCGCCGAGCGCCATCACGATCTCAGCGACGAGCTGCGGCAGCGTGATCAACGCGCTTCTCCGATGCGAGCGTCCACCGGCTCGGGGAGGGCCGCCGGCGGGAGACCGCGCAAGCCCGGGACGACGATCAGCAGGCCCGCGACGATGATCAGCACGCCGCCGAGCAACGTGGCCGCGCTGGGTGACTCGCCGAGCACCGCCCACGCCCACAGCACCGCGGTCACCGGCTCGAGGTACACGAGGATGCTCACGTGCTGCGCCTGGACGACCGCGACCGCCGAGACGTAGAGGATCCCGACCACGCCGGTGTGGATCACCCCGAGTGTCAGGAGCGCGGGAGCCGCGCGTACGATCTCGTGCCCGCTCGCGGCGACGAGGAACGGGGACACCGCGATCGCCGCGATCCCGAGCTGCCACACCACGATCGCCGGCGCCGGGTGATGCGGCGTCACATGTTTCTTGAGCGTCAGCACCAACGCGGCGAACAGCACCGCGGCGACGCCGGCGAACAGGAGGCCCAACCCATCCACCTCACCGGAGGACGGCACGGCGATCAGGAGGATGCCGGCAATAGACAGCGCGAGCGCGTACAGCGTGCGCCGCTCCAGCCGCTCGCGGAGCACGGCCGGCGCCGCAGCGGCGATCAACACTGGTCCCACGTAAACGACGAGGATCGTCGTCGCGACGGACATGCGCTTGTAAGCCTCGATGAACGCGAGCCAGTGAACCGCGAGGATGATCCCTACCGCGATGACGCCCCCGCGCGGTTTCGGCAGGCGCAGCTCAGAGAGCCGGCCGCGCAGCGCCCACAGCGCGACCACCGACGCCGATCCGAGGGCCAGACGGAAGAACACGATGACCGGCGCGGAGACGTCCACCTCTTTGACGAGAACGCCGATCGATCCCCAGACGAATCCGCAGAGGATCAGCTCGAGATATCCGGTGCGTGAGCGCATAACGGGGCCCCCTCACGGGGGCCCCGCCACTGTATCGCCCGCCGACGACCGTGCGTCATGCCTCCGACGGACGAGCGCGCCAGCGACGCGTCACCAGCCAGACCACGGCGAGCAGCGCGAACGGCGACAGCCACGTCGCGCCTATCAGCAGGCCAGTGCCGATGCGCTCGAGGCCCTCGACCGCGGTGTCCCAGGCCTTGGTGAAGGAAGGACCGTCGGACGGACCGCCCGCCACCGCTCCGGTCTCCGCGAGATGAACCGAGATGGTCGCGAACGACGTCTGGTCCTTCAGGTACCGCAGCCGACCCGTGATCTCCTCGATCTGCAGCTGCACCTGCGAGAGCTGCTGCTGCACCGAGATCGTGTCGCCGATCGTGCGCGCTCGCGACATGATCCGTAGCAGGACGGACTCCTGCGCGCGGTAATGACGGAGCCGGCTCTCGAGATCGACGAACTCTTGCGTCACGTCCTGCCCCGACGTCCCGCGGCGCGTCACCTTTCCGATATCGGCCCCCGATAGGTCGGCGAGCGCCTGATCGAAACGAGTCGCGGGCACCCGGATCACGATCTCGGCGACACGCGGATCATCCTCGCGGCTTTCGGCGACCGGCGTCGGCCCCCCTTGGTTCGAGGACACGACGAAGCCGCCCAGACGGGACGCGATCGCGAAAACCCGCTCCCACGAGCGATCGATGCGGCCCTTCGCGACCTCGATCGCGAGATCGGCCGTCTTGATGACGTTGTCGGCGGGCGCCGGAAGAGGAAGAGCGCCGAGAGCGTCCGCGGTCGTCCCTGCTCCGGTCGCGCCGGCGGAGCCGCCGGTGCCCGACGCGTCGGTTACGGCCCGGGAGGCGGGCGCGGAAACGCCCTCTTGGGTGACGCCGTAGAGATTCGCCTGGGACGGTCCCTGCTCCGCGACGACGGGCGCCTTGGTGGCGGTGCGCTCGTCGGCGTTCCGGCCGGCAAGTGCGCCGACCGCGAATCCTGCGACCAGAAGGACCGCAACGCCGATCGCGCCGCGGCGAAGCCATCGAAGCTTTGAGGGGGCCATGGGCGCCTCCTGACGTCCGGTGAAGACGCCCGTTTAGACGTTGCCGCGCCGGCCGGGGTTCCCCGGCGTGCGCGGGCGGCCGACCGCGAACGCCGAGGGGCAGAGATCGACCAAGACGCAGCGCTCGCACGCCGGTCGCAACGCGGAACAGGTCGTCCGGCCGTGTGCGATCAGCGCAACGTGCGTATCGACGCGCCTCGCCGGCGGCACCAGCGCCTCCAGCGCCCCCTGCGCTTCGGCCTCTCGTGTCTTGGGCGGGAACAGTCCGAGGCGTTCCCCCACGCGATGCACGTGCGTATCGACGGGTAGCACGGGCCTTTCGAGCGAGAACGCCAGGACACAGGCGATCGTCTTCGGCCCGATCCCCGGCAGCGTCGCCAGGAACGCGGCGACGTCGTCGTCGGACATCTTGCGGAGCTTCGCCAGCGACGGTTTGCCCTCGCGTTCGACGACCTCGCGCAGGATCGCCTGGATCCGCGGCGCCTTCGTCTTCGCGAGCCCCCCCATCTTGATGGCGTCTTCGAGATCGCGGGTGCGCGCGCCGAGCACGTCCTCCCACCGCGGGTACGCGCGTTTCATCGAGGCCCACGCGCGATCGCGGTTCACATCGGACGTGTTCTGCGACAAGACCGTGAAGATCAGCTCCGCGAGCGGATCCTTCCTCACGCCCTGCGGCCGGGCCGGGTGTCCGGCCGGATAGGCGCGCAGCAATCGGCGCACGATCTCCTTCGCGCGCCGCTGCAGCCGGTCGCGCGACTCTCGCGCGCGGCGTCTAGGTGCGGGCGAGGTCCGCGAACTTCGTGAACTGGCCAAGGAACGCGAGCTTATCGGTTCCGATCGGCCCGTTCCGGTGTTTCGCGACGATGACCTCCGCCTCCCCGCGCGCCGGCGTGTCGTTGTTGTAGACCTCGTCACGGTAGATGAACATCACGACGTCGGCATCCTGCTCGAGGGCACCGGATTCGCGCAGATGCGCGAGGTGCGGGCGCCGGTCCCCGCCGCCTTGCTCGGGCTGGCGCGAGAGCTGGGAGACCGCCAGGACCGGGACGTCGAGCTCCTTGGCCAAGATCTTCAGCGAGCGCGAGATGTCGCTCACCTCTTGGACGCGGTTCTCGGTCCGGCGCGTCGAGGTCATGAGCTGGATGTAGTCCACGATCACCAAGCCGAGGGCGCCGTTGCGCTTCAGCCGCTGGCACTTCGCACGGATCTCCATCATCGTGATCGACGGCGTGTCGTCGATGAATAGCTTCGCCGCGTCCAGCCGACCGACAGCTTGGGACACCCGCTGCCACTCGACGTCGTTGATCCGCCCCGCGCGCAACGCTTTCGTGTCGACTCGCGCTTCGGAACAGATCAGGCGTTGCACGATCTCGCTCTGGCTCATCTCGAGCGAGAAGATCACGACCGGGATCTCCTCGTGCAGCGAGACGTGGTGCGCGATGTTCATGACGAACGAGCTCTTGCCCATCGCGGGCCGCGCGGCGACGAGAACCAGGTTCTGCGGCTGCAGGCCGGACAGGCGCGAGTCGAGGTCACGGAACCCGGTGGGGACCCCGGTGACGTCGCCCTCGTGCGCGGCCAGGCGGTCGAGGGACTCCATGCTCTCGGTCAGCAGCTCGCGGATCGGCCGAAAGTCCGAGTGGATCCGGCCCGCCGCGACGCCGTAGACCAGCTCGCCGGCCTTGTTCACCATCTCTTCGATGTCGTCGGGGACCTCGAAGCATTCCTGAGAGATGCGAGACGCGGCGTCGATCAGGCGCCGGAGGGTGGCGAGCTCGGAGACGATCTTCGCGTAGAAGCCTGCGTTTCCCGGATGCGGCACCGACGCCACGAGCGTGTGCACGTAGGGCCGGCCGCCGACCGACTCGAGCTGGGCGCGGCGCTCGAGCTCATCGGGAACGGTGATCGCGTCGCACGGCTCGCCTGCGGAGAACAGATCCATGATCGTCTGGCAGATCCGGATGTGCGCTTCGCGGTAGAAGTCGTCGGGCCGGAGCTTCTCGAGGACGTCGGCGATCGCCGTTTTCGACAGCATCATCGACCCGAGGACCGATTGCTCAGCCTCGAGATTGTGCGGCGGGACGCGTCCGGTTACGGACGTCGAGTCTTCCGTGAAGCTGGAAGGCATCGTGAGACGACGTTAGCGGGAGGGTACGACACCAACGACGACACGACGTCCACAACGAATCCCCACAGCCGCCCCACCTTTCCGCAACGACGCCCTGCCCGTCCCCAGGCCGTCCACAAGACCCCCAAGATGTTGGCGGGCGGCCTCGGGGGCCGCCCAAATCTTGCGAGCTCTTGCGTACAGCGTCGCGATTATAGAAAGCGGCGCGAGAGATTCAAGAACGAGAATTGACTCTCTCGTTACGCGCGCACGACTTCGATCGTGAGGTTCGCCTCAACTTCCGGGTGAAGACGGAGCGTCGCTTGGTGAACGCCGAGACTCTTGATCGGACCGTCGATATGCAGGCGCCGTTTGTCGATCTTCGGTCCGCCGGCTTTCGCGATCGCTTCCGCGAGGGATTGCAGCGTGACCTGACCGAACAGCCGGCCGCCCTCTCCCGCTTTCGCGGTGACGCGGATCGGCAGCGCGCCGAGCGTCCCCGCGAGCTCTTCGGCCTTCTCGCGGTCGGCCATCTCCTTGACTTCGCGGGTGCGGCGGATCGTGTCGACCTGCTTCAGCGCGCCCTTCGTCGCGCGCTGCGCGAGTCCGCGCGGAATGAGGAAGTTCCGCGCGTAGCCGTCGGCGACGTCGACGACATCGCCCGGACTCCCGAGCGTCCGCACCTCTTGCGTCAGCAGGACCTTCATCGGGCCGCGTAGGGCAGGAGGGCCATCTCGCGGGCGTTCTTGATCGCCGTCGCCACGTGCTGCTGGTGCTGAGCGCACGTGCCCGTAACGCGACGCGCCCGGATCTTGCCCCGGTCCGATATGAACTTCCGGAGAAGCTGCGTGTCTTTGTAGTCAACCCAGGTCGACTGCTCTTTGCAGAACTGACAGACCTTGGTGCGCTGCTTCCGTCCCCAGCCGCCCTTTTCCTTGTCGCGGCCGCGACGGTCTCGGTCCCTATCCCTATCGCGTGGCATGTTCCTCCTGTTTGGGCCCGAGCGTGGTGGCGCTTAACTGCTTCCCACCCACCCTGCGGACCCGATCTCTAGAAAGGCACCTCTTCCTCGGCCGGAACGGCCGCGGCGTCGGTTCCCCACTCGTCGCTCGCGCCGCCGCCGCCACCGCCACCACCGCCACCGCGCGAGGTCTTCTCGACCTTCGCGGTCGCCCACTTCAGCGACGGGCCGACCTCGTCGGCTTCGATCTCGACGACCGAGCGCTTCTCTCCTTCTTGCGTCTCCCACTGCCGCATACGCAGACGGCCTGCGACCATGGTGCGCGAGCCGCGCGTGAGCGACTCGGCCACGTTCTCGGCCAGCTGACGCCAGCAGCTGATGCGGAAGAACGACGTCTCGCCGTCCTTCCACTGACCGCTTTCGTCCTTGACGCGCCGGCTCACCGCGAGCCGGAAGTTCGCCACGGCCACGCCCTGGGGCGTGAACCGGAGCTCGGGGTCGTCCGTCAGGTTTCCGACCACGACGACCGTGTTGTCCGTTGCCATCGCTGCCACCTCCCGGGGGAAGGACTGGGTTTGGGTTAGTCCTTGCCGGGGCGAACGATCTTGTGCCGCACGAGCTCGTCGGCCAGACGCAGGACGCGGTCGAGCTCGTCCATCGCCTTGGGTTCGGCGTTCATCTCGGCGACCACGTAATAGCCCTCGTGCAGGTGCCTCATCTCGAAGGCGAATTTCCGCCGACCCCAGTGATCGACCTTGCCGACCTCGCCGCCTTGATCGCGCACGACGCCGAGGTAGCGGTCGACGGCCTGCTGGATGGAGGAATCCTCCAAGCGAGGGTCGACGATGAGCATGACTTCGTACTGGCGCCGGTCCGCCATCCTCACCTCCTCTGGTCTCTGCGGCCCCGCGGCGCGCCGGAGCGCGACGACGGAGCAGGGGTGAGCGTTTCGGTCGCGGCCTGCCGGTCCGGGGCCGACCGCGGCGCTCACGTTACCACACCCGCACGGGGCTCCCTCAGGCCGCAGACCGGAGTGTCCGGCATACGGTCGCCGAGGGGATCCGCCCCTTCGGCCGACCTTAACCGGAGGGTGTGACAACGAGCCGGGCGACCATCCCTCGGGACTGGCCGTGGTACCGGCAGTACAGCTGGTAGGTCCCGGGGTCCGGGAACGTAACGGTGTGGATGGTGCCGGGCTGGATGTCATTCGAGTCGACCCGGCACCCGAAACAGGTTGCCGTGTGAACGATCTTGCTGTCGTTATGGACGGTGATGGCGCCGCCGGCGCCGATCTTTATCGTGTCCGGCCGGTACCGGAACCCGACGATGCGAACCTTGGTTCCGGCGCCTTGCGACGGGAGAACCGCGAACAGCGCGGCGAAGCCCGCGAGAGCGACCACGGACGCGACCACGTAGCGACGGCGTTTCACGTCGAGGCGCAATGATAGGACGGCGCTGCCGCGGGAGCGATTCAGGTCTCAGCGGCGGATCATCGTGCGATACACGACGACCCCCGTCCCGCCGAGCAGGGCCACCGCGAGCGCCACGATCGTGAGGAGGGTCCTTGAGTCATCGTCCTTCGACGGGCCGGAAGCGATCGGCGTTGTGGCGGACGGTGATGTCAGCGCGCTGCCCGAGATCGAGGGGGTCGGCGAGGTCGCCGAGGCCGCCGCCGACGGCGAGACTGTGCCCGGCGTGGTGGGAGAGACCACGCTGCTCTTCTTCCGGACCACCACTCGGCCGCACATTCCGCAGTTGGGATACCGAGAGTCGGTGCCGTGGATCTTGCAGTAGTAGTCGAACGTGCCGCTGCTGGGGAACGTGTGCTCGTATGACCCACCAGACCGGACACAATCGTTGAAGCCGAGGAAGCTGCCCGGACAATTGTTGCTCGACGTGAACTGATCGTCCGAAGTCGAGAACGACGTGATCGAGTGGCGCTGGTTCGAGGAGTTCGTCCACCGCACGGTGCTGCCGGGAGTGATAGTCACGCGTTGTGGCGTGAAGTAACGTCCGGGGATATCGACATGCCGCGTCGCCGCGGATGATGAGGCGGGCGGCAGCAGGGCGAACACACACGCCGTGGCGGCGACGAGACGAACGAGCCTCATGCAACATCCCCGATCCGCATGCGCCGGACCATGATAGAGCCGGCGCAAAACCGCGCATCGCCCGAACGGGCAACTATTGACCTCGTGTTTCCGCGGGACTAGGGTCTGTCTCGAGAGGCGCTCGCGCGCTTGAGGAGTTCGCCACTGCCTCCAAGCACTTGACGCGAGCGCCTCTTCTCATTCCGCCCCGCCGTGGGTCCTCGGTTTACTCTCCGGAAGGCCGGGGTTTACGATTCGTCCGTGAGCGACCGCTATCGTCCCAGCCTCCGGCACGCATTCATGAACTGGCGTCAGTGGGACGGGCCGTTCTCCGAGAAGCTGCGGCTCACGGCGAAGAACGAGTGGCGCAAGGTCCGTCGTTTCCGCGATTGCTGCGACCATATCGACGAACCCGGCTGTTGAAAGCGCTCCACGCCGGAGTCCGGTTCGGACTCCACGGGTCAGGAGGAGGGGCACGATCATGAGTGACGTCCGCGAGTACAAGCTTCTGATCGACGGCCAGTTCGTCGACGCGACGAGCGGCGAGACGTTCGAGACGACCGACCCCTCCAACGGCGAGGTCGTCGGCCGCGTCGCCAAGGGCGGCGCCGAAGACATGCGCAAGGCGATCGAAGCCGCGCGCAAAGCGTTCGACTCCGGCGTGTGGGCCGACATGCCGCAAGCGGAGCGGACGCAACGCATGCAGAAGCTGTGGGAGATCCTGCAGCAGAAGCTGCCGGAGCTCTGCGAGATCGAGGCGAAGGACGCCGGCCACACGATCCGCATGGCGAACCTCTTCTCGATCGCCCTCGGCGTCGAGCACTGGCGCGCGATCGCCGACCTCGCGAACAAGATCGGCGACACAGAGCCGGTCGAAGCCAACGAGATGCCCGCGCTGTCGTGGGGGATCGTGCGACGCGAACCGTACGGCGTCTGCGCGGCCATCACGCCGTGGAACTTCCCGTTCATCTTGATGATGTGGAAGGCGGCGCCCGCCCTCGCGGCCGGCAACACGATGGTCGTGAAGCCGGCGACCTACACGCCGCTGTCGACGGCGGAGTTCGGCAAGATCGTGCAGGAGTCGGACCTCTTCCCGCCCGGCGTCTTCAACGTCGTTCCCGGCGCCGGCGGGGCCGCGGGCGAGGAGCTCGCGTCCAACCCGTTGATCGACAAGGTCGCGTTCACCGGTTCGACCGAGGTCGGCCGCCGCATCATGCAGCTCGCCGCCCCGACGGTGAAGAAGGTGACGCTCGAACTCGGCGGAAAGTCGGCGAACATCCTGCTGGACGACGCCGACCTCGACGCGGCGATCCCGGGTTCGCTGTTCGCGACGTTCCTGCACTCGGGCCAGATCTGTCACTCGGGCACGCGCTGCCTCGTTCCGGCATCGTTGTACGACGAGGTGATCGCGCGGATGGTCGAGGCCGCGGAGAGCTTGAAGGTCGGCCCGGCGATGGAATTCGAGACGGACATCGGGCCCGTCGTTCACCGGACGCAGTACGACACGATCGATCGCTACGTGCAGATCGGGCAGCAGGAAGGCGCGAAGCTCGTGACCGGCGGCGAGAAGGTCGATGTCCCCGGGCACGAGGGCGGCTTCTACTACAAGCCCACGATCTTCGCCGACGTGCAGAACTCGATGCGGATCGCGCAGGAAGAAATCTTCGGGCCGGTCCTGTCGGTCATCAAGTACGACTCCGTAGAGGACGCGATCCAGATCGCCAACGATTCGATCTACGGATTGGGCGGCGGCGTCTGGTCGCGCGACATCCCGCGCGCGATCGGCGTCGCGAAGCGCATCCGGACCGGGACCGTCTGGGTCAACGACTACCACCTGCTCTCCGCGTACGCGCCGTTCGGCGGCTACAAGCAGTCCGGCGTCGGACGCGAGCTCGGCCGGTGGGGGATCCGCGAGTACCAGCAGACCAAGTACATCCACGTGGACCAGACGCCGCGCAAAGACCAGAAGTTCTGGTACCAGATCGCCGGTCTATAGCCGGTCGCGCTCGGCTACCTTCCGCTGCGCTGAGCGGGGCGTCAGGCAAGCGGTGATCAGCGCGAGCAATTCGTGACGACATCGACGTCCTGACCACGTCTCAGCGGCCGTTCGCTGCCCACCTCCCGCGTTCAGAACGTCGGGCCAAAAAACCGCGCCCGGTCTTCATCCCTCCAAAGCGAAACGAATTCGTGCGCTGCGCGTAAAGCTAATAGCGCAGGTGCGGAGTGTTGACGCGCGGCCGTCGAGGGTCGGGCCGCTCTCACACGCGCGAGGAGGGAAACATGCCTCGGAACCGTTTCTTGAGGCCGGCCCTTGCAATTGCGCTTCTGCTGTCGTTGTCGCTGACTGTGATGGGCGCGCGAGCGGGGACGGGCACCGCGAAAGGCTCGACCTATCCCGCGGCTCAAGCCGCGACGACGGAGATCGAGGCTTCGCTCGTGGTCACGCTGACGTGCTCCGGCACCTGCGATGCCCAGCCCCTCTATTGGGGCGACGGCACCTCCATCCTCATCCCTCCCGGCACCAGCAACAAGATCTACAAGCACCTGTACAAGTACTCCGGCCTGTACAAGATCGCCTTGCTGGCCACGGCTGCGACAGTCGAAGTCACCACGACGAAACAGGACAAGAACTCTCACCGTATGCGGGTGCAATTGCAGGAAGGCACGCAGAACTCCTATTCGCCGTCTCCGATCGTCTCCCAGTTCCCGATCCGGAAGGAGCAGGTTCGAGTAAAGCTCGAGGAGCTCTTCTACGGCTCAAAAACTGCGAAGTGGTTCCCGTGGGTCGATGCCGAGAAGAGCTTCAGAAGCGCCGTCGTTCACATGAGCGAATGGATGAACGGCATCTCCAATCCCATTTGCTCGATCGGAACGATCCATCAAGAGTACTTCAACGCACGCGGTCGTACGTTCCGCATCGACTTGGAGAACAACGCCGGGTGTAACCTCGGCAAGTGACCCGACGCTCCCCGAACGATGGAGTTGGACACGGACGCACAAGAGCTGACTGAAGAGTTGCGGTCGCTTCTCGACCTCATCGATTCCGATGAACCCGCCGTGCGCGACCGCGCCGTCCTACAGCTCGCGATGCTGCTCGAGATGAATTTCAGTCCCGCGATCCCCGCGGAAGATCCTTATTTCTACGAGGAGATCGTGCCGGAGATGCTGCGCCGGCGGCCTCTGCGGGAAGCCGAGGAAGCGTTCATCGTGGACCGCCTCAACTCGCTGCTGGACGTTCATCACGGAGAGGCCGACGGGTCTCGTGCCGTCGGGCTATTGTGGGCGATGAGCCGGGCCAGCCCCTGGATCGCAATCGTTCCGGTCCTGGATTTCGTCCGGCGTTCCGTCCGTGAGCTTTCGGAGCCCGAGATCCTCCAGGCGTTGTACGCACTCCAGCGCTTCCTTTTCCTCGAGGCCGACCATTCTCGGTTTCCCGAGGTTTGCAAGGCGGCTGCCACCCACGACGCTCGTCACGAGCTGCAGTGGATCGCCGATTCCGATTGGAAAGACCCGCGGATAGCCGCGGAAGCCCGGCGCGCGATCGAGATGCTCGCCAGCCTCCCGGATCTGTAAGCCGGTGCACCCGACGGGCCGCCCTGTCCTCGGGGCCGCGCTACTTCAGTCCGCGGTGTCTCCGTCTACTGTGGCGCTGGCCGTCGCGCGCGCCGTCAACATCCTGGACTAGTCCTATCGAACCTCGTTTCGAGCTCAGGCGATCGCGAAGCGGACCTCGAGCGAGACGAGGTCGTGTTCCGACGTTGGCGGGTGTGCCCGCAGGTCCTCCATCATGAGTTGAAGGCCGCTCGGGTTAAACGATCGCTCGGGGAGGCTTTGATTTCGGGGGTAGGTGGAGGCACCCTCGTGGATCGCGAGGATCTTGCCCACCTTGACTCCCGCGGCCGAGGCCAGTTCGCGTGCTTCGGCGCCCGCGCCGTGGAGCGCGTCCTTCCGTGCCGCCTGCATGACGCTCGATCCGAGAAGCGGACGAAGGATGACACGCCACACGCAACATGACCGCTCGGCTTTGGTGGCGAAAACTGCTTTGAGGACGCTTTCGGCAGCGGCGAGGCTGCCCGCATCGACGACGAGCCTCTGGGTCGCCGTGGCGACGGATCGAGACAACGAGTATTGAACGGCCTCGTTCACAGTGATCGTTGCCCCGGGTACAGCTCTCTTGGCGGCGCCGGTGAGAGTCTCGAGGACCAAACGGACCTCGGCGAAGGCCTCCGTCTTGGTGTCTCCTCGTCCGTTCGCGGTGAGCACGACGAGCGGCTCCCACGCCACCGTGGCCGAACCGTTCGTCGTAACGACGAGCCCGTCGTTCCTTCCCGCGGACGATGGCGAACGGGAGCAGCTCGCCGATCCGAACAAGGCCAGGACCGCAACGAGGGTAAGAATCCGCCTGGACATGGCACCCCTCCTGGTGCACCCCGATGATCTGGAGCGTCCACGTGGAGGGAAGGGGCCGCAATGGCCGTTCGGGCAGTTTTCCGTTACGCGCGAAGAGTAGGCTTTGCCGCGGGTAGCCCTGGTCTGAGGGGGGTTCATGGCGGCGGCCGTGCAAGACACACCGTTCGTTCCCGTCTACCGCGCCGAGTACGTCGAGCAGCACTCCAGGCCCAGCGTCGGCTTCCGCCTGATCCTCGCGATCCCGCACCTCATCCTCGTCTACTTCGGCGCTGTCATCTCCTTGTTCGTCGCGATCGCGGGATGGTTCGCAGCGCTCGTCCTCGGACGGCTCCCGGAGGGGATAGGTCGCTTCCTCGGCCAGTTCTTGCTCTACAGCTCGCGCGTCAACGCGTACCTGTACCTTGTCACCGATCGGTACCCGCCGTTCAAGTTCGAAGCCGACTACCCGGTCGACATCGAGCTGGCGCCGGGTCGCTTGAACCGTCTCGCAGTGCTGTTCCGTATCATCCTCGTCATCCCTGCGGGGTTGTTGAACGGCTTGGCCGCGGGCGGGTGGAGCGTGGCCGCGTTGGTGATCTGGCTCGTCGTCCTCATCACGGGCCGGATGCCGCGGGCGCTGTTCGAGGCGAGCGTCGCCGTTCTTCGCTTCGGGATGCGCATGTTCGCGTACTGGTTGATGCTGACCTCCGCCTATCCGAGTGGGCTCTTCGGCGATGGAGCGGAAACACCGTTCGCACCGACGGCGCCCGACCTTCCGCCGCCGTCGGAGGTTCCGACGCCCCCCGAAGCGGCGCCGCCGCCGCCTCCGATCCCTGCCACCGACGTCGGCGCACCGGTCGTTGAGACCCGATCCAGCGGACTCCTCGTGCTGTCGGACGGCGCGCGGAGGCTCCTGATCCTGTTCCTCGTTTTGGGCGTCCTGAACTGGGGCGGACTGGGAGTCCTTCGCGCGACGAGGGTGAACAACGTCCTCGACGCCACCGAGGCCGGCACGTCACTTCGCAACGCATACGTCGCCTTCGCAGCCCGCGTCACCTTCTTCAGCAGCTCGCTCGATCGATGTGCGTCGGACTCGGACCCGCTCGCGTGCGAACAAAGCGCGGAACGAGAGCTACTGAACGGGCTCGTGTCGTTCGATTCGAAGCTCGCCCCGATCGACTTCCCCGATGAGGCCGGGGACGACGTCACTGCTCTGCGCGACGCCAGCTCGCGGCTTCGCGCATCGCTCGACGCGCTCATCGCGGCAACGTCGAACGAGGAGTACCTCCAACGGGTCGGAGCGTTCCAGCAAGCGGCCTCCGCGTTCGACAACTCCGTCACCGGCCTATCCGTCGAGTTGAACCGGATCGCGACCGAGTCCTAGGACACTTCGGTCGCGGCGGGGTCGGGGAGCTTGGTCGTCGCTCCAAGGCCGAGACGGCGCCGGTGGAACTGCATGATCGACGAGGCTCGGTCGAACATGGTGTCCGCCCGGCGGCCGGCGGCCGCCGCGGCGTCCAGCAAGGAGGCGCGTGCGGCTCCGTCCTCGCCGGCGGCGCGGTCGAACAGGACCGCGATCGTGGCATAGCCGTCGATCGCAGCGAGAAAGCGGAGTTCGACGTCGCGGAGGAACGACGGCGGGGTGAGTGCGAGCACCTTTACCCGCACGGCGGCGAACGCGCGACGCCACCCGCCGGCGCGCGCGCGAGCGTCGGCCGCGGTGATCTCGCCACGCCGGAGCTGGTCCAGGGAGGGTTTCATCTCCTGCTGTACGACGCGGCCACCGTCGCGGATGGGAACGAGAACCGCACGCTCGTACGCGAGATACGCCCTCCGGTCGTCGCGCCGCTGCTTCGATCCCACCAAGAAGACGGACGTCGCGCCCGCCGCGCCGGCCACCACAACGGCGAGGGTCGCGAAAAGGACCGGCTTCTTCGTCACGATACTGCCGATGCTACGATTTCTGGGTCATGAACGTGACGGTGACCGGCCCGGCCGAGGAGATGGTGCGGCGCGTCCGCGCGGCCGGCCGCGTGAACCTGATCATGGTGCTCGGCACCGGCTGCTGCGACTCGACCTCGCCGTTCCTCTACGACAACTACCTGCCGGAACCCGACGCACAGCCGGTGGGAGCGATCGACGGCGTCACGATCGTGGCTCCCAAATGGCTGGCAGAGCTCTACCCGGGCGACGAGGGTCTCGTTGTCGATATCGATAGAGGCGTCGTCAACGACTCGCTGTCGCTCGAGAGCGAGTACGACTCACGCTTCACGCTCCGGGTGCCCGGACGACCGCTCCAGCCCTAACGCTCCCTGTAACGTTTCTCGCCGTCGGCGTACTGTTGCCTCATCCGTCGGGAAGGAGGAGCACGTGGCGGGGTCAGACGCTTTGCCGGCCGGACGCGAGATCGCGTTCGAAGTCTCGTTCCGAACGTCGGCACCGCCGGAAGCCGTCTTCGACCAGCTGGCTGATGTTCGCAGCCATCTGGAGTGGGGCGGCAACAGTGGAAAGAAGAACTTCCGGCTGACCGGGATGCAGACCGGAACCACACCCGCCGAGAAGGGCACCGAGTGGACGAGTACCGGCATCGCTCCGGACGGCAGCTTCACCGACCGTTCGGTCGTCGGCGACGCCACGCGCCCGACCAGCTTCGAGTTCACCACGCAGTCGCACGTGAAGTTCCGCAAAGGCGGCGAGGGCGAGTGGACGGTCGTCAATCGATATGACATCACGCCCGACGGGTCCGGCTCCCGCGTGACGTACCGGCAGCGGGTCACGCAGGCAAGTGCGATGGGTCCGATGAAGATGATGCTGAACCCGGTTCTCGGCGGCATCGCACGGATGATGATGAAGGGACTCAACAAGCCCGCGATGCGCAATCTCGCGGCGATGGCCGAACAGCGCGCGAGGCGTTAGAGGGCGTCGCTAGCCGAGTGATTCGAGAACGGCGAGCGGCTCGCCGGCGATGCACGTGAAGATCGGGGTGTCACGCAACGTGAAATCCGACGAGCGCGTCTCGCGAAGCTCCATCACGAGATCGAGGAAGTCCTCCGGCACGTCGGTCTCGAAGGCAACCACGAACTCCTGATCGTCCAGACCGAACGAGTACGTGGTATTGAGCTTCACCGTTGGATAGCGGTGCCCGATCTCGATGTGCGCGTCCATCATCTTCTGGCGTTCCTCGAACGGCAGCGCGTACCAGGCGCGGGTCTTCACGAACGGGTAGATGAAGAGGTACTTCGCCCGCCCCGGCTTGACCTTGAGCTTCTCACGGCTCGACGGATCGAGCCGGTCTTCGTACTGGGACCTCTTCGTCATCGCGAGGAACGAATGCGGCGTCTCGAGGTGCGCGCCGAGCGCGGTGCGGCGGATCGCGGTCTCGAGGTCACGGATCTCCTCGAGCGTTTTCGCGGCCGACCAGATGAGGATGTCGGCGTCGCCGCGCATCCCGACCGTCGAGTACGAGCGGACCATCGGAAGGCGTTCGCGCCACTCGTCGAGCAGCTCGGCGAGCTCTTTCCGCCCGGCGGCGCGTTCCTCGTCGGGAAGCGCGCGCCACGCCGGCGCGACCCGATAGAAGCTGTACTTGATCATCTGCCGCGGATGCGGCCGCTCCTCGCTCACGAGGTCAATGGTACCGGAGCACCTAAGGGTGCGGGCTCGGGCTCACGGACGAGCTCGGTCGCGAAGCGGCTGAGGATGAGAAGAATCAGCAGCGCCGCGTACCGGATCCACACCGTGTAGTCGAGGATCGTCAGCTTGTGCGCGGTGTCGCCCGGCAGGAAGTACGCGCTCACCGAGAACCACACCGCAGCGTCCGTAACCGCGAACAGCGCGTAGCTCCACCACGGCATCCGAAGGAGCGCGAAGAAAGGCAGCAGCCAGAGCGCGTACTGGGGCGAGAACACCTTCGCCGTGATGAGGAACCAGACGAGGATGCCGAACCCGAGCGCGTACGGCCGCACGACGCGGCGCCGGGCCTCGAGGGCCAGCAGAACGCCGGCGCCGACGACGAAGAGGCCGCCCGACAGAACGTTCACGACCGACGAGTCGAAGAACCACTTGCCGTGCTCCGGCGCGAGATGCCGGTACAGCATGAACCACGAGGTCTCGAAGTTCGCGGTGCGACTGCTCTGGAAGTCCCACGGGTACTTCCACCCGTCGAAGTTGGCGAGCATCACGGGAACGTTGAGAACCGCAGCTCCGAGCACGAACGCGATCCCCATCGCCCACGGAACACGCTTCCGGTTCTTCCAGACCGCGAGAAGGAGCGCCGGCAACAGGAAAGCCGGGAACAGCTTCGTCGCCGCACCGAGGCCCAGGAGGAACCCGGCCCACCCCTCGGACTCGCGCCAGAAAGCGTAGAGCGCGAGCGCGGTCAGGCCGACGGCAAGCAGATCCCAGTTGTGGAACGCGTATAAGACGACCGCCGGGCCGATCGCGAACAGGAGCACGCGGCGCGGATCGAGCGCCATCGCCGCGAGCGCGAGCGTCGTCGCGAGTCCCATCAATGCCAACCCGACCGCGTTCGCGTTGAAGAAGCCGTTCGGGGTCGAGGTCGTCCGTGCGACGGTGCCGAGGTACAGCCCCGTTCCCACGGGGTACTCGAGGTCCTGGCCGGCGGCGCGCGACGATGCGGTGGAATCGATGTACGGGAACCGCCGCGCCTCGAGGCCGCGGGCGCCGTACAGCGGCAGCACGTCGTTGTAGCAGGAGTGACGGAACTGGAAGCCGTCCCAGACCCTCGGGGTGTTGCACTGCGCCTTCAGCGCGTACCCCGCGGCCAACCCGACAAGGCTGGCCGCCATCAGGCCCAGCGCGCCGATCCGGCGCCGTGCCGACGGACCTAAGGCGGCGTCGCTGCGGGCGACGCGGACGGACTCGGGCTGTTGTTGGTCTTGGTGGGCGATGGCTTCGGCTCCGGGCTCTTCGACGGCGGCAACGACGGCACGACGGTCGTGCTCGGTGTGGGACTGGGGGTCGACGACGGCGTGGGCGACGCGTTCAATTCCTCGCCCGCGAACGTCGGCTTCCCGAAGCCCTCGACCGGCATCCCTTCTACGGCCTTCTCCATGAACGCTTTCCAGATCTGCGCCGGGAACGAGCCGCCGGTCACGGCGATCCCTCGTACGCGCTCCATCGTACGCTTGCCTTCCGGATATCCCATCCACACCGCGGTCGAGATCTGACGCGTGAACCCCACGAACCAGGCGTCGATGTGATTCTCCGTCGTGCCCGTCTTCCCACCCACCGGTCGGGCGCCGAGCCGAGCGCGCGTGCCGGTGCCGCTCTTCACGACCTGCTGCAGGGCGTAGGCGACCGTGTTCGCGACCGCCTCGTCGAGAGCCCGGGCGGGTTCGACCTTCACCCGGAAGATCGACTTCCGGTCGGAGTCCTGGACGCTCGTGATCGTGTAGGGCGCAGCATGCATGCCGCCGGTCGCGAAGCCCGCGTAGGCCCCGGCCATCTCGACCGGCGACACCGGTGAGGTACCGAGCGTGAGCGACGGGACCGCGCTCAGCTTCGACGTGATGCCGGCTTGCTCCGCGATCGCCGCGGCGCGCTTGGGACCGACCTTCAGGATCAGCTGCGCGTACACCGTGTTCACGCTGAACTCGGTGGCTTGCAAGAGGTCCAGGGTTCCGTAGTTCTTCTTGTCGTAGTTCTCGACCTTCCACGGCTCGAACCCGGTTTCCAGCGTGATACTCGCGGGCGCCTTGAACTGCGACCGGATCGAGATACCGTCGTCGATCGCCGCGCCCAGGACGAACGGCTTGAAGGCGCTACCCGCCTGGCGCCGTCCCTGCGAGGCCAGGTTGAACTGCCGCTCGGAGAACTGGCGTCCGCCGACCATGGCGAGCACGCCGCCCGTCTCCGGGTCGATGGCGACGAGTGCGGCCTCGGGATCGGTGGGACGATCGAGCACCTCCTTCACGGCGTCTTCGGCGAACCTCTGCAGCTTGAAGTCGAGGGTCGTGCGGACGATCAACCCGCCGCTGTAGACGCGAGAGGCACCGAACTGCGCGACGAGCTTCCGCCGGATGTCCTCGACGAAATGCGCGCCGACGAGCGCGCTCGACGCGGCCGTCGTCCCCCGCCGCACCACGATCTTCTTCGCCTTGGCCGTGTCCGCCTGGTCCCGTTCGATGAATCCCAAGCCGGCCATCTGATCGAGGACCCGGTCGCGCCGCGCTTTGGCTCGGTCGTACGCCACATCGCGCACGGGGTCGTAGTACTCGGGCGCACGGATCATGCCGGCCAGCAAGGCCGCTTCCTCGAGAGTGAGAGCGCGCGCGCCCTTGCTGAAGTAGGTGCGCGCTGCCGCTTCGACGCCGTATGCGCCGCGACCAAAGTAGATTGTGTTGAGGTAATCGGCGAGGATCTCGTCCTTCGAGAATTGCCGCTCGAGCTTGATCGCGACGACGGCTTCCTTCACCTTTCGCCAGATCGTTCGCTGGTTCCCGACGTACGCGTTCTTGACGTACTGCTGCGTGATCGTGCTCCCGCCTTGCCGCACGCCGAGACCGGTCACGTTCACGAATGCGGCGCGGAGCATCGAGGGGATCGACACGCCGCCGTGTTTGTAGAAGTTGTGATCCTCGGCCGCGATGACCGCCTGACGGACGACAGCGGGCATCTCCGAGATCGGGATGTCGACGCGATCGGCCTCCGCGTGCAGGCGCGCGATCACGCGTCCATGACGGTCGAGTACCTGGGTGGAGTTCGCGATCGCGATCTCCGACGGATCGGGGACGTCCACGAGCGCGTACGCGATTCCGAACAAGACGATGAGAAGAAGGAAGCCGGCGGGTATCGCGACGATCGCAGCGCGAAGCAGCCTCTTCGGCCAGGTCTGTTCTTCGGGCGTGCGTCCGACGAGCCAGGCGCGGAGTCGTCCGCCACGTGGCCCGCCCTTAGCCGGCGTCTTCGCTCGTGGTTTCGCCATCGTTCATCAGTGCGAGAAGGGTTGTACCCCGCGCGGGACTAAAGGAATCCGCGCCCCGCCGCGACCACGTACACGCGAAGGGCCAGCCCGAGCGAGACGGCGAGGAGGAAGGCGCCGGCGGCTCCCCATCTCCGCGCTGCGCTGGTGGCTGCGTCGCGCGCCAGCGTCGAAGCGTACGACGGTGCCGCCGCCGCGCGCGCCCACCAGTCGAGGAGCGATCGCGAACGTTCGACGCGCCGCCGGCCGGGGGCACCGCCCCGACCCATGCGACCGGGCCCGGCCGCGAACGCGACGACGGCCGCCGCGAGCGCGACCGCGGCAAGATCCTCGGGGACACCGGGAACGCCGCCGGTCGACAGCAGTCGGCCCGTCCCGAGCAGGGTCGCGACGGGGACGCCCAGCCCGCTCGCCGCGCGCGCGGGAACCGCCGCCGGCACGAGTGCCGCCGCGAGGGCGATCGCGGCCACGACACCCGACGCGACGGGTTCGCCGGCCGCGTCTTCATCGCGGCCCTCCCAGACGCCGGCGGCGATCGCCAGGAGCGCGGCCACCGCGGGGAGCGCGAGCGCGAAGAACCAGGGCCGCGCCGGGCCCGCGTCCAGAGCGGCGGCGACGACCAGCGCGGTGCCCGTGAGGAGCCCGCCGGCGGGAATCGCCGCGAGGCTCGCGCGCGCGGTTGCGCCCAGAGGGGCGCCCCCCGTCCACAAGGGCCACGCCG
>JBIOTQ010000016.1:0-28975 GCA_044866075.1 Actinomycetota bacterium | reverse complement strand
GGTTCCGGCCTCGAGTGTTGCGGGGGGAGGTGAAAGGACGTATGGCGAAGTTACTCGTCGTCGACGACGAGCCGGCGATCCGTCTGCTGCTCCAGGCCATACTGGCGCAGGAAGGCCACGAGGTTGAGACGGCCGCGGACGGCGTTGAAGGGCTCGCCGCCGTCGAACGCGAGCTGCCCGACGTGGTTCTGCTCGACCTCGCCATGCCGAACATGGACGGCTGGCACTTCCTCGAGGAGCTGCGGAGCAAAGGCCTGCGGTCGCAGGTGCGCGTGATCATCGTGTCGGCGACGTCCGACGCGGAATCGATGGCCCGCAGCCAGGCCGAAGGCGTCAACGAGCGGGTCGCGAAACCGTTCGACGCCACGGCGATCGTCCGTGCGGTCGAAGGTGTGTTGCAGGAACCGGCCGAGGACTTCCTGGCGCGTCGCGAGCACCCGGAAGACCTCGCTCGTCTCATCGACAAACTGCAGTCGCTCGACGGCTAGACCGCGAAGCGGAACTCCACGACGTCCCCTTCGCGCACCACGTAATTCTTCCCCTCTTGCCGGATCAGGCCTTTGGCTTTCGCCCGGGGCCAGCCGCCTGCTGCCACGAGATCGTCGTAGCCGACAACTTCCGCGCGGATGAATCCGCGCTGGAAGTCGGAGTGGATCACGCCGGCGGCTTCCGGCGCCGTCGCGCCCTGGCGCACCTCCCAGGCGCGCGATTCCTTATCGCCCGCGGTGAGGAACGTGATCAGGTCGAGGCGGTCGTAGACGGCGCGGATCACGCGCGCGAGCCCCCGTTCGGTCAGCCCGAACGAGGACAGCAGCTCGGCGGCGTCGTCGGGCGCCATGCCGGCAACCTCCGCCTCGAGCGCGCCGGAGACCTCGAGCGCGCCCCCGGGCAGCGATCCCTCGGCGCCGGCCTCGCCGACATTCGCGACGACGACGATCGGCTTCAACGACAACGGTGCGAGCGTAACGAGATCACGCCGCTCCTCCGGCGACCAGTCGACCGCGTGCAGCGGCGTCCCCTGATCGAGTGCGTCCTTCGCGCGTTCGAGGATCGGCACGAGACGCTTCGCCTCCGCCTCGCCGGAGCGTGCCGCCTTCGCGTCGCGCTCGAGCTTCGCGGAGATGCTCGCGAGATCGGCGAGGACGAGCTCGAGCTCGAGATCGGCGAGCTCGCGCGCGGGGTCGGCCGGCTCCGCGCCGGCGAACGCCCGCACGACCGCGAGGAGCGCGTCGCACTCGCGGAGGACCCCGAGCAACTCGGCGGACAGCGCACCGGTCCCGCGCGCGCCGCGCCGCACCAGCCCGCCGGCCTCGACGAAACGGAGCTGCGCGTGGACGATCTTCTTCGAGTCGTGCAGTTTGCCGAGGACGTCGAGCCTCTCGTCGGGGACCGGCACGACCGCCTGGTGCGTACGTTGCGACGCCGATCCTTCCACGGCGGTCAACGCCGTGAAGATCGTGGTGACGCCCGCGCCCGGCAGGCCGACGATGCCGACGGTTTTCATCCGCTCATGCTCCCGCGCGGCGCCGGGCTGCGGCCTCGAACGGGTTGCGCCGGTACCCGGCGATGCTGGCGAGGGGATACGCGACGAGCATCAGCGGGCCGAGAATCTCCCACTGCCGCACGTGGACGCGCTCGTGCGCCCACAACGCTTCCGACGGGGGAGCGTTCACGATCATCACGTGCCCGAGCGTGATCGCGGAGAAACCGATACGGCGGTGCAGCGCGGCGAGGCCGCGCGAGCTCTGGAAGACGACCACGCCGCCACGCGGGAACGGTTTGGTGAGGGTGGTCGCGCCCAGCAACAGGCCGAGGATCGTGCCGGGCGATGCCCACAAGTACGCAAGCGCGCGCAGCGCTATCACGCGCGTTTGAGCGAGATCGTGACGCGCTCGCCGTCGAGCGTCACGTCGGCCTTGCCGTCCGGCGCGTCGACGGAGCCGCGCACGACCGATACGGCGAGGACCTCCGAGGAGATCCAATCGAGGAACGGTTCGAGCGCGCTCCTGATCCGGTCCGGGGCTTCGATCCCCAGGTGGATCCGATGCGCCACGGCCAGACCGCTCTTCTTCCGTAGGTTCTGCACCGCGCGGATGAGCTCGCGCGCCATGCCCTCCGCGCGCAGTTCCGGTGTGAGCGCCGTGTCGAGCGAGACCGTCATACCTCCATCGGTCGCGTTTGTGGCGCCGTCGAGCCCCGCGTCCGCGACGCTCACGGTCTTCACGTTGAGCTCGTCCGCGATGATCGCGGCATGCGCGACCGCGGTGTCCGCTCCGGGCCCGGAGAGAACGGCGCGCGCGAGCGGCTGCCGCACCTTGATCTTGGCGGACTCGCGTGCCTGCAAACCCAGAGCAACCGCGCGGCGCGCCGCCGCCATCGATGCGCGCAGCGCTTCGTCGATCAGCGTCTCGTCGTAGGACGGCCAGTCGGAGAGGTGCACGCTGTCGGGCGCCTCGGGCCGGACGCCGCACACGATGTTGTCCCAGATCTCGTCGGCCACGAACGGCGTGAACGGCGCCAGGACGAGGGCGAGCGTCCGGAGACATTCGTGCAGCGTCAGATGTGCGGCAGCCTTGTCGCGGTCCTCCGCCTCCTTCCAGAACCGGCGGCGTGAGCGACGGACGTACCAGTTCGACAGGTCGTCGACGAACGCGATGATGCGGCGTCCCGCGCCGGTGCAGTCGTACCCCTCCATCCCACTCGTCGCGGTGCGGATGACGTCGTGGAGCTCTGACAGGATCCAGCGGTCCAGCTCGTGGCGCTCGGACACCGGCACGTCGACCGTCGTGGGGTCGAGCTCGTCGGTGTTCGCGTAGAGGACGTAGAAGGAGTACACGTTCCACAGCATCCGGAGGAAGCCGCGCTGCACCTCCTCGACCGCTGCCGGCCCGACGCGCCGCGTCGCCCACGGGCTCCCAGAGGTGAACAGCAGGAAGCGGAGCGCGTCGGCGCCGTACGTGTCGAGCAACTCCCAAGGATTGAGGACGTTCCCGAGCGACTTCGACATCTTTCGGCCGTCGTCGTCGACGATGAGTCCCAAACAGACGACGTTCTCGTACGACGAGCGGTCCCACAGAAGCGTCGAGATCGCGAGCAGTGAGTAGAACCAGCCGCGTGTCTGGTCGATCGCCTCGCAGATGTAGTCGGCGGGGAAGCGCTTCTGGAAGACGTCCTCGCGCTCGAAGGGATAGTGCCACTGCGCGAAGGGCATCGACCCCGAGTCGTACCAGGCGTCGATCACCTCGCGGACGCGCCGCATCTCGCCGCCGCATTCGGCGCAGCCGAACGTGACGTCGTCGACGAAGGGCCGGTGCAGGTCGAGCGTCGTCAGATCGCGGCCCGAACGCTCGCCGAGCTCGGCGACCTCCCCGATGCAGACGAGGTGGCCTTGCGGGCAGCGCCAGATCGGCAGCGGCGTCCCCCAGTATCTGTTGCGCGACAGCGACCAGTCGATGTTGTTCGCGAGCCAGTCCCCGAACCGTCCGTGCTTGATGTGGTCCGGGTACCACGTCATGGCCTCGTTCGCCGCGAGAAGCCGCTGCTTGCGCTCGGTCGTGCGGATGTACCAGGAGGTGCGCGCGTAGTAGAGGAGCGGCGTGCCGCATCGCCAACACAACGGATAGGTGTGCTCGATCGTCTCGGCGCGCAACAGGAGCCCGCGCGTGCGCAGGTCCTCGATGATGTCGGGGTCGGCCTCCTTCACGAAGCGTCCGGCCCACGGCGTCACCGCGGGAACGAACTTCCCCTCCTCGTCGACCAGGTGGATCACCGGGAGGTCGAACTGGCGGCCGACCTCGAGGTCCTCCGCGCCGTACGCAGGCGCCATGTGCACGATGCCGGTGCCGTCCTCGGTGGTGACGAATTCCGCGGAGACGACGTACCACGCGCGTGTGTCGGGCTCGGCGAAACGGAACGGCGGCTCGTACTCGCGGCCCTCGAGCGAACTGGCCTCGAACCACTCGACCGCCTTCGCGTCGGGCCCGAGGACCCGGTGCATCAAAGGCTCTGCCAGGATCAGCCGTTCACCATCGTGCTCGACGGCGACGTAGCGCACCTCAGGATGGATCGCGACGGCGGCGTTCGAGATGAGCGTCCACGGCGTCGTCGTCCACACGAGCAGCGACGTCCCCGGCGTGTCGGCGAGGGGGAACCGCACGAACACGCTCGGGTCGGTGACGGTCTCGTAACCCTGCGCCACCTCGTGGTCGGACAGCGGCGTCCCGCAGCGGGGGCAGTAGGGGACGACCTTGAAGTCCTCGTAGAGCAGGTTCTGGTCGTAGATCTTCTTGAGCGACCACCAGACGCTTTCGACGTAGTCGTTCGTCATCGTCTTGTACGGATCGCTCATGTCGATCCAGTAGCCGATCCGCTCGGTCATGCGTTCCCATTCGGCGACGTAACGCAGGACGCTCTCGCGACAGCGCGCGTTGAACTTCTCGATCCCGTACGCCTCGATGTCCCGCTTGGACTTGAGGCCGAGCTCCTTTTCGACCTCGAGCTCGACCGGGAGGCCGTGGCAATCCCAGCCGGCCTTCCGCGGGACGGCGTACCCGCGCATCGTCTTGTACCGGGGGTAGATGTCCTTGAAGACGCGCGCCAGCACGTGGTGGACGCCGGGCCGTCCGTTCGCCGTCGGCGGCCCCTCGTAGAACACGAACTCCTCCGCCCCGTCGCGCTGCGCGATCGAACGCGCGAAGACGTCGCGCTCCCGCCACCGCTCGAGGATCGACGACTCGAGCGCAGGGAAATCGACCTGCGACGGAACCTCGCGGTAGAGGGGCATGAGGGCATGATAGCCGGGAGCATGAGCCCGCTTTCGGACGTTCCGGACGTCGCCGCGCTCGTCGCCGACGCGAAGGACGGAGTCGTCTTGCGCGTCCACGTCCGGCCGCGCGCGCGCCGTCGTGGCGTGCTCGGCGTCGGCGAAAGCGCGCTCGTGATAGGCGTGGGCGCGGCGCCCGAGAAGGGTCGCGCGACGGAAGAAGCCGTGCGGACGCTGGCCCGCTGGCTCGGCGTCGCGCCCTCCCGGCTCGCCGTCGTCTCAGGCGTCACGTCCCGCTCCAAGCGCATCGCGATCGCCGGCCTGACCGCCGCCGAGGTGCGCTCGCGTCTGTCCGGGCTGGCGGATCAACACCCCTCCTGACCTGCGCCGACGGGCTTCCCAGGGCCGCGCCCGGTGGCCGTTTCGTCTGTTGACACCCCCCAGCCCCAGCGCTACCCTTCGACATTCGTCGCCGGGGCCAGCCCCGGCGCACCGTTCCTACGGAAGGACCCCCGTGGCCCGTCCCGCCAAGAAGCCGGCCGCCAAGAAGAGCGCCAAGGCCGCGCCCGCCAAGAAGGCGATCCCGGCGACGAAATCGACGGCCAAGAGCGCGTCGGCGTCCAAGGCCGCCGCAACCAAAGCGCCCGTCGCGAAGCCGGCCGCTCCGGCGAAACCTGCCGCCACCGCGGTCGCGGCGCCGCCCGCGCGCAAGCCGCGCAAACCCAACCTGAGCCCCGAGGACCTCGAGCAGATCCGCAAGGAGCTCGAGGCGCAACGCGAGATGTTCGAACGCGAACTCACCGAGCTCGAGGCCGGCACCTTCAATCAGTCGCAGTCCGACCTGTCCGGCGAAGTGTCCTTCGACGAGGAGTCCGCGGACGCCGGCACGTTCACGTTCGAGCGCGAACGCGATCTTTCGCTCGGCAACAACCTTCGGGATCTGCTCGACAAGGTGCGCTCGGCGCTCCGTCGCCTCGATGCCGGCACGTACGGGACGTGCGAGCGTTGCGGCAAGCCGATCGACAAGGCCCGTTTGAAGGCGCTGCCGTACTCCGTTTTGTGCATCGACTGCAAGAAGCTCGAGGAACGGGTCCGCTAGCGCAGATCGGGTCAACCAGGGTGGGTGGGAGGCCGATAAGCTCAACCACCGATCGCCCTCGGTCCTGGCTCGCCGTGACGGCGATCGTCGTCGTCGCCCTCGATCAGATCACCAAAGCGATCGCGGTCGCCGCATTGGACGACGGCCGATCGGTTCGCGCGATCGACGGCATCATGCACTGGACCCTGCAACGCAACCCGGGTGCGGCGTTCGGGATCTTCCGCCGCGCGCCGGCCCTCTTCACGGTGCTGGCGATCGTGATCGCGACGGCGATCGTGATCGCGGCGCCGCGCGTGCGCGACCGTCTGAACGGGGTCGCGCTGGGGCTCATCCTCGGCGGCGCGCTGGGGAACCTCGGCGACCGCCTCTTCCGGCCGCCCGGGCCGTTCCGCGGGCGCGTGATCGACTTCATCGACTTCCGCGTCTGGCCGTCGTTCAACCTCGCCGACGCCGCCGTCGTGATCGGCGCCGCGCTGCTCGCGCTCGCGTCGTTGCGCGCGCGACCCGCGGGTGACCCGGCGCCGTGACCGCGATCACGTCGGTCGTCGAGATCGCGGGGGAGCGGCTCGACGTCGCCGTCGCGCGCGGGGCCGGCGTGACGCGGTCGCAGGCAGCGCGTTTGATCGACGACGGCGCGGTGCGGGTGTCCGGGAAGACGCGGCCGCGCTCGTACCGCGTTCAAGCTGGCGAGCGGCTCGAGATCGAGCTGCCGGCCGAGCCGATGCCACCCGGTCCGGAGGACATCCCGGTTCCCGTCGTATACGAGGACGGTTACCTCCTGGTGGTGGCGAAGCCGGCGGGGCTCGTCGTGCACCCCGCGCCCGGGCATCCGAGCGGCACGCTCGTCAACGCGCTGCTCGCGCGCGCCGGACGTCTGCCCGGGGACGCCGGGCGGCCTGGGATCGTGCATCGGCTCGACGCCGGAACCAGCGGCCTCATGATCGTCGCGACGGATGAAGCGGCGTACGACGCGCTGCGGAAGGCGATGAGCGGGCACGAGATAGACCGCACCTACATCGCGCTCGTCGAGGGGACGCCGCCGGCCTCGGGCGAGATCGACGCGCCGCTCGGCCGCTCACCCCGGAACCGCAAGAAGATCGCCGTGGTCGCCGGGGGCCGCGAGGCGCGGACCTCGTATCGTCGTGTCGAGTCGTTCCGCGAGGCGTCGCTGCTCGAAGTCACGCCGCACACCGGACGGACGCATCAGATCCGCGTCCACCTCTCGGCCGCGAAGCATCCTGTGGTCGGCGACGGCGTGTACGGACGCGATCGCAAGCTTGCCGCGCGCCTCGGGCTGGCGCGTCCGTTCCTCCACGCGGCGCGCTTGGCGTTCGATCACCCGATCACGGGCGAACGCGTGGAACTGGAGGAGCCGCTGCCCGAGGATCTGACCGCCGCGCTGGCGATCCTGAGGGCTAGTACCAGTCGTTGATCCAGGGCACCGGCCCGGCCAGCATCGCATCGAGCGCGGCGACCGTCACGTCGTCGGCGACCAACCGGCCCAGCCGGCGCGCGTCTCGGGCCGACAGCATCCCCGAGAACATGCCGGCGAGCGTGGTCACATCGACCGTCGCGCGCGCGCCCTGCGCCGGCGTCACCTTCGCGGCGCCTCCGGTGGCTTCGATCCGCCAGCCGGCGTCGTTCCAGCCGAACGCCGTGTCGTGGACCTGCAGCTCGGCGGCCGCCTCGAGCGGTGCGGGATAGCCCCGCGCCTCGAACGCAGCGGGGACGTCGATCAGACGCAGCATGGGACGGAACCACGATTGGCGATCGACGTCCTGTTCGGGGATCAGGTTCGCGATCGGATCGTTCGCGCCGCCGGCCCACTGGAGGTCGACGCCGGTCGAGCGGTGCCGCCCGGCAAACGCGAGGAGGGACCGTGCCGCGCCCGGGGTCGTCCAGACGAAGTCGCGGCACTCGAGGTGGAACCCGTAGGGAAGGTTCGGGACTTTCTCCTGGGTGTAGATGACGTAGCCGGTGACGCGGCCGTCCTCGCGCGCGCAGTACCGGCGCACCGGCGACTCGTCGAATTGATGGAGGACGCGCTTGGGCCAGAACCAGGCCGGACGGTCGACGAGGCCGTTTATCGCCGTCGCGTACGCGCGGTAGCACGCGGCGATGTCGTCGAGATCGGCGTCGGTCCACTCTTCCACGGCCGGTCCGTCCTCGCGCGGCAGGGCGTCGAGCGGCGCGCGGTAGTACATGCGGAAGCCCGCGTACTCGTAGCCGCAGCGGCGGTACAGCGGAACGGTCGCGGGGTACAGCGTCGAGATCGCGAACCCCGCACCGCGCAGCTCGCGCAATGTCTCTGTCACGAGCGTTTCGGCGACGCGCTTGCCGCGGGCGTGCGCCGCGACCGCGACGCCGCCGATCCCGATCGCCGTCACGGACCGGCCGCCGAAGAAGTGACCGAACCGGTAGATCTTCAGAGCGGCGGCCGTCGTGCCGTCGACGACGGCGACGCGGGTCTCGTCAGTGGGGATGCTCGGCAGCCGCGACGGCGGCATGTTGAACGCCTGATGCCACATCCCGGAGACGAGCTCACGCTCGTCCTCGTTCATCGGCCTGATCTCGATGCTCACCCGGGCTCCCGTAGAAACGGCGTCCGACGCGGGACCCTACCACCGCCCCGTGACGCTCTCTTCTGGGTTACGTGGTCGCGGTTAACTGCCTCCCGCCCACCCTGGTTGGCCCGAACGCTCGGGAGCAGCCGTCAGCGGCGCCGGCCGTCGCGGAGGCGGAGCGCGTGGACGATCTGCTCGGTCCGGGCCTCACGCAACGCGCGAGCGACCTCGTCGGGGAGGTCGCTCGCCAGCAACGCGTCGACCGCGGCGGGATCGAGTTGGGTGACGCGGTGTAGGAGGTCGAGCGATTCGAGCGCACGGCGGACGCTGTCTTCGTGGTACACGGCTTCGCTCCGCGCGTAGCGCGTGACCGCGCCGTCGTCGCCGAACAGACGCTCGAGGCCGGTCGACTCGCAATACGAATGGATGGTCGCGGACAGCTCCTCGACGCGCGCGGCGTCGGCGCGGAGCCGGCGCTTGGTCGCGATCCACTCGTCGACGGCGGAGCCGATATCGACGGGCGTCTCCTCACGCTCGAAGCGATGCGCGAACAACGGGCACGACGCCTGGTAGTCGCACCAATCGCAGAGACGGTTCTCCTTCGGCGCGAACGCGCCGGAACGGATCCCCGCCGCGACCTCGGCGATGCGAGCGCGCGTCGCGTCGAGGTCTTCCGGGCGCCGCGCGACGGTCATCGGCTGACCGGGCAACAGGAAGTACAGGGTCAAGCGCGACGGCAGGATGCCCCAGACCTCCCACGCGGCCAGGTAGTAGATCGAAAGCTGCAGGTCCGATTCGACGAAGCGGCGTGGCGGCAGGCGGCGCGAGGTCTTGTAGTCCACGATCTCGTAGGAGCCGTCGGGGTGGCGGTCCATCCGGTCGATGACGCCGGAGACCTTCACGCCGTCGACGTCGATCTGGAACCGCTGCTCGAGCGCCACCGGCACGCGGAAGGCCGGCGCGTTGTCGCGGTGGTACGAGGTGAGGACTTCTCGCGCGTGCGCGTGGTAGGCGCGCTCTTCTTTCTCCGAGCGGTACGCGGCCGAGTCCCAGGCGTCGTCCAGGTACGCGAGCAGCTGCTCGACGGTCGGCGCGACGGGGACCGGTTGCGCGTGGAAGCGGCGCAGCGCTTCGTGGAGGCTCTCCCCGAACCCCAGCGCCGGCGTGCGCCGGCCCGGCTTCCCCTCGAGGTAGCGGAACTTGTACTGCAGGGGACAGAGCTCGTAGGTGGAGATGGAGGAGTAGGAGAGCCTGATGGGGGTCTCCTCGACCTCGGTTTCGGGGGTGACGGCGAGACGGAGCTCCTCCATTTCGGCGAGTATAGGCATCGCGTCGGCGTAACTACAAGGGTGTGATTCTTTCGCGGCAAAAACGCCCATCTTCTCGCTGTTCCCGCATGTCAGAGGACGTGCCGCGACCTACTTTCACATCCTTGATAGGAACGCGGTCGCGGAGGTATAACTAGAGTGCCGAATGACAGGGGTGTAATTCCGGCCTTCCCCGGGTCGAGGGGCTTGCGCGTGCGTGCCAACGGAACAGGCTTCGTCCATCTTCATAACCACACCGAGTACTCGATCCTCGACGGGGCCGCGCGGATCCGCGCGCTCTTCGAGAAGGCCGCGCAGCTCGAGATGCCGGCGCTCGCCGTCACCGATCACGGCGTCATGTACGGCGCCATCGACTTCATCGACGCCGGACGGAAGACGGGCGTCAAGCCGATCATCGGCGCCGAGCTCTACGTCGCGACGCGCAGTCGCTTCGAGAAGTCGTCGCGCGACAAGGACTTCAACCACCACCTGACTGTTCTCGCCTCGACCACCGAGGGTTACCGGAATCTGATGAAGCTCGTCTCCGCCGGGTGGCTCGAGGGCTACTACTACCGGCCGCGAGTGGACAAGGAGATCCTCGCCGCGCACGCCGCCGGGTTGATCGGGTTCTCGGGATGCCTCGCCGGAGAGGTGTGCACCGCCATCAAGACGGGACAGGCGACGGAGGCCGAGCGCGTCGCCGGCGAGTACCGCGATATCTTCGGCGCCGACAACTACTACATCGAGCTCCAGGATCACGGCCTCGCGGAGCAGCGCGAGGTCACGCCGCGGCTCTTGTCCCTTGCCGGGCGGCTCGGGTCGCCGATCGTCGCGACGAACGACCTTCACTACACGGAGAAGCGCGACGCTCCGGCCCACGACGTCCTGCTGTGCATCCAGACGAACGCGAAGATCAACGAGCCGGGCCGGTTCAAGTTCGACGCCGAGGAGTTCTACCTCAAGAGCGCGGACGAGATGCGGGCTCTGTTCGCCGCCCATCCGGAGGCGTGCGACAACACCCTCGCGATCGCCGAGCGGTGCGACGTCGAGGTCGAGATGGGCGTCTTGCGGCTCCCGCCCTTCGCGCCGCCGACGGAGGAGTCGCAGGAGGCGTACCTGCGCCGGCTTGTGGCGGAGGGCGCGGCGAAGCGCTACGGCGACCCGCTCTCGCCCGAGGTCGCGGGACGCATCGAGCACGAGCTCGGGATCATCATCCGCATGGGCTTCGCCGGCTACTTCCTGATCGTCGCCGACCTGATCTCGTTCGCGCGGTCGCGCCAGATCCGCGTCGGGCCGGGTCGCGGAAGCGCGGCCGGCAGCGTCGTGTCGTACTGCCTCGGGATCACCGACCTCGACCCGATCCGGTACGGGCTGATCTTCGAGCGGTTCCTGAATCCGGACCGCCGGCAGATGCCCGACATCGACATGGACTTCGACGACCGCCGCCGGGCGGAGATGATCCGCTACGCGACCGACCGCTACGGCGAAGACCGCGTCGCTCAGATCGTCACCTTCGGAACCATCAAAGGGAAGCAGGCGATCCGCGACGCCGCGCGCGTGCTCGACCTGCCCTACGGGATCGGCGACCGCCTCGCGAAGATGTACCCGCCGCCGATCCTCGGGAAGGACGCGCCACTCGCCGCGTGCTTCGACAAGTCCGTCGACTGGCCCGACCCCGGTGTCAACGACGCGTTCTCGCAGGCGTCCGATCTGCGCCGCGCGTACGACGAGGACGAGATCTCGCGGCAGGTCCTCGACATCGCGCGCGAGCTCGAAGGCCTGCGCCGGCAGGTAAGCGTCCACGCCGCAGGCGTCGTGATCGGCGATGCGCCGCTCGTGAACTACACGCCGCTGCAGCGCGCGCAAGACGGCGCCGGCGGGATCGTCACGCAGTACGAGATGCACGCGGTCGAGGACCTCGGGCTACTGAAGATGGACTTCCTCGGGCTGCGGAACCTCACCGTGCTGGAGGACGCCGTGCGTTACATCGAGCGCACGCGCGGACCGACGCTCGACATCGACAACGTTCCGCTCGACGACAAGCGCAGCTACGACATGCTGTCGCGGGGCGACACGATCGCGGTGTTCCAGCTCGAGTCGCCCGGGATGCGCGAGCTCTGCAAGAAGCTGCGGCCCGACCGCTTCGAGGACGTCATGGCTCTCGTCGCGCTGTACCGGCCGGGCCCGCTGGGTGAGCGCATGCACCTCGAGTACGCCGCGCGGAAACACGGCCAGCGCAACGTGGAGTACCTGCACCCGGACCTGAAGCCGATCCTCGGCGAGACGTTCGGGATCATCCTGTACCAGGAGCAGGCGCTGCAGATCGCCGTCGACATGGCCGGCTTCACGATGGCCGAGGCCGACACGCTAAGGAAGGCCATCGGCAAGAAGATCGGCTCGGTCATGCGCGCGCAACGCGAGAAGTTCGTGACCGGCTGCACCGGCAAGGGGTACGCGAAGGACCTCGCCGACAAGCTGTGGGAGATGATCGACCACTTCTCCGGGTACGGCTTCAACAAGTCGCACAGCTGCGGCTACGCGTACATCGCGTACCAGACCGCGTACCTCAAGGCGAACCATCCGGTCGAGTACATGGCCGCGCTTCTGACGAGCGTGAAGGACAAGCAGGACCGCACCGCGCTGTACCTCGCCGAGTGCCGGTCGATGGGTATCACCGTCGACCCGCCCGACGTGAACCTCTCGGAGTCGGACTACACGCCTATCGCTCCGTCCAACGGCAAACCCGCCGAGATCCGCATCGGCCTTTCGGCGATCCGCAACGTCGGTGAGCACGTCGTCGCCGAGATCATCCGGGAGCGGGAGCGCGGCGGCCGTTTCGCGTCGTTCGCCGACTTCTGTCATCGCGTCGATCCAGCGGCGCTCAACAAGCGCGTGATCGAGTCGTTCGTGAAGGCGGGCGCCTTCGATTCGCTGGGGCTGAACCGCGCGGACTTCCTGACGTGGGGAACCGACACGCGAACGGGCGAAGCCCGGCTCGTCCTGTGCGAGTCGGCCGGCAAGATGCTCGACGGCGCCGCCGACGACCGGCGCAAGGAGCAGGAGGGTCAGTCGAGCCTCTTCGGCGCGGAGGAGAAGCAGGCGCTGATGACGGCGAACGGGCCGTCGCCCTCGGGCGCCGACATCCCGCGCTCCGCGCTGCTGGCCGCCGAGAAGGAGATGCTCGGCCTCTATGTGTCCGACCATCCACTGCTGGAGGTCGAGAAGGCGTTGCGCGCGTCGACCGATACGCCGATCGCCGATTGCGCATCCGCGCCGGAAGGCTCGACGCGGACCGTCGGCGGGCTCGTCAGCCGCCTCACGAAGAAGTTCACGAAGAAGGGCGAGGCGATGGCGGTCATCATGCTCGAGGATCTCGCCGGCGCGATCGAGGTCGTCGTGTTCCCCTCGTCGTACGAAAAATTCGCGCCGTTCTTGGCCAAGGACGCGATCGTGTGCGTGAAGGGCAAGGTCGACCTGCGCGACGACGCGCCGAAGCTGGTCGCGCTCGAGATCTGGAAACCGAACCTCGCCGCCGGCGGCGATCCGCTGGTTCTCGACATCCCGGCCGCGGAGTGCACACCGGGCTTCGTCGAGCAACTCAAGGTGGTGCTCTCGTCGCATCCCGGCCTCACGCCGGTGCACCTGAGGCTCAATTCAGGTGAGAACACGAAGGTTTTGCGCTTGCCGGACGACTTCCGGATCGAGCGCCGGAACGGCCTGTACGCCGAGCTCAAGACGTTGCTCGGGGCCGGCGCCATGTCCTGAGAGGGCCGACCGGGCTCCGACCGCTCCCTTCAGCGAGGTGCTAGCCTCGCGCCGTGGCCGACGAAACAGACGAAGAGTTTTCCGAGCGCGCGAAACGCCTGACGCCGCGCGAGTGGCGCGTCGTCGCGCTGTCTATCGAGGGCGTCGCCTCCGAGGAGGCCTGCGTCGCGCTCGGGATCGCCGAGGGCACTCTCAAGAGCCACAAACAAGCGATCCGGCGGAAGCTCGGTGTGCCGCGCGGGAAGCGTTTGGAGCGGCACCTTCGCGAGCACATGGAGGCGCTGCCGGCGAACATCCGCCCGACCGTCGCGGCGGCAGCGCAGGTGCCCGTCGAGCCGTCCGTGATGGAACGGCGCGTCCGGCTCCTGCTCCGTCTGACGTTGCAAGAGCTTCTCGAGGTCGCCGACAACGCCGATCTGCGCGCCGCACTACTTCAGCAGACCGTGCAAAGGATCGCGTCGGAGGACGCCGAGGAAGCCCGGCGCGAGGTGGAGGATCTCCAGATCGCCGCCCGCGAGATCCGCGACACGTTCGAACGCGTGCGGGCCGACATCCGCGCACGCGGACGGCGCGTCTCGCAGAACGACGGTTAGTTCAGCCCTTAGAACGGATCGGATCGCGTCCAGTTCGCGCCGGCGTCGCGTGTGGTCCAAATCGCGGAGCCGGAGAGCGCCACACGAGCTGTGCTCGCGTTTTGGAAGCCGAAGAAGACGCGAACGTCACCCTCGGGCAACGCCGCGGATAGCGTCGTGCGCCATGTTCGCCCGCCATCGCGAGACACCAGGACGACGGATCGCGCTCCTCGCGTGGCCGCGACCGCGATCGTAAATCCGGAGCCAGCGGCGACCTCGTCGGCGAAGGCTTTTGGGAGGACGCGTCGAGGTGCGAAGGAGCGCCCAGAGTCTGCCGACGTCATGAGGAAGCTGCGGCGCTCGGAAAACATACGTGACCGGCAGAGCACCGCGAGGAAACCTCCGGGTGCGGCCGCGATCGCGATCCCATCGTTCTCGCTATCCGGATCGTTCTGACACGGATCGGCAAGCTTCCGCCACGTTCGACCCGCGTCCAAGGAGCGCAGAAATCCGGGGTGCGCGTCTCCCGCGCCACCAGCGGGATTACCGTAGGCCGCGAGGTACACGCGCGTTCCGCTCACGATCAGCCCGGTGCCCGCGGCGTCTTGCCGCGGCGTCGACAGCTCGCGCCATGTCCGAGATCCGACGACGGACCTCTCGATCCGAACGTCACATGGTCCCGGGCATCCTGTCATCCGGGCGACGACTCGGAATGCTCGGCCGTCAGAGATCTCGAGGTTCAGTACGAGACGAGCTCGTTCTGTGTGCCACGTTCTGCCTCCGTCGCGAGTGACGTAGAATCCGGGTCCGAATAAATAACCCACCTTCCTGTTCGCGAAACGGACATGTGCGAAACACGGATCCTGGCAGTCATTCCTGAGTCGGTCGGGTCGTGTTCCGGTGGGCAAGGCCGCGTCTTTCCAGGATCGGCCACCGTCCCTCGTCGCCTTGAGTGATACGCACTCCGTTTCTCCGCATGTGGCAGCGCCGAGCACCCACCCGACGTCCGCGCTCACCCAGGTGCTGTCCACCACCTTGAAGCGCGAAGGTGTTGCCGTGGGAGTCGGGGTGGCAGTGAGGGTCGCCGATGGTGGTTCAGCCGGCGAGCTCGTTGGGGTTCGAGATGCTTTGGGCTTGCCTCCGCCCGTGCACGAAGCGAGCGCCAAGAGGACGAGGGCTGCTGCGAAGCTCCTTCTCATGCCGCGCCTCCTCGAGGGCGAAGATACCCACGGTATCGATGCGGTGGACCCCGAGGGATGTCCGAACGGGCGAGCTAGTCAGTTCAACGAGGCGCGGTCGATGCCCGGTCGCGCGGCCGGCGGGCCCACGGTCTCGAGAATGTGCGCTTCCGATCGCGCGATCTTCGCGACGCTCGTGAGCCGCTCGGACGCGGTCTTCGCCTCTGCCAGCTCCTGGAGGACCGGAAGGTCGACGACCAGGAGCGCCGAGGCGGCGAAGCTCGCGGCGACGGGATCGGACGGCAGGGTCAGCTCGGGAGTCTCTTTGTCCGCGAACCGCGCGATGACCGCGAGATAGCGATCGAGGGCGGCGCGCGCCAGCTGCACGGCGCGATCGGGTGCCCGACCCGGTTTCTCGTCCAGGACCGTCACGCTCGCGCGAGGGTACGGATCGTCGGGCGGGCGCTCGTCGATCCGGAAACGTTGCGTCCCGCGGACGATCAGATCCATCGTGCCGTCCTTGTGGCGCACGGCTTCCTCGACCGAGGCCAGACATCCGACGTCGTGCGTCTCGGCCGGCGCGCCGACCTCGTAGCCGGCGCGGATGCATACGACGCCGAAGCCGGGTTCCGGGTTGGGCGCTTTATCCGTGCCGAGAACTTCGGTCATCATCTCGCGGTACCGCGGCTCGAAGACGTGGAGGGGCAACGTGGCTCCCGGGAACAGAACGACGTGGAGAGGGAAGAGAGGGATCAACACCAGGACATTGTACGCTGAACCTCACACTTCCGAGCTCGCGTGCGTTCCATGGCTGTGAGTCTGCCGCCGTTCCAGGCTTTGCTCGACGCGCACCGCGACGACGTGTATCGGTTCCTCGTCGCGCTCGTCGGAGCGCAAGAAGCGCAGGATTGCTTCCAGGAAACGTTCCTGGCCGCGCTACGCGCGTACCCCGATCTGCGCGACGCGCGGAACCTGCGCGCGTGGCTCCTCACGATCGCGCATCGCAAGGCGATGGATTCGCACCGGGCACGCGTGCGCAGGCCGGAGCCGGTCGAGCAGGTACCCGATCGTGCCGGGCCCGCACAGGCCGAGCGCGATCCGGCGTTGTGGGCGGCCGTGAGGTCGTTGCCGCCGAAGCAGCAGGCCGCGGTCGTCGCGCGGTACGTGAACGATCTGCCCTACCGCGAGATCGCGCGCGTGATGGGCGGATCGGAAGACGCCGCGCGCCGGAGCGCGGCCGACGGCGTGAAGAAACTGAGGGAGGCATGGAGAGGATGAAGTCGATCGAGCAGGCGCTGCGCGGGGTGGGTGGGTCGTCCGACAGCGCGGCCAGACAGGCGAAGAAGGCGGCGGGACGGTTCGGCGCCCGCGCAGAGGACGCGCGGCTCGTGGACGTCGCGTACGGGTTCGTGGATACGCCTTTCGGGCGGTACCTGGCCGCGACGACGCCGCGCGGTCTTGTGACGCTTTCGTTCCACACGGAGTACGACGAGGTTCTCGACGAGCTGTCCCGGCGGATCTCCCCCCGCGTGCTCGAAGCGCCCGGCAAGCTCGACGAGCTCCGCCGCGAGCTCGACGAGTACTTCGAGGGGCGCCGCCACGACTTCGATATCCCCTTGGACTGGCGTCTCACCGGCGGCTTCATGCAGCGCGTGCTGCGCGCGACGGCGAAGATCCCGTACGGCGGAGTCGCGACCTACCGCGACGTCGCGACGCGCGCCGGCAACCCGCGGGCGGTGCGCGCGGCCGGCAACGCGCTGGGCGCCAATCCGATCCCGATCGTCGTCCCGTGCCACCGCGTCGTCCGGACCGGCGGCAGCGTGGGCAACTACGGCGGCGGGCCCGAGATGAAGAAGGCGCTCCTTCAGCTGGAGGGCGCCCTCCTCTAGCACGAGGACGGCAAAAGCTGGGGGCCACCCGGCTGCCCTCGGCTAGAATCGCCGGGTCGTGCTCACCCTCATTGACCTGCGCGGATACCGCGGCGATTTGCTCGAGAAGGTGCGGCGGCCGCACCTCGATCGCGAGGCCGCGCGCGAGTCCGTCCGCGCGCTCGTTCGCGACGTTCGCGAGCGCGGCGACACCGCCGTCGGTGATGCGTCGAAGCGGTTCGGCGGCTCGCCCGCGGAGCCTCGGCGCGTGTCGCCGGAAGAGATCGCGGCGGCGCGCGAGAAGAGTCGGCCAGGGCTTGTTGCCGCACTCAAGGCGGCGGGCGAACGGATCCGCGGCTACCACGAGGCGCAGCTCTCCGAGGAGCGTGCCGCCTGGTGGCGGATCGGGGATGAGGGCGCCCGGGTCGGGGAGGAGACACGGCCCCTGCGCCGGGTCGGGTGCTACGCGCCCGGCGGACGTGCCGCCTATCCCTCGACCGTGCTCATGACCACCGTGCCGGCGCGCGTCGCCGGCGTCGAGGAGATCTGCGTGTGCGTGCCCGGCGCGCCGGACGGTTCCGGGGTGCACCCGGCCACCCTGGCCGCGGCTGAGGTCTCCGGCGTCGACGAGGTATACGAGTGCGGCGGCGCGCAGGCGATCGCCGCGATGGCGTACGGGACGCAGACGATAACGCGCGTCGACAAGATCGTCGGCCCCGGCTCGCTGTGGGTCGCGCTCGCCAAGCACGAGGTCGCGCTCGACGTCGGCGTCGACTCGTTCGCGGGGCCGACCGAGGTGGCGATCGTCGCCGACGCGTCCGCGCCGCCCGCGTTCGTGGCCGCCGACCTCGTCGCGCAGGCCGAGCACGACCCGCTCGCGACGGCTCTGTTGATCACGCCGTCGGACGATCTGGTACGCGACGTGGAGGAGGCGCTGGCCAAGGAGCTCGCCGGGGCGGAACGGCGCGACGACATCGAGACGGCTCTGAGAGGCCAGGGGCGTGCGATCCTGGTCGAGGACGTGGCTCGCGCGCTCGACGTCGCCGACGCGTTCGCGTCTGAGCACCTCGAGCTTTTGGTCGAGGACGCCGAGACGTACCTGCCGCGCGCGCGCAACGCCGGCGCGGTATTCGTCGGCCCGTACTCCCCGGTGGCTCTCGGCGACTACGTCGCCGGCACGAACCATGTCCTCCCGACGTTCGGATCGGCGCGGTTCGCGTCGCCGCTGCGCGTATCCGACTTCATCAAGTCGACGGCCATCGTCCAGTTCGACCGCGCCGGTGTGGAGCAGGTCGCCCCGTCGCTCGTGGCCATCGCGGGCGCCGAAGGGCTCGGCGCGCACGCGCGCGCGATCGAGGTGCGACTGACGTGACCGACCGCCCGTTCGACATCCGCGACGACCTGCAGGCGTTGCCACCGTACCGCGCGCCGCAGATCGACGCGCCGACGCGCCTCAACACGAACGAGTCCCCGTGGCCGCCGCCGGAGGGGATGATGAAGGATCTCGCCGAGCGCGTGTCGCGTCTCGCGCTCAACCGCTACCCGGACCGCGAGGCGCGCGCTCTGCGCGACGGCCTCGGGGCGCGGTCGCTATGGCCGGGCGAAGGCGTCTGGGTCGCCAACGGGTCCAACGAGATCATCCAGACGCTGCTGCTCGCGTTCGGCGGGCCCGGACGCCGCGTGCTCCTCTTCCAGCCGACCTACGCGATGCACGCGCACATCGCGCACGCGACCGGGACGGAGGTCGTCGACCGGCACGTGCCCGAGCCGTGGGTCCTCGACCGCGAGCTCGCCGCGCGCGCCGTGGGCGAGACCGATCCGGCGGTCACGTTCATCTGCTCGCCGAACAACCCGACGGGGACGGCGCAGAGCCTCGACGTCGTTCGCGGAGCGCTCGACGCGCGGCGGGGACTCGTCGTCGTCGACGAGGCGTACGGGGAGTTCGGCGGCGAATCGGCGACCGCGATCCTCGGCGGGCACGACCGGCTGGCGATCGTGCGCTCTTTCTCGAAATCGTGGCGGCTCGCCGGCGCGCGGATCGGCTACCTGCTCGCGCACCCGTGGCTGGTCGAGGCGATACAGGTCGTGCGCTTGCCGTACCACGTGTCCGCGCTGACGCAAGCCTGCGGCGAGGTCGCGGTCCGTCACGCCGGCGCCGCTTTGTCGGCCGTCGACGAGATCGTCGCCGAGCGCGACCGGCTCGTGAAGGAGATGCAGCGTGTTCCGAGCGTCGAGGTGTTCCCCAGCGCGGCGAACTTCCTCCTTTTCCGCACGCCGCTCGAGGGTACGAAGCTGTGGCGGGCGCTCGCCGATCGGGGGGTGCTGATCCGGGATTTCTCGACGGTGCCCGGCCTCGATCGGTGCGTGCGCGTGACCGTCGGCTCGGGCGAGCAGAACGCGACGTTCCTGGAAGCTCTGAGAGGGGTGCTGGCGGATGCCGCCGCGGAGAACGACTAGATCACGGACCGGGAAGGTTCGGCGGAAGACGAAAGAGGTCGACGTCCAGGTCAACCTCGTCGTCGACGGGCGCGGGAGGGCCAGCGCCGACACGGGGATCCCGTTCTTCGACCACATGCTCGAGCAGCTCGGAAAGCACGCCGGCTTCGATCTGTCGGTGACCGCGAACGGCGACCTGAGGGTCGACGCGCACCACACGGTCGAGGACACGGGGCTCGCGGTCGGTGACGTCCTGCGCAAGTCACTCGCCGGCAAGCAGGGGATCGCGCGGTTCGGTGACGCGCTGGTGCCGCTCGACGAGGCGCTGATCCAGGTCGCCCTCGATCTGTCGTCGCGCCCGTACCTGTCGTACGACGTCGACGCCAAGACGAAGATGATCGGCACCTTCGACACTCGCCTGGCCGAGGAGTTCATCCGCGCGTTCGCGCAGGCGGCCGGCGCGACGATCCACGTCCGCATGCTGTCCGGTAAGGACCCGCACCACATCGTGGAGGCGACGTTCAAGGCACTGGCGCAGGCGCTGCGCAAGGCGTGCACCCGCACGCGAAGCGCCGGCGTGCCGTCGACGAAGGGGACGCTGTGACGCGACTCGCCGTCCTGGATTTCGGGATGGGTAACCTGCGGTCGGTGGCGAAGGCTCTCGAGCGCGTCGGCGCCACGGTCGACGTGACGCCGTCGGTGCCGCGCGACGCCGACGGGCTCGTCGTGCCGGGGCAGGGCGCCTTCGGGTCGTGCCTCGTGAACCTCGGCCCCGCCGGGCGCGACGCGATCGCGGCGTGGATCGGCGGGGGACGCCCGTATCTGGGCATCTGCCTCGGGTTCCAGGTCTTGTTCGAACAATCCCAGGAGGGCGGCGGGCCCGGCCTCGGCGTGTTCGAGGGCAAGGTGGTGCGGTTCCCGGACGGCGTGAAGATCCCGCACATTGGGTGGAACGAGGTCCGGCCGACGCGGGACGCGCCGCTGTTCGCCGGGATCGATCCGGGGACGCGCTTCTACTTCTGTCACTCGTTCTATCCGGACGCCACGCGGGACGTCGCCGCGGCGAGGAGCGACTACGGCGTCGACTTCGCGTGTGCCGCCTGGCGGGACAACGTGCACGCGGTGCAGTTCCACCCCGAGAAAAGCGGGGAGCCGGGCCTCGCCCTTCTTTCCAACTTCGTGCGTGAAGCAGGCGGATCGTGATCCTTCTGCCGGCCGTCGACATCCGCGGCGGGAAATGCGTTCGTCTGCTGCAGGGCGACTTCGGACGCGAGACCGTCTACGACGAGGACCCGGTCGCCGTCGCGAAACGCTTCGAGTCGGAGGGTGCCGAGTGGCTGCACGTCGTCGATCTGGACGCGGCCTTCGAAGGGAAACCACGGAACCGCAACGTGATCGCGGAGATCATCCGCTCGGTCGGGGTGCCGGTGCAGTGCTCGGGCGGGATCCGCGACGGCGAGGCCGTGCACGCCGCCCGCCTCGCCGGCGCCGACCGGGTGGTGCTCGGAACTGCCGCGATCAACGACCCGGCGTTCGTCGAGCACACGGTGGCGATGAACGGATCGTTCATCGCCGTCGGCCTCGACGTGCGCGGGGAAACGCTGCAAGCGCGCGGGTGGACGCAGGACGGCGGGCCCCTGTGGCCGACCCTGCGGCGACTGATCAAAGCCGGTGTCGAGAGGTTCGTCGTGACCGACGTCGCGCGCGACGGCATGCTCGAGGGACCGAACCTCGATCTGCTCCGGACTGTGCTGAAGCGCACCAAGCGCCCAGTCGTCGCGAGTGGCGGCGTCTCTTCGCTCGACGACCTGCGCGCTCTCGCCGACCTCGGCGTCGAGGGTTGCATCGTCGGCAAGGCCTTGTACGCGGGACGCTTCACGCTGCCCGAGGCGATGAAAGCGGTCACCTGATGCTCGCGCGTCGCATCATCCCGTGCCTCGATGTCGATGCCGGACGTGTCGTCAAGGGCATCCGTTTCGTCGATATCCGGGACGCCGGCGACCCCGTCGAGATGGCGGGGATCTACGATCGCGAAGGCGCCGACGAGCTGGTGTTCCTCGACATCACCGCGTCGTGGGAGAAGCGCGACACGATGATCGACGTGGTGCGGCGGACGGCCGAGCAGGTCTTCATCCCGCTCACGGTCGGTGGGGGAGTGCGCGGCGTCGACGACGTGCGCAACATGCTGCGCGCAGGCGCGGACAAGGTCTCGCTCAACACGGCGGCCGTCCGCGACCCCGACGTGTTGCGCGCCGCGGCCGACGAGTTCGGCTCGCAGTGCATCGTGATCGCGATCGACGCACGACGGGCGAACGGATCGTGGGAGGTCGTCGTCGAAGGCGGCCGCGCGGCCACCGGCATCGACGCGGTCGAGTGGGCCCGGCGCGCGACCGGCGACCACGGCGCCGGCGAGATCATGCTGACGAGCATGGACCGCGACGGGACGAAGGACGGCTACGACCTCGCGTTGACGCGCGCCGTCGCGGAGGCGGTCGAGGTTCCGGTCATCGCGAGCGGCGGCGCAGGAAGGCCCGAGCACTTCGCCGAGGCATTGACGGACGGCGCGGCCGACGCGGCGCTGGCCGCAAGCGTGTTCCACTTCGGAGAGATGCGCATCGCGGACGTCAAGGCTCACTGCGCCGGGCGTGGGATCCCGATGCGATGACCATGACCCATGTGGATCCGTACCTCGCGTTCGTGGGCTTCTACGACGAGTGGACGAAGGACGTCACCGGCGACGTCGACTTCTACGTCCGCCGCGCGCTCGAGGTCCCTGGCCCGATCGTCGAACTCGGCGTCGGCACGGGACGCATCGCCATCCCGACGGCGCAGGCCGGCCAGAACGTGATCGGGGTCGACCTGTCGCCGGCGATGATCGCGGAAGCCCGACGACGCGCCGCCGATGCCGGCGTCGCGCACATGATCGCGTTCGCCGAGGCCGACATGAAGACGTTCGTGGCGGAGGAGCCCGTTCACCTGGTCACGATCCCCTTCCGGTCGTTCCTGCACATGGAGACGCCCCAGGAGCAGCTCACCTGCCTGTCGAGCGTGTACCGGTCGCTCGTTCCCGGCGGGCACCTGATCCTCAACATGTTCGTGCCCGACCCCGCCTTCATCGTCAGCCAGGATCGCAAGCGGAACCTGCACGCGGAGTTCATCGACGAGCGCGGACGCCGCTGCGAGATCTGGGTCGTCCCGGAGTACGAGATCACGACCCAGGAGATCACGATCAACGCGACCGTCGAAGCGTACGAAGGCAAGAAGCTCGTGGAAACCACGGAAGGGCGGCTCCGAGTCCGGATGATCCACCGCTTCGAGATGGAGCACCTGCTGACGCGCTCCGGCTTCGAGATCGAAGACCTCTACGGGGACTTCGACGAGCGACCGCTCGCCGAAGGCTGTCTCGAGATGATCTGGGTGGCGCGGAAGCCGTGAGCGCCGACCTCTCCGCGCTGCGCTGGGACGAGAAAGGGCTGATGCCGGCGATCGTGCAGCAGCACGACACCGGCGAGGTGCTCATGGTCGCGTGGATGAACGCGGAATCGTTGCGCAGGACCCTGGAGACGAGCGAGACGTGGTTCTGGAGCCGGTCGCGCAAGGAGCTGTGGCACAAGGGCGCCACGAGCGGCAACACCCAGCGCGTGACCGAGGTGCGTTTCGACTGCGATGCCGACACGTTGTTGGTCCTCGTCGACGCCGCCGGGCCGGCGTGCCATACGGGCGAACGCTCGTGCTTCTTCCGCGTCCTGGGGCGAGACGCGATCACGAGCCTCTGACCCGTGAAGGCGCTCGTCGTCGGCGGAGGAGTCGCGGGGCTGTCGGCGGCCGTCGCGTTCCAGAAGGTCGGCATCGAGGCGGAGGTCTTCGAACGCTCGCCCGAGATCCGCGACATCGGCGCGGGGAAATCGGTGTGGCGGAACGGCGTCCAGGCGCTGGGATGGCTGGGCGTCGCCGGCGAGGTCGCCGGCGTCGGCTCACCGATCGAGGAGATCCGGGTCCTCACCTGGCGAGGCCGGGTCCTCCATCGGATCCCCGTCGGGCGGCTCGGGACGAGCCTCGCTCTCGAACGCCGGGACGTGCTCGTGCCGCTCGCCGGGCGCGTCCACGCCTCCACGGTGCATACCTCCGCGCGCTGCGTCGGGGTCGAGCAGGACGACCGCGGCGTCACCGTCCGGTTCGAAGACGGTTCCATCGCGCGCGGCGACATCCTGGTCGGTGCGGACGGGATCTTCTCCACGATTCGCAGCGTCATCTTTCCGGGTTGGGAGCCCCGCTACGCGGGGCACGTCGCGTGGCGAGGGATCGCGAACGTCTCCGATGAACGCTGGCCGGCCGGCATCTCGTTCAATTGGTACGGGCGCGGAAAGCACTTCGCGCTCATGCCTCTCACCGGCGGGCGCACGTTCTGGTATGCGACGAAGAATCTCCCCGTCGACACCGTCGACGGCGGGCGCGACGAGATCGTGCGGCTCTTCGCCGACGCCGTCGAGGGCGTCGCCGACCTGATCCGGGCGACCGAGCCCGAATGGATCGTGCGCAACCGTCTGTTCGATCTGCCCTTCCGGCGGCGGTGGGGGAGGGGGCGCGTCGTTCTCATCGGCGACGCGGCGCACGCGATGCGTCCGAACCTCGGCCAAGGAGCGTGCACGGCGATCGAAGACGCGGTGGTGTTGGCGCAAACCATGAAGGTGCTTCCGGAACCGGAGCGGGCCCTGCCTCGATTCGAGCGCCTCCGGCGGCGGCGCGTGCGATGGATACGCGGGTGGTCGGAGATCACGAGCCGCCTCCAGCTCCTCGAAAGCGCGTCCGCGTGCCGGCTGCGGGACGCGTACCTCTGGTTCCAGCCGGGCCCGATCCTGGCGCAAACGTTCTTCCGTCCGATCCTCAACTTCCGTCCCGCGCGGCGGCCCGCCTGATATCACGGAACGCCCGCGAGGGCTCGTCTAGACTGCCTGGCACCGTGGCCGCCCCCGAGTACGCGCCAAGCCGGGACGAGTTCCTCCGCCTGGCGAAGGATCACACGCTCGTGCCGGTATGGCGCGAGGTCCTCGGCGATCTCGAGACGCCCGTCGGTGCGTACCGGAAGCTCGGCAGCGAGCCGAACTCGTTCCTTCTCGAATCCGTGGAGCACGGCGAGCGGTGGGGCCGGTACTCGTTCATCGGCTGCGAGCCGTTCCTCGTGATGTCCAGCCGCGGCGGCGTCCTGACGTACGACGGTGAGCCGCCGGCGGCGGTGAAAGACGCTCCGGACCCGCTCGCCGCCGTCGAGCGCGCGCTCGGCGCCTACCGCGCGCCGGCGCTGCCCGGCCTGCCGCCGCTGCACGGCGGCGCCGTCGGATATGTCGGATACGACGCGGTGCGCTACATCGAGAGGTTGCCGCAGACGACGACCGACGACCTCGAGATGCCGGAGCTGTGGCTGCTGTTCATCGGGAAGCTCCTCGTCTTCGATCACTTGCGGCAGCGGCTCAGCGTGATCTCGAACGTCGCCATCGGCGACGATCCGGCGCGACAGTACGACGAGGCCGTGGAAAGCGCCGAGGCCCTCGTCGCGCGACTGGCGAACGCAGCGAGCTCCGCGCGACCCTCGTCACCGGCCTTGGAAGCGGACGTCGGTGACGTGCCGTCGAACATCGGGAGCGAGCAGTTCATGGCGAACGTCGTGAAGGCCAAGGAGTACATCGCCGCCGGCGACATCTTCCAGGTCGTCGTGTCGCAGCGCTTCCAGATGCCGACGACCGCCGATCCGTTCGACGTGTACAGGGTGCTCCGGTTGATCAACCCGAGTCCGTACATGTTCTTCCTGCAGTACCCGGGCAGTGCTTTGGTGGGTTCGTCGCCCGAGCCGCACGTGCGCGTGCAGGGCCGTGAGGCGATCATCCGGCCGATCGCCGGGACACGGCCGCGCGGCGCGAGCGAGGACGAAGACCGCAAGCTGGCCGACGAGCTACTCTCCGACGAGAAGGAGCGCGCCGAGCACGTGATGCTCGTCGACTTGGCGCGCAACGACCTCGGGCGCGTGTGCACGCCGGGCACGGTGCGCGTCGAGGAGCTGATGCAGATCGAGCGCTACTCGCACGTGATGCATATCGTGAGCGAGGTGCACGGCGACATCGCTCCCGACCGCAGCGCGTTCGACGCGTTCAAGTGGGCCTTTCCCGCGGGCACGGTCTCCGGCGCTCCGAAGATCCGCGCGATGGAGATCATCGACGAGCTGGAGTCGTCGCGCCGCGGACCGTACGCGGGGGCCGTGGGATACTTCGACTTCTCGGGGAACCTCGACACGTGCATCACGCTCCGCACCGCGCTGATCAAGGACGGCACCGCGTATGTTCAGGCCGGCGCCGGGATCGTCGCCGACAGCGTTCCGGAAACCGAGGACGACGAGTGCCGGAACAAGGCCCGTGCATTGCTGTCCGCCATCAAGGCGGCCGAACAGCTCGGCTGAGCGACCCGTGGATCCCGTCCGGCGTTTGATGCTCGCCGGCGCCGGCGTCATCGGCGGCGGCGCCGTCATCGCGATCGGCACCCGGCTGGAATGGGCGACGACGAGCGTACGTTCCACGCCGGTCGATGCGCCGGGCCTGCCGCGCGTGCTCCTCGCCGGAGGGCGACTCTCCGTCGACGCCTCGGGTGTTGGTGCCGGATACCTCTTCGGTCTCGGTCTGCTCATCGCGCTGGTTCCCCTCGGGTGGCTCGTGACCGGGCCGCGAGTCCGAACGGCGCTCGCGTTACTCGCCGTCGGCGTGGCGATCGGCGTCTTCGTCGGGACGCTTCAGACCCGCGCGGACATCCCGAGCCGCACGCTCCGCGTGCTGGATGCGGAGATACGGCCGGTCCCGGGAGCCTCGGGAACCGTCGTCCGAGTCGTGAGTGGACCGGGGATCATCGTGACGGCGTGCGGCGCCGTGCTCGCCGCGATCGGCGCTCTCGGGGGTGCGACCGTTGGGGGCCGGGCGCCGCGGCTCGGCCTTCCGGAGCGGCCGCCCGGCGGTCCCGAGGGGAACGGCAAGCTGTGAATCTCCTCATCCGGTTCATCGAGGACCGCCGGCTCGGGCTCGCGGGGCTCGGTGCGCTCGCGATCGCGGCGGGGTCCGTCCTTCCGTGGATCCGCGTCCCGCAGCCGCTCGTCGGCATCACCACGGGCTACGGCTTGCAGGACGACGGCAAGGTCACGGTCGTCCTCGGCGTCCTGGCTCTCGCGCTGATCGTCGCGTACGCACGCCTGGGCCAACGGGATCTGGCCATCGCCGCCGGCCTCCTCGGGCTGGCGTCCGCGGGGCTCGCCGCCGCGTACATGGCCGATCTCAACCGCAACGCGGCGCGCGTCATCGCGCGTCTCCTGGCGGGGAACGACGCGCCGATCGACCCCGGGGCGATCGCCTCGTTCCCGGCACGAGCCGGCGTCGGCATCTACGTGATCTTCGGCGGCGCGGCGGTTCTGGCCCTCGCGGCCGCGGCACTCACGGTCCGAGCACGCGGAACGACCGAACCATCGCCGCAAGCGTCCGCGTGACGATCGGCCCCGGCTCGAGGGCGAACGCCTCCGAGATGCGGCGCGCGCCGTTCGCGTCGGTCCACTCCCACACGTAGAGCACCGCGGACTGCGGCCGGTCGAACAAGTTCATCGCTCCATCAAGCTTCACCACGAGGAGTCCGGCGCGCGTCTTCGTGGATGTCTCCGTCACGCTCGAGAAGCGCTTCTTGGCGTTCGCGATCCAGTCCGAGAGCGCCGGCAACGCGTCCCCCTCCACGTTGGGATCGTCGTACCACGTGTCGAGCGTGATCTCCGTCAGCGGCCCGTCGCGGGGTGCTTTCGAGATCGGGAGCGCGCTCAGGAAGAGCTGGTCGAGCATGCGGCCCCTGCGTTCGCCCGCGTCGTCGGCGAACGACTGCAGCGGATCCTCGAGGAGGTGCCACCCGCACGGGTAATCGACGGTGAACCGCGCGAGGAGTTGCGCGTTGGCCGTCGAAAGCGTCTCCTCGGGACACACCTTCGGCGGCGCGGACTGCGCGGCGATCTGCGCCTCCAAGCGGTCGCGGTCGGCCTTGATGCGATCCCGCTCGGCGGCCGCCGCGGACGCCGACGCCGAAACATCGCGGAGGCGCCGCTCGGCCCGCGCCGCGCGATCCCGCGTCCCCCCGTCGAGCGCCCATCCCAGCGCGACGCCCCCGCCGGCGAGGACGAGGGCCGCGGCCGCGACCGCGATCTGCCGCGTGCGTGTGATGAGGTCCTCCCTCTGACGACGTCGAAACCCACTCTAAACGGGCGTTGCGCGAACCCTCACGCGCGAGGAGGGGGGCGCCGATACCATCGTCTTCGTGTCCATACGTCGCCGCGCCGCGGCTCTTATCGGCTTCGCGGCGCTCTCCGTCCCCGCGTGCACCGGGACGCCCGTCGCCGTCCCCACGCCGGCGCCGACGGCCGTCTCGAGCAGTCCCAGTCCCTCGCCGACCCCCGTACGGGTGGTCTTCGACGCGGACCGCGCGATGGCGCACGACAGGGTCCTTTCGGTCACAATCGGCTCGCGCGAAGCGGCGGCGCCTTCGTATCTGCGTGCGGCCGGGTACGTCGGGTCGACGTTCGCGCGCTTCGGGTACCGCGTGACCCAGCAGCGCGTGCCGGTTCCCGCGGGCAAGAGCCAGGGCGTTCCGGTGAAGGCGGGATACACGCGGAACGTGATCGCCGTCCCGCGGGGCTTCGATCCGGCGGCGCCGCACCTCGTCGTCGGCGCGCACCTCGACACGGTCACGCCGAGCCCCGGCGGGAACGACAACGGATCCGGCGTCGCGGTGATGCTCGAGCTGGCGCGGCTCGCCTCGATCGGACGGACCGCGATGCCGGCCGTCTGGATCGCGTTCGGGGGAGAGGAGCGACGCCGGCCGGGACTTACCGGGGCGACCTTCGGGTCGCGTTACTACCTGGCGCACCTGAGCGCGGCCGAGAAGAAAGGCATCCACGGCATGATCGCGCTCGATATGGTCGGCAACGGGCCGCGCGCGTTCATCTGCCACGAGAAGCTCACCGGCGACCAGATCATCGATGCGTTGCTCGCGTCGGCGCGCCAGCTGAAGCTGCCGGCGGCCGAGCGCATCGTGCTCGGCGTGTTCAGCGACCACGCGCCGTTCGAGCGCGCCGGGTACGTCGTCGGATGGCTCTGGTCTGGCGAGCACGCCACGCTGCACACGCCGCGCGACACGTATGCGATCGTTCAGAGGTCCTCGGTCGATCGCGTCGGCCGCATCGCGTGGGACACGCTCCTCACGCTCCGCCTGTAGGCTCCCGGCATGGCCGGATCGTTCCTGGAACGCGTGACGGCGGCGAGGCGCGCCGACGCGGAGGCGCCGCTGGAGGAGCGACACCCTCCGGCCGAACGGGCCGCGGTTTGCGCGAGGCCGAGCGCTCCCCCGGCGCGCCGACGCT